>CAXTMQ010000049.1:0-20740 GCA_964245305.1 uncultured Pyrinomonadaceae bacterium
TAAATCCGGCGGCAATCGAGCCGGTATTACACAATTTATAACGGTTAATTCATCTTCCACTCGTTTTAACCAAAGCACATTACTATTCACGATTATCATCGGCGCGACTCCGCGCATCTTTTTCGGCAGTCGCAACAACATCGGCGGACGGTGCTAAAGTCAACGGCAATCTCTAAATGTGGATGGCTATCTAACTATCGCTTTCTAAGGTGGTTCAGACGAAATTTGTCTAGACCTTGGCAAAAACAAAAGTTAAGTCAATCGTTATCTCATAATGTTTAATTTAGCTTTCATATACAAAATACGGGAGAAATTAAAATGGGAATTGAAACATATTATTTATCAAAACGGCAAGTATCAGGCATCGGAAGTATTTTTTTGATGAATGAGCTAATGGAAGCTGATAATGGCGGCGAAGCGTTATTGGGAGCGGTTGTGCAGGAAAACAAAAAAGATTTCTTTCATAAAGATTATCCGGTTCCGATATTGGTTTCCGAAGCCAATGCCGTCATAAAGAAATTAACCCAGTTAAAAACCAAGTTAAATATTACAAGCGATATTGTCGAAAAACAAAATATTGCGGCGGGACATAGAAATTTCAAAATCGAGAAAAATAATTTATTTAATGTCGGTCTCGGACCTTTTCCGGGTATTCCGCTCAACGCTAAATTTCAAATGGATTATTCCAGAGTATCGACCATTGATATTACTTACGGTGCGGGGACGATGTATAAATACATCCGCAAGGGCGATATGATGAAACTCTACACGGAACTTAAAGGAAAACCCGATGCCGATTTAACCGGCAAGTTTTTAGAGAAAAACGCTTATATCAGCCTTCTCCAACTTGCCAAAAACTGGACGGTAACCTTTGAATCCACGAAAACTTTTGATACGGGCGTAGAGGCGCAGATTGACCTCTTCAACAATGACAACTCTGTTGGCGGCGACGTTAAATTGAAGAAAACGTCCACTACTAAAATTGAAGCCGAAGTAAAAGGAGATATTTATTATGTTGTGGGTCTGATGTCAACACGCTGGAGTGATGTTAACCCGGGCTGATCTTAAAAGGCAGTTTCAGTCTAAAAGGCTGAAACTGCCTTTTTAAGGAAAGAGGAAAAATGAAAAATTTTCAAACGATCTGCAACTTATCGGTTATCGCCTTTTTTTTTGATTTTTGGAAGTACAAACATTCCAGCCCAAAACATTCAGGTCAAAACGACTGAAGACCCGTTTTTCTTAAAGAATTTCCGCTTTTGGGTGCGGATTTGGGGTTTAGCTCGGAAGAGATTAAGGCTTTGCAGCGCGCCAAGCTCAGTTCCAAATTCAATCAAGCCGTCGCCGAACAGTTGATGATCGCCGTTTCGCCGCCCGATAATTCGATTCCCGCCGATGCCAAACCGACGGCAACCGGCACGGCGATCACCAACAGCGTCGTGCGGATTGACTGGATAAAACGACAGTTTGACGGCGTGTTTACTGATTCGCAGCGCGGTGACGAAGCCGCCTGGGGACGCGCCTCGATTTCGATATGCGCTCGCCCTACGAAGATTCGCGCCTGCCAATCGCCGCCGGCAAACCCGAAGAACGCCGTTATCGCCTCACCTGTTTTATGAACGATCAGGCGGTCGCCGGACGGTCGGACGGGCTAACGGCGATCCCGCTGCCGTAACGGCAAACATATAAGGAGAATTATGAACAAATATGAAAATTGGCTGGACTATATAAATCTCTACCACTACTATCCGAACCCGTATTTTTGGGGCGCATTGTTGTTTTTTCTCGTTCCCGTCGTGATTTGGCTGATCGGGACGATCTTTATTAAACGTCCGAAAATCTCCGATAAGCTGCTGGCTTTTATCGCCGGCGGCGATAATCGTCTGAGCCTTTCGAGACTTCAAGCGTTCATGTGGACGCTGACTATTTTCGGTTCGTTCGTGGCGGCAATGGCGATTCATACGAAAATCACGCCGCTGCTCGAAGCCGATCAGACCAGGGCGAAAAACGACGCTCAGCTGCTTTCCGATATGAAAGATTCCTACAAAGTTTCGTATGATGAGGCAATCGCCGCGTTCAAGCAAAGCGGCGACAAAACGAAACTGGATGCCGCCAAAGACAACTATTACAAAGTCGTTCAGGAAACGGACGCGGCGGCGAACGCTGCCGATTCGGGTTGGGTGCGAATACCGCCCGCCCTGCTTTTGCTCGCCGGCATCGCCATCGGTTCGGGCATTTTTTCCAGTCTCATCTCCGCCCTTAACGACGAAGAAAAAACCGCGTGCGTTACCAGCATCGAGCATTTATCCCCGAACGACTTTAACGACCCCGCGAAATATGCCGAAACTGTCGATTCTCAGAGCGCGGAACTTTTAAGAATTACCGGCATAGATATGGGCGGAGTGGGCAAAGTGAGGTTTGGAAAAAGCAAAGTTTATTCGGTTTACGCGCCGATTCTTTTTTGGGAAGCGACGGCAAGGAGATAGTCGTTGACGTGCCGTCCGAAGAACATCCGTACAAAACAATCATCGTCGATACGGCGAACGGCAAGCTGCCCTATGCCGTTGATGATAAGACCAAAAAAGCGACCGGATATAGATATGAAACTCGGAGTCGGTCAATACTGGTACGAATTCTCCGATCTTTTCCGCGACGACAAAAACCCGATGAATATGGATTTGATGAAATTCTAGATGTTCGGGTGGACGGTCGTCGCCGTCGTTGTTTACTCGTGGCTGTTTCTGAACGATTTGCGCGGCGATATTAGATCGCTTCCGCTGGTCCCGGAATCAATCGTTCTTTTAACGGGCTTGAGCCAAGCCGGTTACTTGGCGGGCAAAGGCGTTTCCAACGTCAAGCCGAATAAATCGGACGGTTAAAAACTATGAGATCAGAAATATACCGGCTGGAAGAAATCACCAAACCGGTTGTTAGTCTGCTTCAATCGGAAGATATGCAAAAAAGGAGATAAATATGGCAATCAATTTTACATTTTCAAACAGCGGAACGTCGCGTTTCGCGTAGGTCATCGGCGGCAGCGCGCCGAAGTTTCTGGTCGGGAAGGAAACCGTTTATCAGCATACGAAGCACGGTTTGTTTAATCTTTCGATTCCCGACGGGCTGGCTTACAAGCCGGAAGATTACACGGGCGAATACGGTTTCTGGGCTTATTTTATCGCGCCAACGGCGAAGGCGGAGAGCAATAATTCATTTCTCTGCCTGAACACTTACGACCGCGCGTTTTTTACTTTTAGTTTTATGCAGTATGCGGCGCACGTTCCGAACGGCGATTTCGTACGGTTCTTTAAAGAACTGCTCGCGCTGCCGAATGCGAACGAGTATTTCCCGAAATTAACCGTGCAGAACAAACGCATTTTTTACCGCGAAACGACGGGCGCGATGACGCAGTTGGAGTCGGACGCGACGACCGAAGGATTGATGAAGTATCTCAACCCGTCGCTCGACCAGATTGAAAATCAGGAACTGGTCTGCGCGGCGCGTTTCGTGCATTGGGCGACAAACGACGCGGCGCACCGGCGCATTCAGGTGAAGGTCGCGGTCGAACATTGCAAGGAAAATATGACGCAGTATGCCGCGAGCTACAACCTCGATGGTTTTCCGGCGAATGTCTGTCAGGTCGTCTGCGACATCCGGCACCAGGGCAGAGCGTCGAGCCAGCAAATCATCAATGCGCTCAACACCGGCGGCAATTACGAAAAGGCTTACGCGAATCTTTTGCAGTTGGGGCAGCCGCTCTACGCTTCGAGAATCAACACGGTAAAAACCATTATCAAAAATCTGACCGATGCCGGACTTTTCGACAAAAAATACAAAATTTCAAAAAACGATTTTGTTTAATAAACAAACGGCGCGATATAACTTTCTTTAATTTTCGTCCGTCGCGCCGTCGAGATTTTCTAGATTCAATAACTGCAAAGATGAAAACAATTCAATAAAACAATGTCCAAACAAAATTCTACGCAAAATCCAAAAAATAATTCGCAGGCAGACGAGTCGAGAAAAACCGAAGAAATTCTGCTGACTCAAGTTCTTTGCGAAGAACTGAAGTTTATAAGACATAAGGGAAGCAAAGAAGAACTGACCGAAGCCTTAAAGGAAGGCGAAAAAGAACTGACCGACGTTTTAAAGGATTTTCACGGAAAAAAACTGTCCGCTTTGTGTTTTTCGGGCGGCGGAATTCGCAGCGCGACTTTCGGACTCGGCATCGTGCAGGCGTTGGCGAAGAACGATCTGCTCGATAAATTCGATTATCTTTCGACCGTTTCCGGCGGCGGTTATTTGGGCGCGTGGCTTTCGGCTTGGATTCGGCGCGAGCAAATGGCTCGATTCGAGAGCGGGCTAAACGAAATTCAAAAATTAATTGATGAAGAAAACCAAAAAGAAACCGACAAAATCGATGACCAAAAAATCTTGAAATGGAACGACGAAAAAAAGAGACTAAACGAAGAATTCTTCGATTTCTACAATCAATCAAACAGTTTCGGCGTTGAAGAAGTTCAGAAAAAATTGAAAAATCTTTCCGTTCCGAACGTCTCTGCCGACGGAGAAGTTTGCCCGAATCCTGAACCCGAACAATTACAGCATCTGCGCGAATACAGTAATTATATGAGTCCGAAAATCGGGCTGCTGTCGGCTGACAGCTGGACTCTTTTGGGCATCTACACGCGGAATTTGTTTCTCAACTGGACGATTTTCATTCCCTTAATCTGCGCGATACTTTTGATACCCAGAATTTTACTGACGATTGTTGATTCAGAAAGAAGCGGAAGAGATTTGAGCGTGATGCTGCTGATCGGTTTTCTCGCCGGAACTTTCGCCGTCGTCGCCACCGTCAGCAAATTGCCGAGTAAAAACGCGCATCTTCGCAAGAATAGTCAGACAAACGACGAGTCAGCGAAAGAAAACGAAATAAAAAATAACAACGACCTCGGAGTTTTAAAAACCGTTATTTTTCCGCTGACCTTAATGGCGTTTGCGACGACGACTTTTTGGGCGTGGTATCGAATTTCAGATAAAACACCTGAAATTTATTTTGAAAGCCTGCGACCGTATCTGATGTCTGAAATATGGAACTTTATCATTTTTTCCGCGCTGATTTTCGTTCCCGGCAATCTGGGATTTTATCTTTACCAAAAAACAAAATTCGACGGCGTTAAGTTTAAACTTTGGGAATTTGCGTCGGCATTGCTTTCCAGTATTCTCGGCGGATTTTTGACGTGGCTGATCGCTTACGGGTTTTTCCGCAATTCATATTTTTCCGGCGCGGCAAATAATCAGTATCATCTGCCGATTTACGTCTGCCTCGCCGTTCCCGTTTATCTATTGAGTTTCTCGGCGGCATCGGCGATTTTCGTCGGACTCAACAGTCGGAGCGCGACCGACGAAGACCGCGAATGGCTGGCGCGGCAGGGGGCTTTGGTCTTTATGATTTCCATTGCGTGGATTCTGCTGAACGGTCTTGTTTTATTCGCTCCGACTGGACTCGAAAATTTAATCGGCTCGCTCAAAGACTTGCCTTTCAAAACGCCGCAGAATTGGATCGAATATTTCAGCCCGCTCGTTCCGATAATTGTGGCGATTTCGGGTTTTGTTTCGCTGGTCGGAGGTTTTTCCGGCAAATCTAAAGTCGACGGCGAACCCGTCAAAGGACGGCTTTCCAAATTCCTCGCGGTCGCGCCGCGAATCGCCGCCTTGGTATTTCTCGGCTCGATTTTCGTCGTTTTGGCTTATATTTCGAGTTTGGTTTTGGTTTTAGCGGGCGATTCATTGAACAGTTCGATACAAAACAAATTTACGCAAAATGCTATGCATCTGAACATACTTTATCAATCAAGCGCGGCATATTTATTAGTCTGGCTGTTCGTTTTATTGATAATCGGAATCGGAATGGCTTGCTTTGTCAACGTCAATAAATTTTCCCTGCATGCCGCTTACCGCGACCGTCTGATCCGCGCTTATTTGGGGGCTTCACGTCTCAAACGAAGCGGCAACACTTTCACCGGATTCGACGATGCCGACAATTTTCAATTGCATCGTCTAAAGGGACAAAAACCTTTTCACGTTATCAACGCGACCTTAAATTTAGTTGCCGGTAAAAATCTCGCCTGGCAAAACCGCAAAGCCGCTTCGTTCACGATGTCGCCGCTGCATTGCGGAAGCTGGCTGCTCGGTTATCGAAATACGAACGAATACTGCCGCAACGAAAATCTTTCGCAATGCGAACATCTGCGTTTTTGCAACCAGCGCGATGAGCCTTGTCGGAGCGTCGAAGATTGTCACTTACAAGGCAAGGCGTTACGGCTCGGAACGGCGATGACGATTTCCGGCGCGGCGGCAAATCCGAATATGGGATATTATTCGTCTTCAATCGTAACTTTTCTGATGTCGCTTTTTAATATCCGGCTCGGCTGGTGGCTTGGAAATACCGGCAAAAGAGGCGACGACAAAGATTGGCTGGGATTGGGCAAAGAATTTTATAAAAAACCGAGTCCTTCGATTGCCGTGCTGCCGCTAATCAACGAAACTCTAGGGCGCACGAACGAAGACAAACACTTTCTAAACGTCACTGACGGCGGACATTTTGAAAATCTCGGTCTTTACGAAATGATTCTGCGCCGCTGTAAGTTTATCGTGTTGAGCGACGCGGCGGCTGACGACAATTTTACGTTCGGCGAAATCTCCAACGCCATCGAGAAGTGTCGGGTTGATTTAGGAGTCAAAATTGAATTTACCGAAGGCATTAACATTTATTCGCGTCATCAGGAAGTTGACGACCAAACACCGAAAAAGCGATACGCCCTCGCAGAAATTATTTATCCGGAAAAGGATGATAATAAAAAAAATCATCGCGGAAAGTTGTTATATATTCGACCGTCTTTTTATGAAAATATCGAGCCGACCGAACTTAAATATTATGCTCGTTCCAATATTTCTTTTCCGCATCAATCTACCGCCGATCAGCTTTACGACGAAAAACAGTTTGAGGCGTATCGGTCGTTGGGATTTTGCATAATGGAGGAAATTCTCCAGAGAAAATCGGCGAAGACTTTTATTGAATTATTAATTGAATCCCGTGAAATCGTTAATCATAAGATCATCGCCGCCGCGACGCGAACATCGCCCGATTCGACGAATATTGAAAGTTGATGTCGTTTGATTCAAAACTTGAACACAAAAAAACAGCATTGCCCTGCGTTCTCGTAACTCGGTTATAAAGTTAACAGAAGCAGAAATGCTTTTCCGAAAATTTTATCGAGCGAAATATAGGAGAAATTATTATGAAGAAAATCAAAATCGGGACATTCAATGTCAACAACTTATTCGAGCGTCCGAAGGTGATGGAACTGGAAGGTTTTAGCGCGATTGGCGAGGAAGTCCTGAAAGACGTTTCGGATTTGGAGGCGTTACTTGAAAAGAGTTCTTATGCGGGCAGCGTCGGCGATGAAATCGTTAGAATTTTGAATAAATATTATCACGATTTGCCGAGCAATCCGTGGTTTGTCATCAATGAAATCCGCGAGAAACTTTTCAGCATCAAGCAGGACGGTTCGGGTGTCGCGCTCAAGGCGAAAGGGCGCGGCGATTGGCTCGGTTGGGTCGAATTAATCAAACAAAACACGAACGAAGTCAGCATTCAAAACACGGCGCGAGTTGTTAAAGCTGTTGACGCGGACATTTTATGCGTTGTCGAAGTTGATAATCGCATCGCTTTGAAAAGATTTAACGAGTTTCTTTTGAAAAAGGAAAACGTTGAATATCCGCACACGATGGTCATTGACGGCAACGACGAGCGCGGCATTGATGTCGGAATTTTATCGCGCTATCCGATTGCCTCGATCAAAACGCATATTGACGACGAATACAAATCAACCAACGGGCAGACTTATAAAATTTTCAGCCGCGACTGCGCCGAATATTCAATTGACACCGGCGGTGGGAAATTCGTTCATTTTCTCTGCAATCATTTGAAAAGCAAAGGTTACGGCTCGCCGGCTTCCAACAATGCGAAGCGCAAACGGCAAGCCGATCAACTCGTTAAAATTTTGCAGTCTTATGATTTAACGAAGGATTTCGTCGTCATCGCCGGAGATTTTAACGATACGCCGAACAGCGCGCCGCTCAAAAATTTGATGGCGGTTCAGAATTTAACCGACGTTTTGAAGGGCGTTAACCCGAATTGGACTTATCACACGGGCAGCGACCAGATTGATTATTTACTGGTTTCCAAACCGATTTCCGACAATCTGAAAAAAGTCGGCATCGAACGACGCGGCATTTTTCGCAAAAATAATGTCAGCTTTCCCGAAGTAACCAACAAAGTTACGCAGGCTTCCGACCACGCGGCGGTTTTCGCGGAGTTTGAAATATAGAAATAATCTCTTTATGAAAAGCTACAATATTCAGACGCGCGTCTGAATATTGTAGCTTTTTATTTTTGAATTGAGCGTCGTCGCGTTCAAACCGAGCAGTCGCGCGGCGCGTGATTGATGTCCGCCGGTTTGATCGAGCGAGCGACGGATCAAATCGGTTTCAAAGCGGCGCACTTCGTCGTAAAAATTCACGCCGCGCGAGATGTCTATATCGTCGGACATTCCTTCGCCGTCGCGCATCAATTCGTCTGCCAGATTCGGGTTGCGGACTTCGGGACGAAGGCATTCGACGGTGATTTCGTCGGTCGGAGCGATGACGACCGCGCGTTCGATGATGTTTTCGAGTTCGCGGACATTGCCCGGATAATAATAATTTTCGAGAAGCGACAAAACTTCGGGCGAAAGGCTTTCGCTGATTTGACGCGCGTTTTCGTCGTTGTATTTGCGAATAAAATACTGCGCGAGCGGCAGAATATCTTCGCGGCGCGTTCTGAGCGGCGGCAGTTCGAGCGGCACGACCGACAGGCGATAATATAAATCTTCGCGGAATGTACCGTTTTTGACGGCTTCCTTCAAATCAACATTCGTCGCGGCGATGATTCGCACGTCAACTTTAACCGGCATCGTTTCGCCGAGCGGCGTAAATTCTCTTTCTTGAATAACGCGCAGCAGACGAACTTGTGTTTCCGGTCGAAGATCGCCGATTTCATCAAGAAAAATCGAACCCGTGTCGGCGACTTCAAACAAACCTTTTTTCGCGGCGACCGCGCCGGTGAACGCGCCTTTCGTATGACCAAACAATTCTGATTCGAGCAGTTCCGAAGGAATATTCGAGCAGTTGACGGCGACGAAAGGCTTGTCGGCGCGCGTCGAGGATTCGTGAATTGATTTGGCAATCAGCTCTTTGCCCGTTCCCGATTCACCGCTAATCAAAACGGTCGAACGCGCCGGCGCGACCCGTTCGACGAGGCGAAAAACATTTTCCATCTGTTCCGAACGACCGATAATCGCGGCGCGTTTGACCGAGCGCGTCATCGCCTGCCGCAAGGATACTCTTTCTTCTTCCTTGCGTCGTTTTTTGATGCCCCGATTGACCAGCGCGAGAATCTGCTCATTCTGAAAAGGCTTTCTGATACAGCCTTCCGCGCCTTTGTCCCAAGCCGAAATCGCCGTGTCAAAGGTCGCGTAAGCCGTAATCATCAAAACAACCGCTTCCGCGTCCATCCGAATAATTTCTTCGAGCGCGGTCAAGCCGCCTTTGCCCGGCATCGAAACATCCATCAAAACGACATCATAAGTTTTATGTTCATAGGCTTCGACCGCTTCTTCGCCCGTTTTCGCCAAATCAACTTTATAACCCGCGCCCGTCAAAATCGTCTCCAAAACGTCGCGCATAATCTCCTCGTCGTCGCAGACAAGAATCGAACCCTTTTTCGCCATATTATTGAAAAATATACAGAATACTTTGTTACAAAACAAAAAGAAGGCGTTGCCTGCTTACAGGCAACGCCTCGAATTAATTAGGGTTATAACTAATTAGAAACTGAACCTTCCAGCCAACTGAACAATACGCGGAGATAATGTACTCGTAATACGTCCAAAAGTTGTGCTGTTGATATCTAAAGATTGACCCGGCGCAAAGTTTACATTATTGAACACGTTGAAGCCGCTGGCTTCAACTCTAAATGAATAGCGTTCGCCGAAAGTAATTTGTTTAGCGAGCGTCAAATCAAGATTGTAAAACGCCGGACCGTTAACTATATTGCGTTCTAAAGGACTTGTTTGACCGGGAGCGTTGTTAAAGAAAACCTGTCCTTGGAAGAGCGGCTGTCCAAAACCGTTAGCACCGCGACCCGTCCCACCGATAGATGTATTAATCGTTCCGTCGGCATTTCTACCTAAAGCAGTCGGATTGATAAAATAAGTACCATTCGGTGTTTTGTAGATGCCGATTAAATCTTTCAGCTGTTCTTTGGTCAAATTGGTTAAAGCCGTTTGACGGTTTGAGCGTCCGGCACGATTGAGCGTTCCGCGAACATCTGTAAATGTTACCGGCGCACCCGAACCGATTTGCAAAATTCCGCTTAACTGAATTCCGCCGAGAACTTTATCGGCTATGCCATTTTCGTTGAAAAATGCCTGACCTTTACCGAACGGTAAAGTGTAAAGCGCATTCAAGTTGAATTTATGCGTTTGATCGGTAATCGCGCGTGAATATTCTAAACTGGGATTCAAATTATCCAAAAGCGGGTCAAATCTGTTCTGTGTATCACCCGTTGCATTAGTCTGCGCTCCCTGCGAGTTCGTCAAATTTTTCGAGAAGGTATAATTTGCCTGAAGCAAAAATCCTTGCGAAAAACGACGGCGTAACTCGATTTGCGCCGAATCATAATTCGAGAAGCCGGAATTTGCCAAGAAATCTACAACACCAGTATTTGGATTAGCTAAAAATCGAACACTGCCTTGCAAATTATTTTGAACGTAAGTTGTTGCCAAATCTCCGGGAGTTCCAGCAACTAATAATCCGGTAATCGTCGCGTTGTTTAAGCCGCCGACATTTCCGTTAAGAGTTCCCAAATTATTGAATACTGTTAACGGTTGACAGCCGGCTGTTGTGCAACGCGCATTACCAGTCAGAATAAAATTTGCGCGAGCGCGGTTAAAGTCATCCAAAAAGCCGTTGCTGCGAATGTCAATTTGATTTAAATCAACTGCTCGAAGCAAATCACGGCTGCGAGTTCCGACATAGCGAATTTCAAGAACCGAATTGAAGCCAATTTCTCTTTGAAATCCGACGTTAAACTCTTGAACGCGGGGTGCTCTAACATCCGGATCAATTGCATAAACGGTTCCGAAGTTGTTAGCCGCCGCATTATTCAGAGCGAAAGTGCGGTTAGGATTGAAAACCGGCGCGGTAATTGTCGGTAAATTGTTAATGCGCGCATTTAACGCTACTGATCCGCCTGATGTAGCAGCGACGTTTTGCAGTAATCCGGCATTGCCGACTCCGGCGTTACCTGTTGATTTAAACAGTTCATCATTAATATAGCTGATTCGATATCCGCCACGAAAAACCGTTTTACCTTCACCCAGCAAAAATTTGCCCAAACCGCTTGAACTTCTAGGTGAGTAAGCAATGCTTATATTTGGAGAAAAGTTATTTTTATCCCCTTTATAGAAGGTATTTGCTTTGCCTGCGTTGCCGCCGACAAACTGGTATCTACCATTTGGATCAAGAATAGCGGCGACTGGGTCAGTTCCTTCTGCGATAACAGGTTCAAAGAATAATCCGTCACCGGATCTAACAGGAGTATAATAATCGTAACGAACGCCATAATTAAGCGTTAAATCCTGACGAATACGCCACTGATCTGAAACATAAGCGGCATACTGCTCGCTGAGATACTTACGACCGTTTGTCGCTCCGGGAACAAACCCCGATGTTTGCGAAGTAACATTAAACGCCTGATTGCCGCTTCCCACAATACCGCCTAATAATGCCAAAAGAGCATTAGCAGTTGCTCGTTGCGCCGCCGGAACGGTTCCTGGAAATAAGGAAGTAGTGGTGAATTGCGTGGCACTAATCTGCGGTGAATTAAGCGATACACCGATACCATAAACCGGAGCAATGATATCAGTACCGACACCGTTACCGTCATTAAATGAACGGATGCGATTTGCTTGAAATTGTCCTCCGAAGCGAATGGAATGATCACCAACTGTATAACTGGCATTATCCTGGATGTTGTATGCCTTTGTGTCGCGCCCTTGAGTCAAAAAGGTGTTTTCAACCGCCGTAACTAACGGAAGTGTAACAATATTGGTCGGGACTCCGTCACTTCGTCTGAAAGTCGGATTACTAAACGAAAATCCGCCGTTCAATTCATTTGACAGATTACTGGAAAAACTCGCCGTATATCCTAATGAAAGAAACGGATTATCTGAAGGTTGATCAACATTAGGATTAACATTAAATGTTCCATCAGCCGCTGTGCTTTGTAAGGTCTGATAAACATAACGATAAATTCCTTTAATCGCATTTGTATCATTGATCTTATAATCAATTCGAGTCGTGTAATTGCTCTGCTCCTGATTACCATTTTGATTAAATCGATAGCCGGTAGTTACACGTTGATCGCCCGCATCAGTCGAATTGCCGAGAGGAATATTTGCTAAAAAACGACTTTGAATAAGCGGATTTATTCCGGTTATTCCAGTTCCTAGTGCCGGATTGAATAAGTTAACCGTAACTAATTGTCCGGCAGTTATTCCATTTGCCGCATCGTTAGCTCCTGCCGTATAGGTAAATAATCCCTGACGAGCATTATTAGTCAAAGCGGTTGCTAATCTGCTGACAGGAATACGGTCAAGTGTTTTCTGATAAAGAACAAAGAAAAATAATCTGTCTCGTCCGCTGTCAAATGTCGGACCGCCTTCGCCGAAATGCAGAAAAGGAAGAGGTCCCGCAAGTCTCGCTCCAAACTCATTACGGTTTCGATAAGCTCTTGGAACGCTTCCTGCGTTACTGAAAAATGAGTTCGCTCCTAAATCCGAATTGCGATTATATTCCCAAACCGAGCCGTTAAAGTTGTTACCGCCGCGACGGATCGGAAATTGAATCTGTCCTGATCCAAAACCGTCTTCTACGTTAGCTTGGCTCGAAACGGCAAATTCTTCAACTTCATCGACAATCGGTCTTGCCGGAGAAAAATCGGTTGCATTAGCGCGAATAAAGTTATCCTGAACATTAATGCCTTCGATTGAAATATTGGTTGCCGAAGTGCGAACGCCGTTGATAGTACTTTGTTGAAACGGATTTGAAGCGACACCGGCTTGCAAGACAACAAAATTCAATGGATTTCGCGTCAGCAACGGAAGTTCTGTCAACTGCTTATTGGAAACGGTTCCGCTTATTTTCGCGTCGGTTGAATTAAGGATGTCCGCACCGGCGGTTACAGTAACCGTTTCGCTGACCCCGCCTACCTCCAATTGAGGTGTTAAATTATAATCTTTACCGACTTCGAGTTTTACCTCTTTTGCGGTAAATGTTTTAAATCCATCTACAGTAACCGTAACGGTGTAAAAGCCGATTTCAAGGTTTGAAACTTTGAAGCCTCCGCTGTCATCCGTTTTAACGGTTATTTCTTTACCTGTTTTATTATCCTTCACTACCACATTCGCGCCCGGCAGAACTCCGTCAGGACCGGATACTGTCCCGATTAAGCTACTCGTACTTAATTGGGCAAATGCCGTTATTGAAAATAGGATGAATATAAAACTCAGGCACAAAATTCTTTTCATTCTCACAAAATCTCCTAAATATATTTTAGTCTCATAACAATACCGCTTCACTTACGCGACATTACGAAGTTCAAAATCCGTTTTCTATTGCAAGTTAGAGAGTGTTATTATGATAAGCCATTTATACAAGAGCGAATTCTATGCCGTACTCCATTATATGCGGTTAAATATATGAGATACAAATGTTTAGCAACATATCTGAGGTGTTTTCAGAATTATATTGCAAACAAAAATATGGATAATAATAGCGTTTTATGAATTTACAAAATTACAAAGTTTTTATCACTTGCGCGAATGTTACAGGAAAAGGTTGTTTATAGGAAAATAATTTTCATCGTTCAACGAACGCTCGTTGAAAATCTAGTAATTCACATATAGCGCGGTTTCTACAATAGAATGAAAATAAAATGGAAAACGAGAAATAAATCAGAAATCGGATATTTAAAGTCTGAAATCAAAATCGGCTGTCAAGGCTGGAATTACGAAGATTGGACAACCAAAGCCGACGGCGAAACGGTTTTTTATCCGCGCGGGACAAAGCCGGGCGAGATGCTCGAAAATTATGCGAAGATTTTCGAGACGGTCGAAGTTGATTCGACTTTTTATGCGATTCCGGCGAGTTCGGCGGTTGAGAATTGGTATCGAAAAACGTCTGACGATTTTACGTTTTCTTTGAAATTGCCGAGAGCAATTACTCACGAGCATTTTTTGCAAGAATCGGCGTTTCCGATTTTGGACGAATTTTGCGAACGCATCTTGTTGCTCAAGGAAAAACTCGCGGTAGTTTTGATCCAGCTTCCGCCGCAGTTTGAGGCATCGAAAACGAACGCGCGGAATTTGCGAAACTTTCTTGAAAGATTGCCGAAAGAAATGCGCTTTGCGGTCGAATTCAGAAACCGCGAATGGCTGATTGATTGGACGTTTGAGGAATTGGAAAAAAATCAAGTCGCGCTCGGTTTGGTCGAAGGAAATTGGATTCCGCGCGAATTAATGTTTGAAGCGATTGAAAAACTCAAAACGAATTTCGCTTATATTCGTTTTATGGGCGAAAGAGATTTGACGAAATTCGACAAAATTTACCGGACGCAAGATGCGAATTTGCAGATGTGGAAAACTGAAATCGAACGCATTGAGGCAAAGGAAAATTTCATTTATTTCAGCAATTTTTACGAAGGACACGCGCCGGCGAGCGCAAATAAATTGAAGAAATTGTTCGGACAAAAAGTTATTAAAGCAGAAATTTTGGAAAATCAAAAATCGCTTTTCTGAATTTTTCGGATTTCAAACTTTTTCGCGTTTCAAACGTAAAATAAAACGGACTTGATAAATTCTAATAAAAGTTTCGGAGTAAAAATTATAAAAAATGGCAATGTCTAAAACAGGAAAAACGCTTCTCATCATCGGCGGAGTTTTGTTCGCGTTTATGCTGATCGCAATTATCGGAATCGCTCTGCTTGCCGAATCAATGGGCAAAAAAGCTGTGCCGGACAACAGCGTTCTGGTTTTGAAGGTTTCGGGCAGTTTGCCTGATTACGCGCCGGAAGATTCGACCGCGAAGATTTTCGGCATCAGTCAAACGCAGTCGTTTTCGAGCCTCTTAACGCAGCTTCGGAAGGCGAAAGTTGATAAGCGCGTCGGTGCGATTCTGCTCGATATTGATTTTCCCGGAATCGGTTGGGGAAAAGCCGACGAACTGCGCGACGCGATTAAAGATTTTCGCGCTTCGGGCAAACCGATTTATTCTTATATGGAAATCGGGATGAACAAGGAATACTACATCGCAAGCGCAACCGACAAGATTTTCGTGCCGCCTGCCGGCGATATTTACATCAATGGTTTCGCGGCGCAAGCATCGTTTTATCGAGGTTCGCTCGACAAGCTCGGTATCGAGCCGGAGGTCATCCAAATCGGACCGAAATACAAAAACGCGCCCGACCAATATACGAAAAAGGAAATGGGCGAAGGTCAGCGCGAAGTCATCAACGCGCTTTTGGACGAATATTACGGTCGGCTCGTCAACGGCATCGCCGAAGCGAGAAAAAAATCGCCCGAAGCGGTCAAAACTCTGATTGACAACGCGCCGTATCACGGGACACAGGCGCAGGAACTCGGTTTGATTGACGGCGCACAAACGCGCGATCAGGTTTATGAAAACTTGAAAAATCAGCTCGGTTATAAACTCGAAGACAAACTGCGAACGATCAGCGGCAGCGATTATCGAGAAATTTCGTCGGATTCGCTCGGTTTGAATAACGGAGAGCGAATCGCGGTGATTTACGCTTCGGGCGCGATTAACGTCGGTAAATCAAGCAGCAGCGCATTCGGCAGCGAAATGGTCGGTTCGGACACGATTGTCAAAGCCGTCAACGACGCGGCGGAAGACGCTTCGATCAAAGCGATTGTGCTGCGCGTTGATTCGCCGGGCGGCTCGGCTCTCGCTTCGGACCTGATGTGGCACGCGCTCGAAAACGCGAAAGCGAAAAAACCGCTCGTCGTTTCGATGGGCGATGTTGCCGCTTCGGGCGGTTATTACATCGCCTGCAACGCCAACAAAATTGTCGCCGAACCGACAACTATCACCGGCTCGATCGGAATGTTTATGGGCAAACCTGTTTTGAAAGGTTTCTATGATTGGATCGGCGTAAACAACGAAACGATTACGCGCGGCAAAAACGCCGGAATTTTTGATGAAACGCGCAAATGGACTGACGACGAAAAAGCTAAAATGAAAGATCAAGCTGACAAAGTTTATTACGGAGATTTCGTGCCGAAAGTCGCCAAAGGTCGAGGCAAGACCGACGAAGAAATAAATACAATCGGGCAAGGGCGCGTGTGGACGGGAACTCAGGCAAAGCAGAACGGTTTAATTGACGAATTCGGCGGACTTGAAAAAGCCATCGAAATCGCCAAAAATCTGGCGGGAATTGACGGCAACAATGACGTGCGCCGCATCGCTTACCCGGAAGCGCGTCCGTTTCTCGAATCAATCTTCGGCGGCGATGACGACAGCACTTTTGCCGAAACGAAAAAACGCGAGGCACAAGCCGAATTAATAAAATCCTTGCCTGAAGACGTGCGCCGCACTCTGCAGTACGCCGAAATGTTCGACCGGATGCAGAAAGGCGAAGCGATGCTTTTAATGCCGTTTGAACTGCGAATAAAATAACGAAAGTTTCTAATTGAGAAAAAAGAAGCGGCGAATTTGATTGAAATTCGTCGCTTCTTTTTCGTTTCAAAACGATTGTCAAAATTTAATACACTTTGATTTTTATTCTCATTCGACTGTGTTTGAACCTCCAAGTAAATTGTTGATAAATAATGAACTTATATTCTCAGGCACAATGCTTGCAAAAACATCACTCGTCAAAATTTTATGTAATTTGCAAGCGAATTTCACAACACCGAAAATTATAAAAATTATAAAACGAATCGAGGGAGATTTTATGAAAACACGAAAGATTTTTACATTAGGCGGCGGTTTGGCTTTGTCAATCGCCTTGACGGGCGCGGCTTTCGCGCAGGACACGACTACGACCAAAACCACTACGACGGTCGTTAAAAAAGAACTTGTTCAAAACCCGGACGGTTCATACACCGTTATCGAATATCCGGTCGGCAAAGAAATTACAGTTGATTTGATGCCGATGAATATGCAAGGCGCGAAAGGTTTCGCAAAAGTCATCAGAACCGAAGACAGGACGAACGTCGCAGTTGATTTGTCGGAACTTCCGGCGGACGCGAAAAATTATTACGTTTACGCCGTTGATCCGACCGGCGCGGTAACTTTACTCGGTCCGACGACGATTGAAAACGGCGCGAGCCGCGCGACTTTTACGACTCCGATGAATCAATTTATGCTCGTGCTTTCGCCAAACGAAGGTTTAACGACGGTCGCCGCCGACACGCCGGTAATTTTTAGAAGCAGCGTTCCGCAAGGTTACGCTGTCGTCAACAATCGCACGACCTCGCCGACCGGCGATGAAAAACAAGTGGCGAAAACCGAAGCCGTTGATTCGACTTACGATGTTCCTTTACTCGGACTTTCTTCGCTCGAAAAGGGCGAGACGGAAATCAGAGTGAAATTTTCGGGTGAGTTGCAAGGCTTGAAAGGCAAGGCTTATCTCGACAATAACAAGCAAGGCTTAACGAAAATCAAGATGCGCTTTGACGATATGAAAATGGCTCCGAAAGAAAAAAGATATGTTCTGTGGGCTGTTTCGCCTGAAAAGGAATATACGAAAATCGGTCAGGTTATTAATAACGGCAATCGTGCCGAAGCCGAAATCAGAGGCGAAACCGCGCTCAAAGACTTCGGACTTCTTGTAACTATCGAAGACAAAGATGTGTTACAGCCGACCGGCAAGATTTATTCGACTTTTAGCCGTTAGCCAAAAAGTTCAAACATAATGTTTGACTCCAAAAAGCGCGGCAGTTCCTGTTGGAATTGTCGCGCTTTTTATATTTGCATAAAGTTTTTAGAAAATTTCGTGTTTCATACTTGAAACGTGAAACAACTTATGCTAGATTTGTTTCATCAATGATACAAAACGCCTTTGACGGTAGGCGTTTATGAAACGACAAATAAGGAAAAACATTAGGAAAAATAAGAGCTAAGGAGAAAGCAAAATGAATAATATTAATAAACCGAAAGTAAATCCATTGAGCCGGATGCCGCGCCAACAGCGGCTGATTATGGCGATTCGCGGCGGTGCGGGTGTTGGAAAAAGTCACTTTGTCAGTTCGATGGCGGATGCGGGTTTGGGGAAACTCTGCATTTTCGACACCGAACGCAAAGCGCGTCTTTTGCGCGGAGTCGGGCAGAAGTTTGACGCTTTGGAAATCGAGCAGACCGACGAATTGCCGGATTTTATCGAATGGGCTATTAACGGCGAAGGTCGTGAACAGAATTACGGCTGTTTCGGACTCGACAGTTGGGCGGCTTATTTCAGCGCGAAACATTCGGAAATGCTCGAAGCCGTTCGCGCTCGAACCGGCGATCCTTTGGCGCAGCCGAGCGCGGAAGAATTAGCCGCCGACCAGATGATTTTGCAGAATGTTTTGCGAAAGCTCTGCATCGAATCGGGCAAATGCGTCGTCATCGCCGACCAGATTCCGGCGCGCGGCAAAGAATCGAAAGAAGACAACGAAATCGGGCGCGTTCTGCCGATGACGGCTTCGGGTTTGGAATATTTCGTGGATGTGATGATTGAAGTTTCATTGCAGGAACGCGACGGTGAAATCACCAGAGTTTTTCAAGTCGTCAAATCGAATTCACCGGCGTTTGAAGTCGGTTTCGAGATGACCGGCAACATCGGTTTCAAGGATTTTCTCGAACATATGCGCGGTGAACAGGCTCTGGAATTAGCTTTTGAAACGCCCGCGAAATCCGACGTGCCGGAATTTATCGAAGATAAAACTCCGGTTTCAATCGCGCCGCAGGAAATGACGATTGAAGATTTGATCAAGAAAGCGGAAGCAAACGGTTTCAAGCAAGCCGACATCGTGACGGGCGCGAGAATTTATCATAACCAACCGAATATTTATCATCTGACGGCGGAACAAATCGCCGATTTAGACCAAAGAATGTCGGCGCGGGTGGCAAAGACAAACGCGCCGCAAACGGCTGATGTCAAACAAATCAAGCGCGTAAAATCCGCATAAAAATTAAAAATTTTCGCCGGCAGGCAAAAGGCGAATTATCAAGCAGGGAAAATCGAAAGGAGCAAGGGAATTAAGGTAAAATTTCTTTGCTCCTTTTTGTCTTTTACAAGGAGAAATCTATGCTGCGAATAATTTTAGGAGTAGTTGCGGGATTTATCGTTTGGTCAATCGTTTGGGTCGGTTTAGATACTATTTTGTCGGCAATTTCGCCTGATTGGTTCGGCAGAATTTTTAACGAATTTCAAAATGCCGCCAGTCGCGGCGAGACTTTTACGCCGCCTGTTTCAGTTAGTCTTTATCTCGTTTTTCAAAGCGTTTTATGTTCGCTGCTTGCCGGATTGACGGCGGCGTTGATTGCAAAAGAAAATCGGAAATCAACGCTCGCGCTCGGCATTTTACTGCTGGCGACGGGCATTTTCGTCGAAGCCTCTAACTGGCAATATTTTCCGATTTGGTATCACGTTTTATTTTTATTGCTTTTAATTCCGGCAACCGTTTCGGGCGGAAGATTGCGTAAAATTTAGAAGCCGTCTCAAAACCTATTTTTGAGACGGCTTCTGAAAAGAAATGGTTTCTTATATTACGCGAAAAAAATGTCCGCGATTAAATTTCGTGACGGTTGGCGAGAGCTTTGTCCATTGTAACTTCGTCAACGAATTCCAAATCCGAACCAACCGGCATTCCCATTGCGATTCTGGTGACGCGAACGCCCAAAGGTTTTAGAAGTCTGGCTATATAATTTGCCGTCGCTTCGCCTTCGGTCGTCGGATTGGTGGCGACGATAATTTCTTTGACTTCCACGCCGTCGTTGTTTTCGGGATTGAGGCGCGGGATCAGATTGGCGAGCATCAATTCGTCGGGACCGACTCCGCGAATCGGCGAAAGCGAGCCGTGCAGAATGTGATAGAGACCTTTGAACGAGCGCGTTTTCTCCACCGCGACGAGATTGTAAGGTTCTTCAACGATGCAAATAATCGAACGGTCGCGCGTCGTCGAAGAACAAAACATACACGGATTGACATCGGTCAAATTGTTGCAAATCGAACAAAAAACGATTTTCGCTTTGACCTCGCGCAACGCCTCGACAAATTTTTCAACGTCTTCTTCCGGTCGGCGCAAAATATAAAACGCCAATCTCTGCGCCGATTTGTGACCGACACCGGGAAGGCGTTTGAATTCGTCAATTAATTTAGCGACGGGTTCTGAGTATTCGAGCATTAATCTTTAGTTTTTAGTTTTTAGTTTTTGGAGAGCCGAATCATCATCGTCAAAAAATGCTTTTGCTCAAATGACAAAAGACTAAAGACCAAAAACTAAAAACCAATTTACATAAGTCCCGGCGGCAGCATTCCGCCCAAGCGTCCTTTCAAAGATTCTTCGACTTTGCGGCG
>CAXTMQ010000050.1:0-20624 GCA_964245305.1 uncultured Pyrinomonadaceae bacterium
GTTTCCGTGCCACGCGACGACATCGAGCGGCGAATGGTCAATCCGGCAATTCCACAAATTTCCGCCGAATTTCGCCGTCAAATTAGATTCGCCGTCAACGTCTTCAAACCACGCGACCGGCGTTTCAAAATCACGCGGATTTGCCAAACCGTTCGCGCCAATCGGACCCAAATCCGGCAGGCGAAACTGTTGCCCGTAATTTTCGCAGATATAACCGCGCGCCGCGCCTTCGGGAAGTTCGACGCGGAATTTCAAGCCTCTTGGAATCACACAGATTTCGCCCGAACCAATTTCGATAATTCCGAGTTCAGTTAAAAAACGCAAACGATTTTTCTCCGCGACGACGAGCATTTCGCCGTCCGCATTGTAGAAAAATCGGTCGGTCATATCTTTATTACAGGCGAAAAGATGAACCGCGATGCCGTGTTGGTCGTAAGAATTTCCGTTGCCCGCAAATGTCGTGATGCCGTCAACAAAATCCGTCGCATTTTCCGGCATCGGCAAAGGATTCCAGCGCAGTTGATTCGGCGTAGTTTCCAAATCCCCGAATTTTCCGACGACTTTTCCGTTATCAATCCGCTCGAACGGTTTATGCGTAACCGACGGGCGAATGCGATACGTCCAAGTCCGTTTATTGACCAGACGCGGCGTGGTAAAAGCCGTTCCCGAAAACTGCTCGGCGTAAAGTCCAAGCGGTGCTTTCTGCGGCGAATTTTTGCCGATTGGCAGCGCGCCCTCTACCGATTCGGTCGCAAATTCGTTGCCGAAACCCGTTTGATATTTTAATTTTTCTTTGCTTGTCGTCGATGTCATATTTTATGATTCGGCTTTTTCAGTAAATCCCATTATATTTTCAAACTCATTAAAACTTTCGGCTACCAATAAAGCGTCTTTTTCGTCCATCGGAATAAACGGAATTGTATAGACTTTTTTGTTTTTTGTATTCAAAGCTAACAACTCGCCACCTCCGTTTCCGCCAATTCCAAAATAATCTGGTAGATAGTTTTGAACTTCATAACCCGAATTATTGTCAGATACTTCGCTGATTTCCCAAAGTTGAAAATAGTAAGGTTGAACGGGTAAATCTCCTTGTGCACCTTTGTGATTTTTAAGAAAGTTTATATAGCTTACCGGCAAATCTTTTGAAAGTTGAGGCAGAAACTTTTCAATTTCTGCCTCAGATGTTTTTTCGCCAAGTTCCAATAAACCCTTTCTCATAAATTATAAATTTCCGCGTTTCGCCTGTTCTTCTTCGATTGAAACGAACAACGCTTTAAAGTTTCCTTTACCGAAACCTTTACATCCCTTTCTCTGCAAAATCTCAAAGAACACGGTCGGGCGGTCTTCGACGGGTTTGGTGAAAATTTGCAGCAGATAACCTTCTTCGTCGTGGTCAACGAGAATGCCGAGACGTTTCAAATCTTCAATGCTTTCGTCAATCTCGCCGACGCGCGCCGGGATTTCGTCGTAATATGAATCGGGAACGCGCAGAAATTCGATGCCGTTTTCCTTTAATTTCGTGACGGTCGAAACGATGTCTTTGCAGAGCAGCGCGATGTGCTGAACGCCCGGCGTTTTGTAATAATCAAGATATTCTTCGATCTGGCTTTTCT
This sequence comes from uncultured Pyrinomonadaceae bacterium, assembly GCA_964245305.1. GTDB lineage: Bacteria > Acidobacteriota > Blastocatellia > Pyrinomonadales > Pyrinomonadaceae. The sequence goes on from CAXTMQ010000050.1 coordinate 1,614, forward strand.
TTTTACCTTCTGCCGGTTCGTTGATCGGCATTTTGATGTTGTGTCCGCTGTCCGACATTACGATGGACATCAGCGCGGAATATTCGGTCGAAATATCTTCGTCATCAAACGTGATGTAGCGGAAAAACCCTAAAACATCGCGGTAAAAATCGCACCATTCGTTCATCTTGCCAAGTTCGACGTTGCCGACCATATGGTCAACCAGAACCACGCCGACATCTTCGCCCGCGACGTTTTGCTCAACGAATCCGGGCAGAAACGCGCCCGAATAACAGTATTTCGTTTCCGCCGGCGCGGTCGCCGTCGCCGCCGGCGCAGATGAAACAGCAGTCAGATTCATCGAACTGTCGCCCGCCGCTTCGCCGACCAAGATCGGTTTGTTCGCCGGAGCATAAGAAATAAATGAATGAATCGTGTCGCCGTAAGTGTGAATCGCCGCGCGCCGCACGCTACCGTGTTCGTCGGTCATATCGTGCGGCTCAATCGCCGATTTCGCGCCGCGCCGGATCGCTTCCGCGTAAGCGTGATCGGCATCTTCGACCTGAAACGCGATGTCGTAAACGCCGTCGCCGTGCTGTTTGATATGCTCGCTGCCGAAATGATCGGGCGACAAAGGCGTGGTGAAAACGAGATTGACGCGGTTCTGCCGCATCACATAACTCGTCGTCTCGCGGTTGCCCGTCTCCAAGCCGGTATAAGCCGCCTTGGAGAACCCGAACGCCTTGCGATAATAAAACTCCGCCTGCTTCGCGTTGCCGACGAAAAATTCGAGATGATGTATTTTTTTCAAACCTAATGGATTTTTTTCTTCTGTCATAATTGCCTCTTTGTAAAATTATTCAAAACCAATGTCTTCAAGATTTAAATGAAAAACTTTGTCGGTAATTTTCATCGAGGACTGAAATCTAGCATCGCATCCACGACTAACTACCAAACCGATTACAGGTTTATTTTCCGCAATTCTTTCCTGAACGTAGCCGACGTAATTACAGATTTGTCCGAAAGTATTTTGACTTGCTTGAACATTTTTCAGTTCGATAACAACGAATCGTTTTTTCCTTTTATCGAAACAAAGCAAATCAATTCTTCCGCCATTCCCTTTGCAAACAAATTGTCTGCCCGAAACACCTTCCGGCGAAACGTAAAGTTCCAAATCGTAGCCTAAAGGTTTTAGCAAACTTAAATTTTCAACCAACTCGTCTTCGAGTTGCTCTTCCAGCAAAATGCTTTTGGCAACAATCGAACTTTCCAGACTTTGTAGAAAACTTTTGTAGCCTCTGTTTCTCTCCGCCAAAAGTTGACTCAATCTTTGCCAATGGTCGGCAGGAATTTCATAAACTCTTTTCTGAAAATTCCCGCGAAACGCTCCCCAATCCTGCAAATAAGGATTTTCGCGCATTTCTCGAAGCGTCAGCGGATTTTGAAATCTAAACAAAAACCTATCATCACAACCGTAATCCCAACCTTGTTCGGCGGCATAATTTTCATCGCCGATAAAATAAGCATCGCTTTCAGCTTGTATCAAATAACCGATGTCGCGTTTTATGCGAGAACGATAAAGCAAAACTAAATCGCCCTTTTGCGTATTTTTATGACAAGTCCACCAACCGTCATTGTCAATATTGTTAATCGGGTCTAAATCAGCACGTTCGTTTCCCCATTCGTCCAAATAATATTCCGGACTAGTAATCCAAATCCAATATCTTCTATTTTGAGCAGGCTTTTTCATATTCAAGCAAACAAAACCGTCAAACAAATCAAAAGCAAAATTGAACGCTGAATGTGCCGCATAGATTTCCTAAAAACTCTTTCTGATTCGCACTGAATTTTCCGAAATCACCGTAAAAGCGTTTTCGAGTTCCGCCGCGTGTTCACGAATCGCCAAAATCGTCTTGTCAATTTTTTCCGCCAAACTCAAGCCGTGAACGCGCAAAAGAATCACACCGTGCGATTTCAAATTGAAACGAAAAACCAGTTCGCCGAAATCCGTGTCGTGAGTCAGAACGACCGCTTCTTCGTCTACGGCGATTTGCAGAATTTCGTCGTCCGCAATGCCGACGTAGCTTTCTCTGATCGAAAGAACTTCAAAATCCGCATCGCGCAACGCTTCGATAAATTCGCGTTCGATATTTTCATCGGCAAGCAGTTTCATACAACCGCCAACGGATAAACGGTTTCAAGACTCAAAGATTTTTTTGCGAAATCCAAACAAGCCAAAACTTGTTCGCGCGAAAGATGCGGATAAGATGATAAAATCTGCTCGATTGTTTCGCCGTTTGATAATTTATCTAAAATCAATTCAACTGTAATGCGCGTTCCCTTAATCACTGGCTTGCCGAACATTATTTTCGGATTCAATTCGATTAAATTTTCCATATAATTTTCATTCCAAAATTAATTTCGATTCGTTTTCATAACGCGCCCGATACCATTTGCGTCATTTTTCTGGAATCGCACGTCCGCCGTTTTGTACGCGGATTTCGAGCAATTGGTAATAATGCTCCTGCAATTCGACGAGCTTGGCGATTTTTTCCGGCGGCGTTAAATTTCGCAGAAATTCGCGCGACGTTTTTTTGCGTTTCATTAAATCCTCAATGATTTCCGTTTGCAAATTATTCTTCATCGCCGGCGAACCTCCATTTTTCTTTGCTCCATTTTGCCTTCAAATCGTGGCGTTCCAAAAATCGAAAAGTTTCGCTTCATTTAAAAAACCGGCTTCGCAAAACATCGCAATCTTTTGATAATCTTTGCTTCTGCCCGCGTAAAGCCACATTGCGACGAGATGTTCTTTGTTAATGAGGGGCGCGTTTTCGTTTTCAATTTTTATCGAATCGGCGTTTTCAACCGCTTCCGTCCAAAGCGGACTGTGACTGGCTTCGACAAACTGCACGAGCCAGCCGTGAATGTTGATAAATTCGTGATCAAACGAAAATCCGCGCGTTCGCGCATAATCGTAAATCGCATTCAGAGAAAGAATCGGACTCGCGGTTTTTTCCGCCGGGAAAAAGAAAATATCCAGATCAATCGTCGAAATCGGCTCGTAATGCAGAATCGCCGCAAACGCGCCGCCGACGGCGTATTTTTCGATGATTCCGGCGCGCTTCATATCTTCCAAAACGCTTATGATTTCATCAAAATATTCTGATGATTTAAATTCAGCCATTCATCTCAAAATAATCCGGCGAATAACATCTGTAAATTCAAAATACTACTTTCCGCCGAAACTTTCGATATATTTTCTGGTCGTTTCCTTCAAAAATTCATACGACGGAATGACGTATAAAATCGGCTGCATATCCGAATACGAATAATCGGTTTTGATGACTCGCGCCAAATCGAACGGTCGGCGTTCGACTTCATCGGTGAAAGCGTGTTCCAACTCGCCGAAACTCGAAAGCAGCCCTGCGCCGAAGGCTTTGTTTTCGCCGTGTTCTTCGATCAAGCCGTATTCGACGGTGAACCAGTAAAGTCTGCCGAGTTCTTCTAATTGTTCGTCCGTCGCTATTCTCGCGCCGTGTCCGATAAATTGGGAAAAGTCGGCAAAATCGCGGTTCGTGAAATTCGGGATATGCCCGATGGCTTCGTGAACGATGTCCGGTTCGGGCGTGTATTCGGGGCGCGAAGTGTGGCGAATGTATTGAGTGCAGAGCATCGTGCGATACGACAGCCACGACAAAAATCCGCGCGTTTCGACCAAGCCTTCAATCGGCGCGAGCCGCCAGTTTGATAATTCTTTCAGGCGTTTGTTCATTTCCGAAAGTTGCGGGATTTTCTGCGTCGTGATGCCGAGTTTTCGCTTCGCGTCGAGATAAAATCTGCTGGCGCGGCTGGATTGAATTTCTTCTAATTTCGTCGCCACGATTTGCCAGACTTTTTGTTCTTCGTCGGTGTATTCGACATCGGTGATTACGCCCGTTTCGCGGAAATTCTTCGCTAATTCGGCGATGTGGTCGCGCCGCGTTCGATACGCTTCGTCGTTCGCGCCCGGATGGTCGAGGTGAAGTTCGTTGATATTCTCGAATTTCATATCCCGAAATTCGGGCAAATCTTCGTCTTTGACTTCGTAGTTCGTTAGGTTGATCGCGGTTTTGGTCGGCATAATGTTTACCTCTTTCGGCTTTGATGTTCGACTTATAATAATGGTTTTTAATCAATCTTTTATTCTAATTGAATTGATAAACGGTTTGAATAGGTTTTTTTTGTTTATGCGGCGAGAATGGTTTATATTTTAAGTAAATTCAGCGAGTTTAGTTTAAAATGTAAAATGATTGATGCAACTGACTGGAAAATACTTAAAGAACTGCAAGAAAACGCCCGCACGAGTTTTGCCGAACTCGGGCGGCGGATTAATTTGACGACACCGGCTGTTATCGAAAGAATCCGCAAACTCGAAGACGCGAAAATTATCACGGGTTATCGCGCCGAAATTGACGCGGGACGAGTCGGCTTGCCGATTACGGCGTTTATTCGTATGAGCATTTCCGGCGTTGATTACTCAAAAATCATTCGGGTCGTCGAAGAATCGAGCGAAGTTTTGGAATGTCATCGCGCGACGGGCGGCGATTCGTTTATTTTGAAAGTCGCCGTCGCCGATGTCGAACATCTGCAGAATTTGATTGACCGCTTAACGCCTTACGGCATCACGACGACTTCGATCGTGCTGTCTTCGCCCGTCAAAAGCCGCGTCATCGAACGCGGAGAAGCCGCGTAAAACTTGCCTTTGCGATTGATAAAATATAAAGTTTTGAAACAGCGAAAGGCGCGAAAAGAAAATGAAAAGATGCCCGCAATGCAAAACCGTTTATACCGACGATTCGCTGCAATTCTGCCTGTCGGACGGCGCGAAATTAATCTCCGTTGACGACGGCGACGAAGCGGCGGAAACCGTGCGAATGTCGTTCGGAAACGAACCGACGCGCATCAATATTCCGGCGGATTCCACGCCGACCGTTTTCAAAAACGCGCCGCCGATTCCGCAAACCGCGCCGCATCAACCGGCGAAAAAAGCGTTCGGCATCATCGCCGCCGTTTTGATCGGATTTTTTCTGCTTTTAGCGGCGGTCGGCATCGGCGGATTTATCTTTTACAAGCGAAGCGGCAATCAAAATTCGGCAGTCGTTTCCGCATCGCCGACTCCGACCGGAAAACCGACCGCCTCGCCGATTGCTTCGCCTGATGACGAAACCGAAAAATTGAAAAGCGATCTGGCGAATTTGCAAAAGCAACTCGACGAGCAGAAAAAACAGAAAAATACTCAGCTCGCCGATAATTCTTCGCCGCCCGCGCAGACTTTGAAAATCGCTAAAGCCAATTCGCCGCGCGACGGATTTCTGGCTTTAAGAAGCGAGCCGGATTCGGAAACCGGCTATCGCATCGCGCAGATTCCGCACGGCGCGACGCTCACGGTTCTGAATTGTCCGAAACCTTCCAACGTCGGCAAAATGCCCGGTCGTTGGTGCAGAGTCATCTACGAAGGTCAGTCCGGCTGGGCTTTCGACGCATTTATGACGTTTTGAAATTCTATAAATTCAGAGCGATTCGTAAAGGCGTTTCAGATTTTTCAGATGCGCTTCGACGGTGAAATTTTCCATCGCAAAATCGAAAGCGCGAACCGCTAAATCTGTTCGCGCTTGTTTGTCAGACATCAAATTAATAATTTTTTCGCTTAAAACGTCGGCATCGCGCACGGGAAAAATTTCGGCGTATTCGCCGTTCGCCGACGCTTCCAAAAGCGGCTCGATGTCGGAAACGATCAGCGGCACTTTCGCCAGCATCGCTTCGGTGACGGCGAGCGGCAAGCCTTCCTGCAACGAGGAAAAAACGAACAATTCGAGATTAGCCAATATATCGGGAACGTCGCTTCTTCCGCCGAGAAAATGAACCCGTTCGGCGATGCCTTTCCGCCGGCAAAAATCAACGCATTCCTGAAATTTTTCTTCCGCGCCTTCCTCGATTTTTCCGGCGAAAACGCAGTGCGCGTTTTCGATTCGGGCGAAAACCGCAGGCAGCGCGCGGCACAATGTGATTTGATCTTTGCGCGGATCGCGGTAAAAATTGCCGATCATCCCGAACAGCTGCGCGTCGTCGCTTAAATTGATTTCCTTTTTTAGGTTTTTGCCCGTCGGCTGTAATCTTTTCGCGTCCGTGCCGTTGTAAACGACGTGCGCGTTTCGTTCGACATCCAATTTATCCGTTTCTTTCAGCCACTTTTGCAAGCCGCGACTGACGTAAACATTCGCATCAACGCGCGGAATTAAAAAATGCAGCGTTCGACGGTTTTTAGCGTCGGAAACGAAGCCTTGAAAAGAGAGAACTTGTTTCACATTCAATCCGCGCGTCGCTAAGAATAGATGCAAACCGTCAACCGCCTGCTGCGCGTGAACGATTTCGATTTCTTGTTTTTTAATTATTCGACGAAGCTCGCGGACGACATTCAAATCAACCGGAAAACGCCGTTTGAGACGAAAAAACTTCGCGCCGGACGAGCGAAAATCCGTTTCGAGTTCGCCGCCCTGCGTCGTGACAAACGTCAAATTTATTTTCGCCGCGCGAGCGTTGCGGCAAACGTCGAGCGCGAGAATTTCCGCGCCGCCGCGATTCACAGTATCGAAAAGCGATAAAACATTCATTGAAAATTTAAGTCCGCAAATGACTTTTTCCGGCAAATATGCTTACAATTTCCTGTGTCTTCCGAAGCATCGAATCGCGCCAATCAACCGGATATTTTCGTTTTTGTTCCGTCATACAATCACGCGCCGTTCGTCGAAAAATGTCTGCGTTCGATTATAAATCAAACTTTAACACCGAAAAAACTGCTCGTCATTGACGACGGCTCGAAAGACGATTCGCCGCTCGTCATCGAAAAAATTCTGCGCGATTGTCCGTTTCCGGCGGAACTGATTACGCGCGAAAATCGCGGACTCTGCGCGACTCTGAATGAAGGATTTGCCCGCGCGGACGGCGAGTTTTTCGCTTATCTCGGTTCGGACGATGTTTGGTTTCCGCAATTTTTAAAAAAACGCCGCGCGCTTCTGCGCGTCCGTCCGAACGCCGCGCTCGCTTTCGGACACGGATTTTTGATAGACGAATCCGACCGAATCATTGACCGCACCGATGCCTGGACGAATTTCGCCGACGGCGCGGTGCTGCCGATGCTTCTGCGCGGGCAGATTTTTCCGAGCGCGAGCGTCGTTTATCGGCATTCGGCGTTGGCGAAGGAAAGCTGGAACGAAGCGTCGCCGCTCGAAGATTACGAGCTTTATCTAAAGCTCGCGGCGAACGATGAATTTGCCTTCGACCCGGAAATTTTGTGCGCGTGGCGACAGCACGGCGCAAATGTTTCGGGCGATTTTCCGTTGATGCTGCGCGAATGGCTGGCGGCGCAGAACCGCGCGGCGCAACGACTTAAATTAAGCCGCGCCGAACTCGACCGCATCCAAAACGAATTAAAATTCGATGCGGTTTTAAGTTATATCCGGCACGGAAGAAGACTCGAAGGATTTAAACTTTTCCGCGAAAATCTGCGCGGAGCGCGTTCGTCGTCGCAAATCGTCAAAACTCTGTTTCGCTTTGCCGTTCCCGCGCCGCTCTTTAACTGGAATTTGAGAAGAAAACGCCGCCGAACGATTAAAACGCACGGAAAGTTGGATTTGGCGCGCAAAGAATTTTTAACGAAAAATTGAAAGATTTTTATGACCAAAATTTCCATCGCGCTCTGCACATATAACGGCGCGGAATTTCTGGGATGCCAACTGAAAAGTTTTCAAGGGCAGACGCGCCTGCCCGACGAACTGATCGTTTGCGACGACGGCTCGCGCGACGAAACGCTGAAAATCCTTTCCGATTTCGCCGCCGAATCTTTATTTCCCGTAAAAATTTTTGTCAACGAAACGAATCTCGGCTCGACGAAAAATTTTGAAAAAGCGATTTCTTTATGCGGCGGCGACGTGATTCTCCTTTCGGATCAGGACGACTTTTGGCAGCCGCAAAAAATCGAGCGATTGACGCGCGAATTTGAAAAAGACGAAGCAATCGGAATGGTTTTTTCAAACGCCGAAATCACGGACGCGCAGATGCGTTCGCTCGACGACAATTTGTGGGATTTTACGTTTCCGCGAAAATCGCGTCGTTTGGTTTCAGACAAACAATTTTTTGAAACGCTTCTGTCGCAAAATGTTGTAACGGGCGCGACGATGGCTTTTCGCGCCAAATATCGAAATATGTTTTCGCCGATTCCCGAAACGATTCCGAATATGATTCACGACGCTTGGATCGCGTTATCAATCGCCGCCGTCGCCAAAACAGTTTTTATTGATGAAAATTTAATCAAATACCGCCAGCATTCGTCGCAGCAGTTGGGCATCAATCTCGAAGATTCGAGACCGCAAAGTTATTCGCGCCGCCGCGCCGCTTATGCGAAATTTGTCAATTATTATCGAGACGAAATCGCCCGCCTGCGACATCTCGAAAAGCTGATTCCTTCGCTGAAACAATTTGAAAATTATCGCCGGAAAATTGATTTTGAAAAAATTATCGAAGACAAAAAAAATCAAATCGAGCATTACGAACGGCGCGGAAATTTATCCGAAAACGCCTTGCGCCGCGCGTTGGAAATCGGCGGCGAATTAACGAGCGGTCGCTATCATTCGTTTTCAAAAGGCTTTTTGAGCGCGGCGAAAGATTTGTTGAAAAGATAAGATTTTTCGCGCGAAGACGCAAAGAAAATTTAAGAGTTTGAAATGATTAAAAACGAACTTCGCAAAATTTATCTCGAAAAACAAAAATCGCTTTCCGTCGCCGAGAGAAAATCAAAAAGCGGCGCGATTGCCGGTAATTTTTTTCAAAATTTCGATTTACAAAACATCGAATTTCTGCACAGCTTTTTGCCCATCGAAAAAAACAGCGAAGTTGACACGCATCAAATTATCGAGCGGCTCTGGCACGAATTTCCGCGCGTTGAAACGGTCGCTTCGCGCGTCTCTTTCGATTCAATGACGCTTGAGAATTTAAAATTCAAAGCGCATACGACGCTCGTTAAAAACCGCTGGCATATTTTAGAACCGAGCGGCAACGAGCTTTTGGAAATCGAACGGATCGATCTGGTTTTAATTCCGCTTTTGTGTTTTGACGGGCGCGGTTTGCGCGTCGGCTACGGGAAAGGTTTTTACGATAAATTTTTAAGCGAATGCCGCGAAGATTGTCTGAAAATCGGCTTGTCTTTTTTCGCGCCCGTCGCCGAAATTTCCGACGCGCAAAATTTCGACGTAAAACTCGATTTCTGCGTCACGCCGGAAAAAGTTTTTGAATTTCGTGAATCGTCAATCGAAAAGTGAGATTAAATTCGATTCATGATTTACGAAATTACAATCAATTTTTTCGATCTCTCAAAATATCGCGGATTTCCGTCAGCAGAACTTCTTCGCCGGTCGGCGGCGCGGGCGCGGCTGCAAATTTTTTGAATAAACTAACCGCATAACGCGCCAGAAAAAACATTACAATCGCCACGATTAAAAACGTGATGACATCGTTGATAAATTGCCCATACATAATCAGCGGTTGTTTCGCTTCGACCGCCGCTTCGATTTGTTCGGGCGTGGTGACGGGCATATCGCCCAGATTGATAACTTTGTCCTTAAAATCAATGCCGCCGGTCAGAAAACCGATTACCGGCATAATAATTCCGTCGGTAAAAGTTTTGACAATCGCGCCGAAAGCCGCTCCCATAATGACGGCAATCGCCAAATCGAGAATATTTCCGCGCGCGATAAAAGCTTTGAAATCATCTATCATAGACATATAGATTTTCTCCTTGAAGTTAAACTGAATTGAACCGAAAAAGGCTCTGAAACACGAAAAAATTCGCAGTTTCAAAGCCTTTCAAACGAATATGTTGTTGCTTAATTCAAACAGACTGTAACACAACTTACGCCGGAAGCAAACCTTTTATTTCTTTGACGATTTTCTGAATTTCCTCGTGGTCTTCGAGCGCGAACATAAAAAAGTCGTAGCTCGTTTTGAAACAAATCACGCCGTTGCCGAAAAACCAGATGCCTTCGAGAAACGGGTTGCCGTTCAGAAGCCAACTGATCGGCGCGCCGGTAACGGTTTTCGGGTTGAAAATATTCGTCATTAAAACCGCGCCCGACGCGAACGAAAACGCGCCTAAAAGCGGCGCGCCGACATACTTGGCGATGTCGCGCTCAAATTTTATTTTCTCGGTTTCGGCTTCGGATAACTCACCTTTTTCGATTAATACATCCTGCGCTTTGAGATGCGCTTGAAATTGCTCGCTCGCTTTCCGCACCGACCACGCGGGCAGAGCAGAATTGAAAAGCCAGTGCGAGCTGAGACCCGTGAAAACCACGCCGAGACCTGCGCCGACCGCCATCGAAACGCCGGTCGTCGCGGCTTGCAGAGGATTTTCGGCGATCCATTCGGAAGTTTTTCGGGCGGTTTTCAAAGCCGAATCAATCGTTCGCGTCCAGCTCGCGCCGAAATTAAATGCTTTGGAAACGCGATTCGCGTTCGTGTTGAACGAATCGCGCGCTTCGCCAAAAACATCGCCCGCTTTGTCGGCGGCGACGTTGAAAGCCGCGCTTGCCTGTTTGCCGACTTCTTTGATTATTTTTTCGGTTTCGACAGCGGTGACGGCGACGACATCAGCGGCACGTCCGCCGGCTTCGCCCGCCGCTTCACGCAACGGTTCGCTCGCGTCCCAAGCCTTTTTCGCGGCATCTTCAGCAGTTTTCGCCGCGTCTTCGGCGGCGCGGACGGCTTGCTTGCCGACGTTCGATTTTTCGGCTTCGGTTTTTATTTTCTGCGCGCCTTCCTTAATCGTTTCCGCGCCTTTTTTCGCCGCGTCTGCCGCGACCTTCGCGCCTTCTTCGATTTTATCTTTCAAGCCGATTTGCTTGTCGAAATCTTCAAAACGCTCTTTGGCTTCGCGCTGCCATTTTTCAAAACGCCCTTTGTAATCCGCCATTTTCTTTTTCCCTCTGTCGTAAAATCTTTGCCGTTAAATACGCTTTCGCGCGATTGATTGTTCGCTTTGATGCGAATTCAATTGACAACTTTGTATGATTGCACTCTGAAGCGCGACGGTCAAACTTCTGAACGGCGGCGATTTGTGAAAATTACTGACAGCGGCAGGCGTTTTTCGCCAGACAACAGCGTTCGATGCCTTGCCGCAGCTGCATCGAAAAATCGAGCGGAACAACTCGTTTGTCGGGCGCGGAGAGGGTTTTTTCTTCCGCTTTTTCGCCGCGCGGATTGATATGTCTGAACCAAAAATTATTGGTCGCCGCGTCGCAAGACATCGGCGGATAAGAATCGTTCAGCTTTTCGAAATTCAAATCGAGCGGGATTTCCGCGAGCGCATGGCAGGCGAGACACGAAGATTTCGGATTATCGACCGGACCGTTCAAACGCCGCCCGCAGCCGAAATGCTGCGGCACGGGAACATTTTCGTTCAGAACCGATTCGTTCGTTTCGTTGCCGAACATCAAACCGAGCGGAATGACTCGCAACCAGCCTGTTTGGTTGTCGGCGAGCGCGGCACTATAAGACATCGGCGGCGCGTCGTCGTGATAAAGAAACGTGCCGAAAACCCAGCCGGTCGGCGAATTGTCGTCGCGCACGGCAACGTCAATCTGCAAAAGCCGCATCTGTTGCGGCGGCATTTTTCCGCGATACAAATCCGCTTTCCAGACGACGCTGTTTTTAGCATAGTCCGGCTCGGATTGCGTAAAAAGAAGTTTCACGGCGACGGTTCCTTCGGGGAAACCGTTTTCGGGAAAATTCGCCGGATTCGGCTGCGGTTTGAGCATTTCATTCCAAACCTGACCGATATAGAAACCGCCCGGCTCGTTATAAACGCTGACCGCCCAATTTTGAATTGCCAGCTTATCGTCGTCGCAGATTTTGCCTTTGACGAGTTCCGCCGCGCACGACGGACGTTCGACCGTCAATCCGTGCAGAAATTCTCTGCCCGTCGAACCGTTGTGCATCCAGGGCGCGTGAAACCAGCGGCGTTTCGTGTTTTTTTGCACGATCCAATTCGTTTCGAGATTGCCTTCGTAGGCGTAGTTTAAAATCGCCGATAAATATTCGCGCCAATATTTTTTGATGTCATCGCGGTTGCGGGCGATTTGTTTCCAGGGCAGCGGTTCGAACGGATTTTCGCGCGCCTCTCCGTAATTCTGGCTTAATTGAAAAATTTCTTCTGACGGATTTTCTCGACACCATCTTTCGCCTGGCGCGAATTCGGGCGCGTAGCTGGGAAAAGGCGCGGTCGCGGGCGGGCAAGCCACAACGATTGGCGGCGCGTCCCGATTGAAAAAAGCGAACTTGATAAAAAATAATACAAGAGCGGCGACGATTAAAATTTTAATTTTCATCGCAAAACACTGCCTCCGAAATCAAATTTGCCGCGTTAAATTGATGACAGGCAGATAAATTTCGATTCGAGTTGGAAATTTTGTCTGCCCGTCTTCGGTTTGATTTGTGAAAAAAACGAACTGTATGAATCAGGAAAGCGTAGATTCATATGTTTGCCAGCTCTGCTTTACTTTGTGAGTCAAAGTAGAATCGCCTGTCCTGCCGACTCCGTTTATCGTTGCTTCGATATGCACATTCATCGTGACGGTCGCTAAAGTCGGATCGTTCGGATCTATCGCATAATTGACGTTTGAAATATCGAATGCGGTAACGACGATATTGCCGGTTTTCAACTCGTCAATAAATTCGCTTTCCGTGTAATCCTTTTTGAAAAAATTTTTAAATACGAATTCGTTCGAGCCTAAAAAGCGCAGCAGTCTGCCGAACCAATACTGAGTTGTCTTATTCGATTCCTGAACTATTGCTGTAGCGAACTGCGTCGCAAAATAATCATTTTCCGGTCCGTCTGGCATAATCTTATTGCTCCTTAAATTTTAGATTTGAATGATAAAGCTGGCTAAAAATACCGCCCGATATTTTTTATCGAAAATAATCTCGGACAAAATTTTGAAAATTCAACAGAGCAAAGTTTGTGCCAAGAGGGTTTATTTACGAAATCGGAAGTCGGCGCGAATAAATTTTTAACGGTATATCAAAATTGATAGTGTAAATTTCCGATTTAATATAAAATGCTTGCAGCTACTTATCAAAATATTCACAAAAATTTGTTTTCAAAGCGTTTGCGATGAAGTTGGAAGCCGGCACGAAAATCGGGCGGTATGAAATTCAGTCCTCACTCGGCGCGGGCGGAATGGGCGAGATTTATCGCGCTCTGGATTCGCGGCTCGGGCGCGGGGTCGCGCTGAAATTTCTCAAACCGACCGACGATGCGGAACTGCTTCGTCGTTTTCGTCAGGAAGCGAAAGCCATTGCCGCGCTCAACCATCCGAATATTTTAATCGTTCACGAGGTCGGCGAATTTGAAAATCACGATTATATCGTTTCCGAATTAGTCGAAGGCAAAAACCTGCGCGAAATTATAGACGAAGAAAAATTGTCGCTCGAAGAAATCCTAGACATCGGCATTCAAACCGGCAACGCGCTGGTCGCGGCTCACAAACTCGGCATCGTGCATCGTGATATAAAACCGGAAAATATAATGATTTTGCCCGACGGTTATGTAAAGGTTTTGGATTTCGGCTTGGCGAAATTTACCGGAACGGATAAAAATTTCGCGGCAAGTCCCGACGCGGCAACCGCTTCTCTGATTCAGACAAAAGCGGGATTAATTCTTGGCACGGTCAATTATATGTCGCCCGAGCAATTGCGCGGCAAAGCGGTTGACGAACGCGCGGATATTTGGAGTTTGGGAATAATTTTGTTTGAAATGCTCGCCGGTCGTCGCCCGTTCGTCGGCGAAACGGTCAGCGATGTCATCGCCGCCGTCATCGAACGTCCTTTGCCGTCGTTCGCGGATTTAAGCGTTAATGTGCCGGAAGAAATCGAAAAAATCGTTTCCGAATGTTTGAAAAAAAAAGCGGACGAAAGATTCGGGACGGCGCGTGAACTGGTTGCGGCTCTCAAAGCGGCGAAAAATAATTCGACCGGCAGAGGCAATTATTCCGTTGAAGGTCAAATCGCTTCAAATTCGTTTCACTCGCAGAAAACCGTTTTCACGAATGCCGGAAAAGTCGCGGCGACTAAAGAAGAAAATTTTTCCGGCGTGTTCGTCGCCGGAAAAAAATTCGGCTGGCGCGTCGTCGGAATTTTAGGAACGCTTTTGCTGTTGATATTCGGCGGCGGAATGTGGCTTTATTTGCGCCAATCGCCGTCTAAGCCGATTAAAATCAGGTCTTTGACGACGGCGGGAAATGTAACGAACGCCGCGCTTTCGCCCGACGGACAGTTTTTCGCATTCGTGCAGAATAATGACGGGCAGCAGAGTTTATGGCTGCGGCGAGTGGACAACGCCGCCGCGACCAATTTGCTGCCGGAAAGCGCGGACATTTACGCCGGTCTGGTTTTTTCGCCCGACGGCGGGCAGATTTATTACACGGTTTTCGACCGCCACGGCAGAGGCACTTTGAAGCGCGTCAAAATGTTCGACAGCGTTCCGCAGGAAGTCATCAAGAATATAGATTCGACCGCCGCCTTCGCGCCCGACGGAAAAACTTTCGCTTTTATCCGCGCGTCGCAAAACGTGGATCAAATCGTCGTCGCAAATACGGAAACGGACGGCGAGCGCGTCGTCACCGAAAAAAAACGTCCCGAATTTTATTCGATCAGTTCGCGCGAAAGTTTGTCTTGGTCGCCCGACGGAAAATTTATCGCCTGCCCGTTCGGAAAAATTCTCGGCGGCGACGAATTTATGAGCGTCGTTAAAATCAACGCGGAAACCGGCGCGGAAACGCCTTTGACGGAAAAAAAATGGTATCGCGTCGGGCGCGTCGCCTGGACGAAAAGCGGCGAATTGCTCGTTACCGCAACCGATCCGAGCGCGGAGTTTTTTCAAATCTGGAAAATTTTACCCGACCAAGGCGAAGCAAGAAATATTACTAATTCTTTAAGCGATTATTTTAATTTGAGCGTCAATGCGAGCGCGACGCTTCTGCTCGGCGTTGATTACGACCGCAGTTCGCGTATTTTCACCGCGTCCGCCGATAAACCCGATCAAATCCATTCTATTCTGGGCGGCGGCAGATACGACGGCGTGAGCGGAATTTGCTGGACTAAAGACGGGCGCGTCGTTTATGTTTCGACCGAAAGCGGCAACCGCGACATCTGGATTATGAACGCCAACGGCTCGAAACGGCGGCAATTGACGTTCGACGAAGCGATTGACGATACGCCCGCCGTTTCGAGCGACGATAAATTCATCGTTTTCGTTTCGGCGCGCGGCGGCGTTCCGCATATTTGGCGAATGAATCTCGACGGCGGCGAATTGAAACAATTGACCGATAAAGGCGGAGAAAGTTTTCCGGTGATCGCACCCGATAACAGTTACATCGTTTATTCATTAAGATTAAGCGGGATGTCGTCGCTCTGGAAAATTTCCATAGAAGGCGGCGAGCCTTCGCAGTTTACCAAACAGCAAACCAGCCGGGCGGCGATTTCGCCCGACGGCAAATTTATCGCCTGCGTAACGCGCGGAGACGATTTTGAATCGCAGACCGAACTGGCGATTTTTTCAGCCGAAACAGGCGAATTTCAAAAATCCTTCAAACCCGCCGGCGAACTCGGCGCGCCGGGCTTGCCGATAGTTGTCCGCTGGATGCCGGACGGAAAATCAATCGCTTACGTCGCCAACAACGACGGCGTTTCAAACGTCTGGACGCAGAACATCACAAACGACGAGCCGAAAAAACTAACGAATTTTACGGCTGATAAAATTTTCGCTTTCGATTGGTCGAAGGACGGTAAAAATGTCGTTTACGCGCGCGGCAGTTTGCGGAATAATTTGGTTTTGATCGAGGATTTTTAACGCTTGAAGAACGTGGCGGACGCTATTAACGATCAAGTTCGCCTTTGATGCCGAGTTCGCGCACGAGCCGGTGCAGATTGTTCGGATGCATTCCCAAATCCTGTGCGGCGCGCGTGAAATTTCCGTTGGAATTATTGATTGCCGCCAACACTATTTTCTGTTTGGCTTGTCGCAGTTGTTCGTTAAAATCACCGGCGGAAGCTGCTTCGGGCGCGGCTTTTTCACCGATTTCTTTTGGTAAATCTTCAAGTTTGATTTTGCTGTGTGTGCCTAAAACGACGGCGCGTTGGATGACGTTTTCGAGTTCGCGGATGTTGCCCTGCCAGTCAAAAGCGATCAGAGCCTTCTGCGCGTCGGCGGACAAACCTTCGATTTTGCGGTGAAATTCCTCGCTGTATTTATGAATAAAATGCCGCGCCAACAGCGGAATATCCGATTTGCGCTCACGAAGCGAAGGCATTTTCATCGGCACGACGTTCAGACGATAAAACAAATCTCCGCGAAAATTGCCGTTTTTAACTTCATTTTCCAGATTGCGATTCGTCGCGCCGATAACGCGCACATCAATCTTAATCGTTTGCGTTCCGCCGACGCGCTCGAATTCGCGTTCCTGCAAAACGCGCAACAGCTTGACTTGCAGCGCGTGAGGCATTTCGCCGATTTCATCGAGAAAAACCGTGCCGCCGTCGGCGACTTCCAATTTTCCTTTTTTTCTCGAAGACGCGCCGGTGAACGCGCCTTTTTCATAACCGAAAAGTTCCGATTCGAGTAGGTTTTCGTTCAGCGTGGCGCAGTTGATAGCGAGAAAAGGTTTTGACTTGCGCGGAGAATTTTGATGAATCGCCTTTGCCGCCAATTCTTTTCCCGTGCCGCTTTCGCCGGCAATCAAAACCGTTGACTTCGACGGGGCGACGCGGCTGATGAGGCGAAATATTTCCTTCAGCGCGTCGCTTTCGCCGACCATATTCGTTTCAATTTGCAAACTGTCTTTGAGAATTTCGTTCTCACGCCGTAAATCTTCTATTGATTCAGCACTGCCGATGGCGGCGGAAACCAGAAACGAGACGGCGGTCATTTGTTCGAGATGAGGCTCGGTGAACTGCGTGTCGGGGTCGCTCGTGTCGAGATAAATCAAACCTTTTCTTTCGCCGATTCTCATCGGAACGCAAAGCAGCGAACTGACGCGCGAAATCATCAGGCTCATAGATTTTTCAAGATTTTTATCCGACAAATCGTTACTCAAAAGCGCGATTTGCTCGCGTAGAACCTGGCTCGAAACGGTGCGGCTGATTTGCATCGGCGCGGTGTCGAAGAAACTTTTCGCTAAAACGCAGATTGACTGCGACTCGCTCAAATCATCGTCGGTCATTAAAATCGCGCCGCGCTGCGCCGGAATAAATTCCAGAATTATTTCGAGAATTCTGCGTTGCAGGGCTTCGGATTCCTTAGTTTGATTGAGAGCTTTGCCGAGATTGACGAGAACATTTAAGTCGGACGGAAAATTGACGGCATCGGCATTCGGAAAAATCCGAATCGTCGAGTTTGTCATCAACGCTCCGTCGTCGAATCTGGCTTGCGCCGTTAATGCGTCGTCTTTTTCGGTCAGAAACATAAAAGATGAATTTCCGATGCGAATTTGATCGCCGTGAACGATCTGCCGCGCCGTAACGGGCGAATCGTTCACGAAAGTTCCGTTATGGCTTTTGAGGTCTTCCAGATAAAAATTGCCGGCATCACGAAAAATGCGGCAGTGTTCGCGGGAAATTGCCGCTTCGCTAATTGGCAAATCGCATACCGAGCCGCGCCCGAGTGTAAAATAAATGCCCTCGTCCAAATTCAAATCAACCGGCTCGCGCCGCGCCGCGCCATCCAGCGCAACAATTCTCGGTTTTAGATTCGATACATTTTCCATCTTGTAAACTAAGCGCGTTTCCTTCCCGATGATTTATACAGCGGAAAAGATTTATTAGTTTGAATTTGCAATCTGCCTTCGCGGATTGAAAGTCCGATTTAACGAATTTACCAGAACCATATCAATTTTGATAGTGTTACTATCAAAATTGATATGCCCGAAGCAAAAACGGCTCGCTACTAATACTCAAACAGTAACGGGATGAAATCATATTTCTCCAACTATTTCAACATTTGCGGACTTTTAACCCGCGCTTGACGAAAAATGCGTTCTTCGGCACGTTAATTGTTAATAAGTTCATCGGTTTTTGAAATTTGAAGGTTGAAAATTTCGCTTCACTTTTCTATTTTCAGAGTTTTCTGAAAGACTGAAGAGCTTTCCCCTTTAAGTTCTTCTCCATTCCGAGTAGCAACCCTCATAACTAAAAAGGCAGTGCCGTCGGTCCTGCCTTTTTTGTTTTTATTGAATGCGGATTTATATATACGCGATAGAGGTTCTGTTTTAAAAAGCAGGCTATCGAAAATGATATGCTTCAAAATTCCGCGATGCTCCGACATTTCTAAAAACTACCGCAAATAAAGGCTCGCCTCAAAAAATTCGCCTTTGGCACGAAACTAGCTAGAGTAAATTCATCCCATAAAAGAGTTAAAAGGAAATTCAAGCGAACGCATTATTGATCAGATTTTTGGATTTTCGGTTAATTGTCACGGTCGTCGAATTTTTAATAAGAAAGTTTGCGCGTCTTGTTTTATCCGCATACTTTCATCCGAAATCTTTCCGGCTCGGAAACAAATTGCTTCTGCGCTTTCTCGTTAGTAATCATCGTTTCTCCGAGCCTTTAAATCCGGCGGCAATCGAGCCGGTATTATACAATTTATAACGGTTAATTCAACTCCTACTCGTCTTAACCGCAACCCATAACCATTAACGATAATCATCGGCGCGATTCCGTAAAACTTTTTTGGCGGGCGTGAATTTCCCGATGATGCTTATCAAAACAGGAGATTTTTATGTTAAATAATGTGATTGACATTTTGCACTACAATACGGTTGCGAGTTTTGAAGAAGTCAAAAACAACCGCATCGTCGGCGTTTTTCATAAAGCGACGCAGGGCGTAAATATCGTTGATGTGAATCAATAGTAGAAAACTAACAAAAGCAAAGCAAAAGTTAGTTTTCCGAA
>CAXTMQ010000051.1:0-20299 GCA_964245305.1 uncultured Pyrinomonadaceae bacterium
CTTTAATTTCCAACGCGCATTTTCGCGCCGATTTCACGCATCTTCGCTTTTATTTCCGCTTCGTCAATTTTCAAAGACGCGCCGTTTTTATAAAGCTCGACTCCGTTGACCATCGTCATTTTCACGTCCCGCGCGTTTGAAGCGAAAAGCACCGCCGAATACGGATCGTGAATCGGCATCTGCGCGATGTTTTCGAGCGAGACGACAGTTAAATCGGCTTGTTTTCCCGTTTCCAAGCTGCCGATTTCCGCGCCGAGTTCGAGCGCGTTCGCCGCGCCGAGCGTCGCCGTTTCGATGATTTCCCGCGCCGTCAAAAATCTTTTTCTACTTTCCAAATTTCTCGCCGACAGCGCGGCAAATCGCGCCTCCTCGAAAATGTCGCAAAGGTTGTTGCTCGCCACCGAATCGCTGCCGAAACCGACGCCGATTTTTGCGTCGAGAAATTTTTCGAGCGGCGCGATGCCGTGTCCGAATTTGGCGTTCGACTTTGGACAATGCGCGATTTTTGAACCGCTTCGGGCGATTAAATCAATGTCCTTTTCAGAGACTTTGACGCAGTGCGCGAGCAGCGGCGCGGACTCTAAAACGCCGATGTCGGCGAGATATTCGACCGGCGATTGGCGCGGCGCGTTCCATTCGAGATTCATTCTTTTGTAAAGCTCTGTAAAAAATCCTTCGCCCGTTTCAAAAAAATCCGTTTCCTGAACCGATTCGGCGGCGTGAATCGAAGTTTTAATGCTTTCCGCAATCGCATAATCGGCGATTTTTTCAAAAAGCTTTCGACTGACCGTATAAGGCGCGTGCGGCGATAAACCGACTTTAACAAGCGCGGTTTCCGCCGCCTTCAATTCCAAAAATTTGTCTTTTAATTTGGCGAAATCTTCGTCCGCCTTTTCGTCGAACGGCGAAAAATTGGTTTCCTGAAAAAGAACTCCGCGCAGACTGTTTTTCTTTAACGCTTCAAAGCCGGCGCGACCGAAACGACCGATGTCGCCGAAACACGTTACGCCCGCGCGAACTCCTTCGAGCGAGCCGGCGACGGCGGCGATTTTGATGTCATCTTCGGTTAAAACTTCGCCGCGAACTTTCGTCAGCTTGATCAGCCACGCATAAAAATCATTCTCAACATCGTCCAGAAAGCCGCGCATCGCCGTAATTTCAAGATGCGAATGGCAATTAATCAGTCCGGGCATTATCACGGCTTCGCCGAAATCTTCGCGCGTCGCGTCGGGAAATTTTTCGATGATCTCCTTTGACGCGCCGAAAGCGATTATCTTCGCGCCGTCAACGACAATCGCTCCGTTTTCAATCGCGTCCGCGGAAACGGGCAAAAGATATTCAGCCGAAAAAATTTTCATAGATTTGAATTTGAGCCGAAATTGAAGTTAGTTTGCAGCGAGTTTCGATTTATCGAAACTCGCTTTCGCGTTTTCGTATCGCTTCAAAATCGAAGCGACGTAAGATTTGGTCGAAGCGATGTCAATGTTGTTGATAAAATCCTGTTCGGACATTTTTTGGGCTTCGTCTTTTGATCTGCTCCATTCTTCGACGCGGCTCGCGCCCGCGTTGTAAGCCGCCAGCGTCATCGCGTTTTCTGCCGGAAAACCGCGATAATTGCCGCGCAGTTTTTCCAGATACCAGCAGCCGACTTGAATATTGCGTTCCGGTTCGCGTAAAAATTCGACGACGTTCTGCGCCGTCTGGCGTTCAAATTCCTGAAATCCGGTTTCCTTCGCCCATTCGCGGGCGACGGTCGGCGTAACCTGCATCAAACCGACTTCTTCCGCCGCGCCGATTTTCCACGCGCGAAAATAAGTTTCCTCGTAAATGATGCTCCAGACAAACGATTCGTCAAGCTTATAGACCGATGCCTGCCGCGTGATCAAATCGTCGTAACGATGTATCCAAAAACGATTGAAAAAATACAGCCCGACGATTGAAGAAACGACTGCTGCGATTAAAATGAAAAACAAATACCGACGCATCTTTTTTTAAAAACCGGGAAAGAAAGACGCTCTTTTCGACTCGAAAATTTTTAGTTTTCTCGCTTAAATTTTTTCCAGAACTCGGACGCGCCTTGCGACCAATCAACGCCTTCATAATTTGAATTCAACATTGACTGCGAAACGATATGCCCTTGCAGCCAAACATCGGCTTCGACGCTCCTGCCGATCTGCAAATCGCCGCCGCGCAAATCGCATTGGTTAACTAAAACTTCCAATTCAAAATCGTTCAAATCGAGATAAATCCAATATAAATCCTTGTGCGTGAAAGGATTGCGGATCGTCTGAAAGGCAAGAATTTTTCCGCACAGATGCCAATCAGCTTTGCGTTGTTTCGGTTTTGTTCGGAAAAAATCGTCTTTTTTCGTCGAAAGTTCGGCGCGATACGCCAAGCCGCACAAACCGACTCGCAAAGTTTTCTGCTCGAATTTTTGCGAATTGATTTCGGTCAGATTTTGCAGTTGGAAAAATATTTTCGTCGCCGATTTTCCGATACAGCCTTCGACGGCGATGTCGCCTTTGGTTTCCAACAAAAACCAATCGCTTAAAATCTGCGTATGGCGGGCGCGAAACGCCGGACGGCAATGGCTGTAAGAAATTTCGCCGGTTTCCGATTCGTTAAAATCAGTCCAAACTTCCAAACCGGAGCCGATTCGCCAACAGCGACCGCGCACGATTCTTCCCGAACGCGCCGCGATTGACGCTTCGCCGTTTCGTCCGGCGTTTCGCGCCAGATTTTGAAAAGCCGCTTCATTCGGAACATCAATTCCGATGGCGTTAAAAACAATTTCCATAATTTACTGTTCGGCATTCGCGCTTCGTTCGCCGTTCGCCGCGTCGTTTTTCATTTTCCGGCTTTCCACTCTCGAATTATCTTTAAAGTTCCCGCAACGAGCCATTTCCGCGAACAAATCAATATCGTAATCGGCTTCGCGCGACATTTCCTGCCGGATTTCGAGCAGAATTTCTAAAAATTTCGGACGACGATACATAAAAACGACTTCTCAATTGTTAAATGTTAATCGTCAGCCGTCAAGCGTTTGCTCAAGGGCTGACTAAAAATTCGGGCGTAACGATAACCGGCGAGAAAAATCCGGCGGCGGTGTTGAATAATCTGAGCCGCGCCTGTTTGCGGACGTTTGCCAGATGCCCGAAATTCCACGTCACCAGATAGTCAATTTTATGAAACGACGCGAGCGCGACGTGCAGCGCGTCTGCCAGAAAACGACGGTGAAAAATTCCGCGCGAAACATAGCCTTCCGCTAAAATCGCGGCTTCTTCGACCAAATCGAGCGATTCGAGCGGCGCGATTAATTTTAAATAGCCGGTGCGATGCGGTTCGCTGATTTGTTCGAGCTCGCGCCGCACGAGAATGGAGCTGAAGGCGCGATATTCGCTAAGCTCGTGTTCCCACCAGCGAATCGTCAAATCGCGCCGGAATGCGTCGCCATTGTCCAGATACGCGCCGACCACCGAAGTTTCCAAATACAAACTTTGCTTCATTATCTTTAGTTTAAAGATCAAGGTTCAAAGTTCAAAGCCGAAAAATCAAACCTTGAACTTTGAACCTTAAACTTTGAACCTTAAACTTTATTTGACCGGGTCGAAAACGACCTGCGAATTTTGAAAATCAAACGTCAGACGATAATTTTTCAAAAAATTCCCGCCTAAAATTCCCGCCTGTTCAAAGCCGGACGTTTCATTTATCACGTCTAAATCGAGCGCGATTGCTTTGATGCCCTGACGACTGTGAGAGCCGAAAGAAACGCGCGGCAGTAAAAACGACGGCACGTTTTCGGTAATTCCTGCCGCGCCGACGACGCGCATTTTTTCGCCCAAAACGAACCTGACTATTTCCTTCGATTTAGCTAAATTGTCCGAGATAACCGAAACGCTCGCGCCCGTGTCAACGATAAAATTCAGCGGCACGTCAACGCCTTCCAGATTGACTTCGCCGCTCAAAAAACCGCTCGAAGTAAGGCGCAGAGGCAGCGACAGCGTTTTATTTTCAATTTTCCGAGCAACTGCCGAATCCTGCCTTTCGATTGATTTTTTGTCAATCAAAGTGAAAGTCCGATTTCCGTAATCAACCGTCGTCAAAAATTTTGAAATCAGCGACAAGCCGATGTAACCGTCAACTTCGTCGTTCGTCGAATGAAACTTGCGAATATAAACCGGCACGTTCCTGATTTTTACTTCGCCGAGATAAAGCGAAGGCAGAAATCCGTAGACGATTTCAAATTTTCCTTCGCCGCCGATGCCGCGCGCTTCGCCGCCGCGAGCAATCGGTTTTATCTTCATTTTTTGCGCCGTTTTATCCGAGATCACCGAGATGCCCGAACCGGTATCTAAAATAAAACTAAGCGGTTCGCCGTTTTTTTCTAACTTGATTTCGATAATCGGGCGATCATTTTTCAGCTCGAATTGAATTGTCGTTTGTTTCGCGCCGTCCGCGTCGTAAAGTTTTTCACGATTGCCCAAAAAGCGCAGAAAATTGATTAATCCTTTAATCCGTTCGCGCCGGTCCGTGTCGGTCTGCGGCGAGATTTGCAAAAATTTATGATATGCGTCGGCGGCTTCTTTATAATTTTCGGCGCGCGCCGCGACCTGTGCCAAAGAATAGATGAAATCGGGTTCGCGCGTGTCTAAATAAACGGCTTCGCGCAGGCTTCCGACACTTTTGGAGATTCTGTTTTCATAAAAATCCAACATTCCGTAACCGAACCACGCAAGCGATTCTTCATTATTGAGCGTCAAAGCATTTATCAAAGCGAGTTTAGCATCGCGGAAACTTCCCGAATTTAAAAGCGTTACGCCTAAAACCGCAAACGCCCGCGCGTTTTTCGGCTCGGCTTTGGCAATAGTGAGCGAAAGATTATAAGATTCGAGTAAATTTCTCTGCTTGAACATATTGTAGGCAAGCGCGAGTTTTGCGGATGAGCTGGTCGGATCAAGTTCGATAATACCGCGCAGAATTTTTTCGGCTTCCAATAGATCACCGTGCCGCGTTAGTTTTTCAGCCTGTTTGATTAATTGTCTTGATTCGACAACTTCGCCGCGCTGCACGTCGGCATTGATCGCCGTTGCGCCAATGATTATTATTAAATAGACGGCGAGAAACGCGGCGATTTTTTTCTTGCGGAAAGGAACTTGAAAAATGCCTAAAATCGAAAATCCATACTTCATAAAATCCTCCTTTCCCTGCGCTTGCGGGCGAATTTTATTTAAGAATTTCGCCCGTTTTCATTGACCATAAAACCAAATCGAGTTCATCGAAATCAATCTCGGCGAGTGCGGCTAAGTTTTTCAGTTTTTGTTCAACTGTCAGATACTTCGACCGCGTGTTTGGCGGCTTCGGGTCGTCAATTATTTCGAGTTCCGCCAAACTTCGCAGAATATGCTTATCGAGAATCGCGTAGCCTTTCAAACCGATGTTTCGCAGAAAGTGGCTCGCTTCCTTATAACCTAAACCCTTGATTCGTTTTTCCCTGACCAGCCAATCGCGTCTTTCCAGCGGATCGGCGAAACTGTCGAGCTTTTCGCGCAATTCCAGATTGCAATGTTCCTGTAAGAATTCGCGCGAAGCGACGATGTAACCGGCTCGGGCGTTTGGATAACGATGCCGCCCGACGAGCGCGTCGGCGAGTTCCGCGTGATTGCCGCTCAACAAAATCGGTCTGATCGCTTCAATCGAGCGAAGTCCCATTCGCGCCGAACAGCCGCCGGTAAAGAAACAAAAAACCATTTCTTCCCACAAACGCTCATTTGGTTCGCTTTCCCAAATGCTTTGAAATTCGCCGAGTCTCTCTTGAATCTCGTCGCGTCGTTCCGCGTGCGCCGCTTTTATTTTTTCAATCGTCAGAGGTGCTTGTTCTTTTTTCACAAAACCGTTTGAATGTGCATAAAATTTTATGCCCTTTTTTGTTGAAAAGCAATGTTTTTTGAAGTTTCGACAGTTTATTCGGGTTATAAGAAAATAAACTATCCCGCAACGGGCTATTATCTTGTCTGTTTTTCTATTCTTGATTCACATAAAAATATGAATCTTGTTCAAATCGTTGAATTTTAATCAAACTCAACGGACAATATACCGGCTGACCAAACCGTTCGCGCCGACCGCCCAAATCGCGTTTCTGCCTTTGGCGCGGACGGCATTGTAATTTTCCTTATCGAGATTCGTCCACGTTTTACCGCCGTCCGTTGATAAATCCGAACCGCTTGAACCGACCGCGATAATCATTTTTTTATCAATAAAATCTACGCCCGAACGGTAACCGTTCAAGCCTTTTCCCAACGCCCAAATTTTGCCGCCGTCGTTTGTAAAAGCCAGATTATCGTTGATTTCGTCCGGCTTTTCGTAATTTCCGCCGACGATTATGCCGCTTAATTTACCGAACATCGCTATCGAAAAAATGCCGCTGCCCGCCGTTCCTGTCGTTATTGAAGTTTCATAAACAGACCAATTTTTGCCGCGATTTTCCGACTTAAAAACTCGCGCCGCGTTGCCGCCCGAAACAAGAAAAGCGTTGTTTTTTCCTTGAGTTATCAAACAAGTTCCGCTCGCCGCAAACGCCGCTTCGCCTTCTTTGACGTTCGGCATCTGCATATTTTCAATTGATTTCCAGGTTTCGCCGTCTTTCGTTTCAATCAATAAAAATTTTCCGTCAACCGGATCGCTCATCGCCATTCCGTGCGTCGAATCCCAAAACGCGAGCGCGTCAAAAAAGGCTTTCGGATTTTGGTTCTGAAATTGCAGTTTCCACGTTTTTCCGCCTTCCGTCGTTTTGTAAATCCGCGAATTATTGCCGTCGCCGATGCTCAAAACATAAGCCGTGTTCGCATCAAAGGCTTCGACATCGCGGAAGTCTAATTTTTCCGCATCAGGAACTTTAATCACCGACCAAATTTTTCCGCCGTCAACGGTTCTCAAAACCGTTCCGCTTGTTCCGCTCGCCCAAACGATTTTTTCGCTGACGACCGAAAGCCCGCGCAAGCTCGCTTTCGTGTCAACGCTTTGTTTTTGCCATTGCGCCTGAACGATTGAAACGAAAATAAAAATGTTCGCCAACAGAAAAATCAATTTCATTTTAATAAACCATCCGCGTTTTGATCGTGCCTTTGACTTCGCGCAAAATGCCGAAGGCTTCCTGCGAAAGTTTCGTGTCAACGTCCAAGATTACATAGCCGATTTCTTCGTTTGTTTTCAGATATTGCCCGACAATATTGATGTTTTTTTCCGAAAGGCGCGAGTTTATTTCCGACAAAACGCCGGGAATATTTTCGTGAATATGCAGAATGCGGTGCGTTTTATCCTGCGGCGGCAGATTGACCGACGGAACGGTGTGCGAACCGCTCGACGTGCCGAGTTCGAGATAATTGATTAATTTCGAGGTTACGTCTAAGCCGATGTTCGCCTGCGCTTCTTCGGTCGAGCCGCCGATGTGCGGAGTTAAAATGACGTTCGACAGATTCTGCAGAATCGAATTGAATTCGTCGCCGTTTTTTTCCGGCTCTTCGGGGAAAACGTCAATCGCCGCGCCGTTGATTTTGCCGTTTTCGATTGCCGACCTTAAAGCGTCCAAATCAACGACATCGCCGCGCGAATAATTGAGAAAAATCGCGCCCGTTTTCATCGCCGCAAATGTCATTTCGTTCATCATTCCGCGCGTCGTCGCGTCGCTCGGAACGTGCAGAGTTACGATGTCGGATTGTTCTAAAAGCTCGGTCAAATCGCGGATTTGTTTAGCGTTTCCCAAAGGCAGTTTCGTCAAAACGTCGAAATAAACGACGTTCATTCCCAACGCTTCCGCCATCACCGAAATTTGCGAACCGATGTTGCCGTAACCGACGATTCCTAAAGTTTTGCCGCGCAGTTCAAACGCGCCCTTTGCGTCCTTCATCCAAACTCCTTGATGCGCGGCGATATTTTTGTCGATAATCCGGCGAATCAGCATCACGCACAAAGCTATCACAAGCTCGGCGACCGAGCGCGTGTTTGAATAAGGCGCGTTGAAAACCGCCACGCCTTTTTCGGTCGCGGCTTTCAGATCAATCTGATTGATGCCGATGCAGAATGCGCCGACGGCGAGCAATTTGTCCGCGCTTTCCAAAACCTTTTCTGTAACCTGCGTTTTCGAGCGAATGCCTAAGATGTGAACGCCTTTGATTTCTTCGCTCAAATCCGCTTCGCTCAACGCGCCTTTGATTTGTTTGATTTCGGCGTAGCCGCTCGCTTCGAGTTCGGCAACCGCCGACGCGGAAATATTTTCGAGCAGCAGAATTTTAATGCGATTGCGCGGATAAGATGTTTGTTCGGGTTTCATAAAAACTTTGATTATAAACAAAAAAAACGCGGGCGAAAAATTGCCCGCGTTTTTTTCGTCTGAAACTCGACGTTTGACGTTTTGTAGGCAATTGATTATTTGCGCTGAAATTCGGGCGAGCCGAGCATCAGCGTAATCAATTCGGCGACGTATTCGGGAGGTTTTCCGTCAATTTTCGCGGCGTTTGTCGAAACGTTTATATTTTGATTCGCCGGCACCGCCGCGTTCTGTTCAATAGGTTTTTCGCTGTTCACCCGCGATGCGGCTTCGGCGGCGATTTTGTCGAAGGCGGTTTTTGATTTTTGGGAAACCTCGTCGCGCAAAATCGTTTTTATCAAAGCGGCGTTGACCGCCGACGGATCGTTAAAATCGGCGTTTGCGAGAAATTGTTTTTGATTAATATTCGTGCCTTTGATTTTGTTTTGGGCGAGCGCGGCGGCGAAATTGAGCCGCGTCAGAAGGCTGCCGGTCGAAAGCCATTCGTCGCTTTTTTCGGGAAAACCGTCGGGCGTAACGTGACTGAAAAGCGGCTGTCCCATTCTGGAAATCCAATCGAGAACCGGACGATTCGCGTCGGTTTCCGCTTCGGTGATTCGCAAAGACGCGGCGACGAATTCAAACGGCGATTTGAATTTCGTTTGATACATCGCCGGACTCAAAAACGCGGGCGACGTGATAATGCTGCGGACGGTTTCACGAATCGAGCCGTCGGTTTTCAAAAAAACCTGCGCCGCTTGATTGACGATTGTTTGCGGAGGATTATCGCCTAAAAATCTCTGCGCTAATTTTGTTGAAATAAATCGTGCCGTCGCCGGATTCGCCGCTAAAATATCCAGCACTCGTTCCGCGTCGCCGATGCCGCCGCCCGCCGCGATTCGTTGCCCGAGAACGATTTTCTCGCCGTTGTCGTGCGCCTGCGGATTGAAATAAAAAAGTCCTTCTTCGTTCGGCTTGCGAATCGTCCAGCCGGTAAAACATCTGGCGACTTCCTGCACGTCTTTTTGCGTATAACCGCCGTTTACGCCCAAAGTGTGCAGCTCCATCAATTCGCGGGCATAGTTTTCGTTAATTCCGCCGGTTTGTCTGGCGGGCTTATCTTTCGTCGCCGGATATTTGCGAACCACGCTCGACTGCCAATTATCCAAGTAAAAAAGCATCGCGGGCGAATGCGCCGTCGCGCCCAAAAGATCACGGAAACGCCCCCAAATATTCGGTCGAATCGAGTCGCGGTCAAACGAAGTCATCATCCAGCGGTCGGCATCCTTCTGCGCGTAAATGCTAAAATGATTTTCCCAAAAATCCACCAGAACTTCGTTCAACTGTCGTTCGCTGTAAACCGCTCGAAGCAATTTCGCCCGCTGTAATTCGGTTACGACCTGCTGCGGATTTTTCGGCGCAGGCGTTGGCGCGGTTTTCGGCGCGGCGGAATTTGCCGGTTTCATATTTTCAACTGTTTTCATCGCGTCCGCATTCACCGCGGTTTCATTGGGATTTGTCAGCGACGGCGCGACAATCGGCGTTGGCGACGGAGAAGGCGCAGCGGTCGGCGTTGGCATCGGCGTGATTTTCGGTTTCGGCGGATTATACTGCTCGGCAAGCACGGGTGTAGGAAGCATCAGCGTCGGCAATTTTTCGAGCCGCTTATCGAGCGCGGAATCGTCAATCGAATCGGGACTAAGTTGTTCTTCGATATAAGCCTTCACGCCCATTTGCTTGACGCGCTCGAAATCCGCAGGTCGCGCGCCAAACGTCACCCGAGATAAAATCTGACGAACGCGCTGGTCGCCGCTCAAAACCGTTTTGCGATTAACATCAGCCGCGAAAGAATTTGCCGCGACAGGTTCGACAATAAAAAGCGACAAAAGAAATAAAGACAAACCGAAACGAAGTTTTTCGATAAACGCGCTCATAATAAATCGCTCCAAACAGATTTTTATCAGAAGAATTTTATCATTGTGAATCTTGGATTTAGAAAAATCGGCGCGAGATGCCCGCTCTAGTCGGCGGAAATTTCGATTGCAGCGATAAAGTAAAAGCCTCAGCGAACCATTTTGTCAAATAAATTTTCGAGCGTTTCGCTCGGATCGGCGCAAAAGCCGGTGTGAACCGGCGACGACTGCACAATTGTGCTGCGCTGCGCGGTCAGCCAGTAAAATCTCTCGCGCTGCGTTAATTTTCCGACGATTCCCGCCGCCGCGTCGCCCGCGCAGATTTCTGGAATCGCAGCGAGATATTGGCGAATCGTGTCCGGCGCGACTTCGGGCGCGAAACATTTTAATTTCGCTTCGTCGAGAAAAATTCGCGCGTCGAGAAACTTTTGCGCCGGACACGAAAGAATCACGCCGACGTTGAAAAATTCTTCGCGTTCGACGCGCGGCGCGAGGCGAATCGTCGCGTAATCAAACAGAAAGAAGCCGTCGCGCATTAATCGCCTCCTTCGTAAATTCGCGCGGCTCGCGCAAACGATTCGTCAAAAATTCGAGATAAACTTTTCTTTGTTCCGTCGGATTTTCGAGCCATTCGTCGGGAACGAGCGCGACGACTTCGCTTAAAATTTCGGGCGTTAATTTCGCGCTCGATTCCGCGTCGGCTTGTTCGATGTCATCGGCGAACGGCAGCAAAATGTGATCTTTGATTTGGCGAAACGGATTGGTCGCGTTTTCCAAAAATTTCTCCCAATTATGCTGGTAGAAAAACGCCGCGCCGTGATCAATCAGCCATAATTCTTTGTGCCACAAAAGCATATTCGCGTTGCGCGCGGTGCGATCAACATTCGCCGTCAAAGCATCGAACCAAACGATTTTTGAAGCCAGATCGCTCGAAGGCTTTTCGATCAGCGCGTCGAACATAATCGAGCCGGGCAGATAGTCGAGCGCGAGATTCGTGCCGTCGCTCGCCTTTATCAAATCCTGAATTTCCGGGTCAGGCTCGGTTCGCGCCATCGTCGCGTCGAGTTCGACAAAGACGATTTCCGGCACTTTTAACCCTAAAACACGCGCGATCTCGCCGCCCAAAAGCTCGGCGATCAAAGCTTTCGCGCCCTGTCCCGCGCCGCGAAATTTCAAAACGTAAAGCCCGTCGTCATCGGCTTCGATAATAGCGGGTAAAGAACCGCCTTCGCGCAGAGGCGTTACATAGCGCGTGGTTTTAACCGTTCGCAAATTCATATTTTAAAAATAAAAAGCGATTATAACAAAAAGGCGAAAATCGGGAATCAGCGGTCGCTTGAGAATTTTCCGGCAATCTGCAATTCTCAGTATTATCTGAAAATCAGCCTTTGAATTCGGGAGAATAAAAACTATGCGTTTGATTGTGAAATTACTATTCTGCCTCTGTCTGTTTCCGGCGAGTTTGTTCTGTCAGGAACGAATTACTACCGTGAAAATCGGACCCAACGACGATCAAACGCGCATCGTCGCGGCTTTTATCGAACCCGCCGAAGGCGCATACAAAATGCAGTCAATGATTATTGATATAACGCCGGTTAAAAATAAAAAGGATCAGCCCGTCTCGGTGTTGATTGATTTGACCTCGACCGTTAGAAATCTTTCGACCGGAGCAAAGCAGCAGAAAATACTTCAATTGCGCTGGCAAAAAAACAAAGAAATAGAATTTAAATGCGAGGGCAAATGGAAAAAGCAAACTGCCGACGCGCCGATTGACAAAATCGTCGAAGCGGCAAACGCCCTTTTTCAAATTATGCCGCCGAACCCGAAACAGCCGGTTGATTTGGATTTGCCGAAAGATGTCGAGCAAAAAATCAGCGCGGTTCTGGATTCTCTGACGACTGAAAATTTTGCGTGTCTGCGAAATAATAATTAACGGTCAACGCTTAACTAAAAATGAATAAAGGACGGCTCGAAGCCTTCAGCGACGGCGTGATTGCGATTTTGATTACGATTATGGTGCTGGAATTGAAAATTCCGCACGGCGCGGATTTTGACGCGCTCGAACCGCTTTTACCAATTTTTCTTTCGTATATTTTGAGCTTCGTTTATCTCGGCATTTACTGGAACAATCATCATCATATGCTGCAGGCGACCGAAAAAATCAACGGCAAAATTCTGTGGGCGAATCTGCATCTTTTGTTCTGGCTTTCGCTCGTTCCGTTCGTTACCGGCTGGATGGGCGAAAATCATTTCGCGCCTTTGCCGACCGCCGTTTATGGAGTGATTCTGCTCGCGTCGGGCATCGCTTATTTTATTCTGCAAAATCTCATAATCGCCGGACAAGGCAAAGATTCCAAACTAAAACGAGCCATCGGCAAAGATTTCAAAGGCAAAAGCTCGCCCGTTATTTATCTAGCCGCAATACTTCTCGCCTTCGTTAACGAATGGATCGCCGACACGCTCTACGTTTTCGTCGCGCTGATGTGGCTCGTTCCCGATAGGAGAATCGAGTCGAAGATAAATCACGAAGAAACTGAAAATTAAAAAGTCCGTGAAATATAAAGAGTATATTTCACGGACTTTTCAACATAAAAATTACATATGAATCGTCAAATCGTGAACGCCTTCGGCGGCTTCCATCATTGATTCGGAAACGGTCGGGTGCGCGTGGATGGTGTTGGCGAGCGATTCTGCCGTTGCTTCGTGCGACATAGCGACGCAGGCTTCGGCTAAAAGTTCGGTCGCGTGCGGTCCGATTAGGTGAACGCCGAGAACTTCGTCGTATTTTTTGTCGGCGACGATTTTGATGAAACCGTCGGTTTCGCCTAAAATTCTCGCTTTGCCCGAAGCCGAGAAAGGGAATTTGCCTATTTTTACATCATAGCCTTCTTCGCGCGCTCTGGCTTCAGTCAAACCGACCGACGCGACTTCGGGATCGCAATATGTGCAGTTCGGAATCAAGCGATGATTGATCGGTTCAACTTTTCTGCCCGCGATTCTTTCAACTACTAAACAGCCTTCTTTTGACGCGAGATGCGCGAGCCACGCGGTGTCAATGACATCGCCGATGGCAAAGACGTTCGGTTCGTCGGTTTCGCTGTATTCGTTGACTTTGATTGTGCCGCGTGGATTAACGACGACTTTGGTGTTTTCCAAACCGAGTTTTTCGAGGTAAGGCATTCTGCCGATGGCGACGAGCAGCATTTCGGCTTCGAGCGAAGTATCCTTTCCCTTGCTGTCTTTGCCGGAAACTTTAACCGATTTTTTCGATTTTTCGAGCTTGTCCATTTTCACGCCGGTCAAACATTTGATGCCGCGTTTTTTAAAACTTCTTTCCAACTCTTTGGAAACTTCCGCGTCTTCGAGCGGGACGATTCTGTCCATCAATTCGACGACCGTCGTGTCGCAGCCGAAGCGCGAATAGACGCTCGCAAACTCAACGCCGACAGCGCCCGAACCTAAGACGACCATTGATTTCGGGACGGTGTTTAATTCTAAGATTTGGTCGCTGTTGACGATTTGTTTGCCGTCGGTTTCAAAACCGGGAATCGGACGGACAACCGAGCCGGTAGCGATGATGATGTTTTTCGCGTCAATCGTTTCCGATTTGCCGCTTTCGTAAGCGACTTCGACTTTGCCTTTGCCGGCGATTTTGCCGAAGCCGTTGAAGACGGTAACTTTATTCTTTTTCATCAAATACGACACGCCCGCCGAGTTTTTCGCCACGACATCGGATTTGTATTTTTGAACTTTTTCAAAATCGTAACTTAATCCTTCGACCTTCAAACCGAAGTTTTCAAAATGTCCGGCTTTTTCGTAAAGATGCGCCGCGTTTAAAAGTGCTTTGGTCGGAATACAGCCGCGCAAACCGCACGTTCCGCCGAGTCGCGCGTCTTTTTCTTTTTCAACGAGCGCGACTTTCAAGCCGACCTGCGCGCCGCGAACGGCGGCGACGTAACCGCCCGGACCCGAACCGATAATACAAACGTCAAATTGTTCTGCCAATGTCTTAACCTCTTATTATTAAAATTTTATCGAACAACAAAATAATTATTATAAGAATTTAATCCCGTTCCCGCTAGTTTGCCCGTCGGAAGTTGCGCTAAACTATCGAAACGATGGAACACACGAAAGAATTTTTAGAATTGGCGGAAGCGGCGCGAAGCCGCGTGAAGGAAATTTCGGTTAAAGAAACGCGCGAGAAAGTGAAAAACGGCGCGACTTTGATTGACGTGCGCGAAGACAACGAATGGGAAGCCG
This sequence comes from uncultured Pyrinomonadaceae bacterium, assembly GCA_964245305.1. Lineage (GTDB taxonomy): Bacteria > Acidobacteriota > Blastocatellia > Pyrinomonadales > Pyrinomonadaceae. The sequence continues at coordinate 14,476 of CAXTMQ010000051.1, forward strand.
GACACGCCAAAGGCGCGGTTCAGATTGGGCGGGGCGTGATTGAACGCGACATGATCGGAAAATTTCCAGACAAAAATCAGGAATTGATTTTATATTGCGGCGGCGGCTATCGTTCCGCGCTCGCGGCGGACAATTTGCAGAAAATGGGTTATACAAGCGTGCTTTCGATGCGCGGCGGCTGGACGGCGTGGCAGGAAGAAGCGAATAATGCAAAATAAGAAATTTCCCGGTTGTTAACTTTTCAATAGAGATCATTCACCGAATTTATGAGTTTTGAAACACACGACGCGCGCGAGCGCACGAAAGAAATTCAAGCCGAATACGCCGAAAAGGGCGATGCGCTCGGCTGGTTTGAAGCGTTATACAAAGAAGCGGCGGGCGATAACGAAAAAATTCCCTGGGCTGATTTGGAGCCGAACAAATTTCTCGCCCGTTACGCCAAACACGTTAATTTGCGCGGAAATAATCGAAACGCGCTCGTCGTCGGCTGCGGTCTCGGCGATGACGCGCGATTTTTGTATGAGCTCGGATTCAAAGTTACGGCGTTCGACATTTCCGCGACGGCGATTGAATGGGCACGCAAATTACACGCCGACACCGGAATTGATTTTTTTGTCGCCGATCTTTTCGACGCGCCGAAGCAATGGTTTCAGGCGTTCGAGTTCGTTTTGGAAATTTACACGATTCAGCCTTTGCCTCTCGAAATGCGCCCGCAGACGATTGACGCGATTGCGAATTTCGTGAAATTCGGCGGCACGCTTCTGGTCGTTACGCGCGGGCGCGAAGACGACGAAATTCCGCCCGAATTGCCCTGGGCTTTGTCGCGCGAGGATTTATCGCGCTTTGGTGAAAATAATTTCCGCGAAACGAATTTCGTCGAAATGCTCGGCGACGAAGAACCGCCGATTCGCCGTTTCGTTGTCGAATATCAAAAAATATAATCGCCGTAAGATAAATTTTTCTTGGAGGCAAAAATAAAATATGAAATGGATTTTTTGTTTAGCATTTGTTTTGGGCAATATCATCAGTATTCTCGCGCAGACAGCAGACGATACGGAAAACAGGTTCTTAGCGGCATTGGACAGAGCTAATGATCAAAGTTGGTTTTTACAATCTTCGCCATACCGCACAATTCAGACCGGCGAAATCACTTTGAAGTTTAAAGATAAAGATTCCGTTACACAGTTAAGCTCGTATAAAACAGTTTCGGAGAAAGATAAAAAAATCGGCGAACACATAGTTTACGAGCTTTCAAAAAATTCCGTCAAAGAAAAATATGAATCCATTACGATTTACATCAAATATGGTAAATATTTTGAGCGAAAAGACGACGGCGATTGGATGCAAGTTGAAAATTTGTCAAAAAATGTTGGAGGAAATTTAGCTTTAGGGACTTCAAAAGAATACAAAAAAATTCAAGAAGCCTCCGAAACAAATCAGACGACAGTTGATTATAAGTATTTGGGCAACGAAGAAATAAAAAATCAACCAGCCGATGCATTTATGACAATCGAAAAGCGCGCGCAAACTTCTAGAAAAGGTATCAGAACTACGACCAAAAAATTTTGGTTTGCTCAAGACGGAAAGACTTTAAAGATGGATTGGGAAATCATTATTGAAGACGGCAACGACTTTTCGCGGTCGCATTATACGCAAACTTGGGAAACGGATGAAAATATAAAAATCGAAGCACCGGTAATATCCGTAGCGCATTAAATTTCCTTTTGCGCTAATTTCTTCCAGTATTGCAAATCGCGGCGGCGAAAATCGGGCGAATTATTCGCCGCTTCGATTGCCTGCTCGAATTGTTCACGCGCCTTCGCGTCTTCGCCCTGCGCTTTATAAACTTTGCCGAGATAATACAAACCTTCCGCGTCAACCGGACGACGAGCGACGAATTTTTCCAACGCTTCGCGGGCTTCCGCGAACATTTGCGCTTCCAGATAAGTCGCGCCGATTTCGCGCCAGACTTCGCTTAAAGCGTGTTTGTCGTTCTGCTCGACGACAGTTGAAAAATGATTCAGAGCCGTCTGCAAATCGCCTTTGACACGCGCGATCTTGCCGAGTTCGTAATTGGCATCAACTTCCGTTTTATCAATCTCGAAAGCCCGCGTGAAATGGTCGAAAGCCTTCGCATCTTGTTTTCTCTGCGAATAAATCAGACCGAGTTGAACGTGCGCGTCGGCATCTTTCGGATTGACGGTCGCGTTGTGCAGAAATCTTTTAAAGTTTTGTCGCTGGCGAAAAGCGTTGCCCGCGCCGCGCATCTCGCCGGAAATCGTGCCGCCGAAATACATATAGCCGTAAAAAAGCAGAAACGGCGAAAAAAGCCACGGCGAAACGTATCGAAAAATATACATTCCCGCGCTGAAAGCGAGCCACGCGACGCAGACGATTAAAATCGCCGTCGCATAATTCGCGCCGAACACGACGCGCAGCGCGAAAATCATCAAAACGCCGAACAAAACGCTGCCAGCCAGCCACATCGCCAGAAAAACCGGCGGCGAAATTTGCGTTTGATAAAGAACGATTCCGGCGACGGCGAACGGCAGATGCGCCGCCGCCCAAGCCATCAGCGAACAAGTCGCCAATTCGCCGTAACTGCGCTGAAGAATTGCTCCGAAATTTCCCGCCGCGCCGAAAATCCCGATCAAAACAATAACGAACGGCACATAAAAAATCGAAAGCGACAACAGCGGCTGATAAAATCCCGTCGGCGCGAACGAGAAAAATTTGAAAAAATAATCGCCGACAACGGGAATTTTCGGGCGCATCTCTAACGCCTTTTGATATTCGTCGGAAGCCTTTTCGTATTGATCTTCGGCGACGATTGAATCTTCGCCTGCCGCGTGATTCGGATAATAAAATTCGTAGAATTCGGGAATATGATACGCGGCTTGCAATTTGGCATTGACGCTGAAGAAAAACGCGGCGGAAACGATCAAAACAATGCCGGCGGCGGTCAGCCAACTGCCCTTGTCGAGAATTTCGCTCATCGCCGAGGCGGGGCGATAATATAATTGAAAGAGAAGCTTGACGGTTTCCATAAAGAGAATCAGGCGCGCCAAGTTCGGGCGAACGGCTCTTTGTAGAGTAGTTTTGACGATGGAAATTTGTCAAGATTTTTTTCCGCCGAAAAGAAAAACATCGCGTTTTATACATTTTATAAAACGCGACGCTTTTTTCTTTTGCTTTTAACTTTTTGCCTATTAATACCAATGATGTTTGTGCCGCTGATAGCGCGTTTCGCGTTCGACGAAATAATTCGGATCGCCGCTCAAATCAGACGTTACGCGCGGATTTTCGCGTAAAAATTTTTCCAAATCCTTGTGACTCGAAAGATACTGCGCGTCGTTTATCATTTGCGGATTAGCGCGTAAATCCGTCTCGATACTGCGATGGCGCGTCAAAAATTTGTCGAATTTTTTCAGCTCTTTGCGCGGCGCGTCCGTGTTCGACGGCAAACTCGCGGCGCGTGTCTCAAAAGCTGCCGCCGACAAAATCAAAAATCCTAATAACAATAAACCTGTATATTTTTTCATAACTTTTTACTCCTTGTTTGCTCCTTGTTTTTACGCCCTGTTATAAAACCCGCCCCAAACAATCGTTCTGCCCTGACTGCCCGACCGTTTTGCCTTAATCGCAAGCGATATGCCATAGCGAAACGCGCGTAAAACTCGATTTTTCACACAAACCCGAGCCGGAAAAATCGTGGCGAAATAGCCGTCGCGCCATTTTGCCACAATGAAATTTCAAGGAATTCCGCGATTTGTTGTAAAATTTGCTTATTAAAGAAATCATCAGGAAAAATTTTTACAATGGAAGCGACAAAAACAGATAAAAAAACGAGAATCGAAACCGATTCGATGGGCGAGATTGCGGTCGAAGCGGATAAATATTGGGGAGCGCAAACCGAAAGAAGTCTGCATCATTTCGACATCGGCTTCGACGTGATGCCGCGCGAGATGATTCGCGCGCTCGGCATTTTGAAAAAGGCGGCGGCGATGACGAATCATCAGTTGAAGCCGGACAAAATGACTTTGGACAAAACCGATTTGATCGTTCGCGCCGCCAATGAAGTGATTGACGGCGAACTCGACGCGCATTTTCCGCTGAGAGTTTGGCAGACCGGTTCGGGAACGCAGACGAATATGAATGCGAATGAAGTCATCTCGAACCGCGCCATCGAAATCGCGGGCGGCGAGATGGGAAGTAAAAAACCGGTTCACCCGAATGACGACGTGAATATGTCGCAATCGTCGAACGACACTTTCCCGACGGCGATGTATATCGCGGCGGCGGAAAGATTGAATGCGCTGATTCCGACGGTCGAGACGGTTTATAATTCGATCAACGCCAAAGCGCAGGAATTTGCCGATGTCGTCAAAATCGGGCGCACGCATTTGCAGGACGCAACGCCTTTAACCGTCGGGCAGGAATTCGGCGGCTGGGCTTCGCTTGTTCAGCGCGATGTCGAGAGATTGAAATTGGTTTTAGACGGACTTTATGATCTGGCAATCGGCGGCACGGCGGTCGGCACGGGTTTGAACGCGCATCCCGAATTCGCGGAACGCGCCGCGAAAAATATCGCCGAACTGACCGGCTTGCCGTTTCGCGCTCATCCGAATAAATTCGCCGCTTTGTCGGCGCACGACGAAATCGTTTTCGCTTCGGGCGCGTTGAAAACTCTCGCCTGTTCATTGATGAAAATCGCCAACGACATTCGCTGGCTGGCTTCAGGACCGAGATGCGGCATCGGTGAAATTACGATTCCTGAAAACGAGCCCGGAAGCTCGATCATGCCCGGAAAAGTCAATCCGACTCAATCGGAAGCGATGACAATGGTTGCCGCGCAGGTTTTGGGAAACGATGCCGCAATCGGTTTCGCCGGTTCGCAGGGGAATTTTGAACTGAATGTTTTCAAGCCCGTAATGATTCACAACTTTTTGCATTCGGTTCGATTGCTAAATGATGCCTGTAAAGGCTTCGTCGAATTCTGCGTTTCGGGCATCGAATTAAATCGTCCGCAGATTGATAAATATCTGCAGGATTCGCTGATGCTCGTGACGGCTTTGAATCAGCATATCGGCTACGACAACGCAGCGAAGATTGCCAAGAACGCGCACAAAAAGGGAAGTTCGTTGAAGGAATCGGCGATTGAGTTGCGGCTTTTGACGAGCCAGCAGTTTGACGAATGGGTCGTTCCGGTCGATATGACGCATCCGTAAATGTTAAAAATATTCCTGTCTCTTCTTCGCTTCCGAAAATTGAAAAAGGCGGTCAAAAGCCGCCTTTTTTTATCAAATAAAATCTTTAACCTAATCGCCGATCAAAACCGTCGGACAGCCCATCATAATAAAATTCGGCGGTCCGATAGGTTCTAAAATTTCATCGCCTTGTCTGGCGGCGGGTTGTCCTTTGATAAGGACGGTTTTCGACGGCTTGATGTCAACGCCCGGACCGTGAATCGGCGGCGGTATGATGACCGCGCAATTATGAATGTCAGTCATCGCCGCCGCCGCCAAAATCGTCGCCGCCATCTTTGCCTGTTCTTCAAACTTAACCTTTTTCTCATTAAGTTCGGCGGCGGAAATCGCCGTCGGATTTCCGGCTGTTTTAGCGGCGGCTGTCGCTAACTCGGCTTTCTTGATTTTTTTCTCGGACTCTATTTTTCCCTGGCTGAGACCGGCGGCGATAGCCGCGCCGACTCCGCGCCATGCCGGAAGAAATCCGATGATGACGTTAACGGCAGTCGGTCCACCGGTCAAAACGGGCGGCAACGGATGCAAAACAGGATCGGTTATTCTGGCGGCTGGCGGCATAT
>CAXTMQ010000052.1:0-20290 GCA_964245305.1 uncultured Pyrinomonadaceae bacterium
TTTAAATATCGGACTCGGCGGACAATTCGCGTCGTGGGCTGGAATTTTGATCGAGACGGAAACGCCGATTGCGATTGTCGCCGAATCAAAAGAAAAAGCAATAGAAGCGCAGATGCGTCTGGCGCGCGTCGGCATCGAAACGGTCGAAGGGTTTTTGCTGATGAACGATTGGACTTTTGAAGCGGCGAGCGTCGAACAGATTTCGGTCGAGGAAATGAACGAACAATTGTCGAAACACGAAAATTTGCAGTTTGTTGACGTGCGACGCGCAGGCGAATTTGAAGGCGGACACGCGCCGCAAACCGTTAATTTAACTTTGTCCGATCTCGAAAATCTAACTGAGAATCTCGATGCCGCGCGTCCGACTTATGTTATCTGTCAGGGCGGTTACCGTTCGAGCGCGGCGACGAGCATTTTGGAAAGAAAAGGCTTCAAAAAACTTTATAACATCTCCGGCGGCACAAGCGCGTGGATCAAAGCCGGACTCAAAATAAGCGATCAGGAATAAAAAGGAAAGCGCAGATTAAAACGACTTCGATCCGCGCTTTTCTTTTGAATTTGAAAAAGTTTAAGAGATAAAAATTATTCATCCCTTATCCTTCATCTCTTTTTATTTTACAAGCCAATTCGCCGCCGGATAATCGTTCGGCACTCCGAATTGGAAAGCCTGAAAGCCGCCGTTGCCGGAATTTCTCACATAAAATGAAGTCGCTCCGGGCGTTGAACTCGAACGCCAAACGGAAATATCCTGTTTGCCGTCGCCGTCATAATCACCCGGTGTCGGTAAATCGCCGGTAATGCCGAAAGCGTTGCCGGAAAATACGTTTGCGCGGGTCAAAGTATACCAAACGAGCTGATCGCTCTGGTTTCTGACGACCGTAAGATCGGTCTTGCCGTCGCCGTCATAATCGCCCGGCGCGAGAGTGTCGGAAGTCAATCCGAAAGTGATAAATTCGTTGCCGCCGGAAGATTTCAAAATAGCAAAAGTTCCGCCGCCGCTGCCGTTGTCAATATTGACGCAGAAATCGGCTTTATTGTCGCCGTCGAAATCGCCGACATACGGACGAGCCGTCGAACCGCCGCCCCACTGCGTTGAAACTAACGAACCGCTGACGCTGGAAAGATAATAGAAGAAATTCGGCGAAGAAGCGTTTTTGCGATAAACCGCGACATCGGCTTTGTTGTCGCCGTCATAATCGGCAACCACTCTCGGATCGTCGCCGGTTTGCCCGAACTGTACGCTTCTGAACGTATTTGTTTGGCTTTGCATAATATAGAAAGCCGAAGGTGAACCGGCGCGATAAACCGCGATGTCGTCTTTATTGTCGCCGTCGTAATCTTCGGGAACTTCGATGTCGCTGCTGAGTCCGAACTGCACGCCTGAAAACGCGCCCGTGCCGTTGACGCTGATATACCAGACTTTGCCGCCGGAGACGTTTCTCGTAACGACGTAATCCGATTTATTGTCGCCGCTGAAATCAACATTCGCATCGCGCGAAGTCGGCGTTGGAGTCACCGTCGGAGTTGCCGTCGGAGTTGCTGTTGGAGTCGGCGTTGGAGTTCCGCCTCCGCCGCAAGGAGTCGCGGCAGAAGCCTGATTGCGCGGAACAGGAGCGGTTACGACCGTAAAATCATTATTGTTATTGTCCGTATCCGTGCAGCCATTGTTGTTGCGAACCGCGCCCTGCGTCGAAGTCAACGCCGTTCCGTTATTGACGGTCGTTCCGCCTTCGCCATTATTCGACGCGCCGTATGAAACTACGTCAATAATGCTGGCATTCGGCAGTGTGCAAGGCGTAGCGGTCGCGCCGCAGCCAAGTCCGGTAGCGGTATTCGTTAAAGCAATCTTTCCGCTGCCTGCCGCCGCGTTGATATTAGTTGTAATCGCGTCCGGCGTAACGGGAAGTGCCGCGCCAGCCGTACCCGCGCTGCCTAATTGAACAAGATAATGTTGTCCGGGCTGAAGCGTAACGTCGGGCAGAGCGAAAATGTTGGTCGCGCTGCTGCCGAAGTTTCCGGTCGCCGAACCGTATTGCAGAGCTAATCCGTTAAGCGACTGCGGGCTGCCGGAAATATTGAATAGTTCAACATAATCGTTCAAATAAGTTCCTGTGCTGCCGCCGCCGCCGCCGTACACTTGCGAAATTACAATCGTCGTCGAGACCCGAAATTGAAAATCTTCATCTCCGTTTGAGAGTGAATTGTTACCTGCTTTCTCGGCTGACACGAAGTTAATCAAGGTCGCGCTCGTGAATATCGCCAAGACAAAAAAGACACCTAGAACAATTTTTCTGTTCATTGCTTCTCCTTAAAATAAATTTAAATTTTAGTTTGCTGCACACATCGAACAGGCAGAACAATCATCGCTCTGCAATTTCCGGGAGATATGCGCTTGAATTTGCTTAATCAAAATTGATTTGCACTGAATAATAACATAAGGATTTATAGAACCGAATCGCAAACGAGTTAAAAAATTGTTTCATAAATAGATTTTTTTCGCTACAATACCGATTACTAAGCGAGGTTTCACCGAAATGCAATCGAGAATATTCTTTCTTGTGCTGTTTTTTAGCGCGAGTTTAACCGTCAACTTTTTCGCTCAGGATAAAAAGGACGACGCGGAAGAAGTTTTGCGCGTCGACACGCAGCTCGTTGATATTCCGGTTTTTATCACCGACAAAACGGGCAAGCCGCTTTTGAATTTGAAGCCGACGAATTTCGTCGTTTACGAAGACGGCAAGCGGCAGGAAGTCGCGGATTTTTCGGCGACGAGCGCGCCGTTTGAGGTCGCGCTTCTTCTCGACACGAGCGGTTCGACGCGCTCGGATTTGGCTTTGATTCAACGCGCGGCGGAAAATTTTATTGCGTCCTTGCGTCCCGGCGACCGCGTTTCAATCATCGGATTTACGACCGCCAAACGCAGCGATAAAATGACCGCCGTCAGCGAAGTTTTGAGCAATCTGACCGACGACCGCGTGAAGTTAAAAACCGTTTTGTCGGAAGTCAAAACCAGCAACGGAACGCCGTATTACGACGGATTAGAACAAGTTATCAATCAAATTTTCAGCCAAAAACCGGCGGACGAATTTCGCGGCAGGCGCGCTCTTGTCGCTTTAACCGACGGCGTTGATTCGACGAGCGTCGCCGATTTTGAAGACGTGCGCGGGCAATTCGAGCAAGCGGGCATCGTTTCGTATTTTATACAGGTTGATACGCGCGAGTTTTTCGAGGACAATCTTCTCGGCGATTGCGAAGGCGCGATGCGTTTTTCAAACGCGCAGATTCGCCGCTATTACCGCACGTTTTACCCGAAATCGAAGATCGAAAAAGTCGCCGGTTTTTGTCAGTTGGGAGATTTCGAGCGGCTCGACATCAGCAAAAAACTTTACGAATTAGCCGATACCGAAATGCAGACGATGGCGCAGACTTCGGGCGGCAAAGTGTTTCCCGTCAGCGATTTATCCGAAGCAAAAGCGGCTTTCACGAAAGTTGCGCAGGAAATCGGCACGAAATACAGTCTCGGCTATTATTCGTCAAACGAAAAACGCGACGGCACATATCGCAAAATAAAAATCGAACTAAAAGGCATTCCCGCCGGCGCGATTGTCCGCGCCCGCGAAGGCTACAACGCGCCGGTGAACTAGTGAGGAGGGACGAGTGGCAAGGGAAAAGCAGCGAGTGTCAGTAGTTAGTTTCGATCAAAATTATCTCTTGTCCCTTTTCCCTTGCCACTCGTCCCTAAAAAACCTATGAACTTTAATCGAATCTGCTTAATAATTTTAGACAGCGCGGGCATCGGCGCAATGCCGGACGCGGCTGATTGGGGCGATTCGGGCGCGGATACGATTGGCAATATTTTGAAAACGCGCAAGGTTAATTTGCCGAATCTGCAAAATCTGGGTTTGGGAAATATCAAAGAATTAAACGATTTGCCCGCGGTTGAAAATCCATCTGGAAATTACGGAAAATGCACTTTGAAATCGAACGGTAAAGACACGACGACCGGGCATTGGGAAATCGCCGGAATCGTGATGGAAAAGGCTTTTCCGACTTTTCCACAGGGTTTTCCACAGCGGATAATTGACGAATTTGTTTCTGAGGCAAAAGTTCCGGGCGTTCTGGCGAATGTTCCAGCATCGGGAACGGAAGTTATCAAACAATTCGGCGCGGAACATATTAAAACGGGCAAACCGATTATTTACACGTCCGCCGATTCGGTTTTTCAAATCGCCGCGCACGAGGAAATTATTCCCGTCGAAAGGCTTTATGAAATCTGCGAGATCGCCCGAAAAATTCTCGACGGCGAAGATCAGGTCGGGCGCGTCATCGCGCGTCCGTTTTTGGGAACGAACGAGGACGATTTCAAGCGAACGGAAAATCGTCACGATTACGCTGTTCCGCCGCCTGCGGACAATCTTTTGCCGCTTTTGAAAAACGAAAATCTCGATGTCGTCTGCATCGGTAAAATCGCTTCGATTTACGATTCAATCGGCGTTACCGAAGAACTGACGGCAAAAAACAACGAGCAGTCAATCAATCAAACGATCAATGCTTTGAACACTGAAACGAAAGGATTGATTTTCTCGAATCTCGTTGATTTCGATATGCTCTACGGACACCGGCGCGACGCGGAAGGTTACGCGCGAGCGTTAGAAGATTTCGACGCGCGCCTGCCGGAAATCTACGCGGCGTTAAAAGACGATGATTTGCTGATAATCACCGCCGATCACGGCAACGATCCGACGCACAAAGGTTCGGATCACACGCGCGAATATACGCCGCTGCTCGTCTATGGAAAATCCGCCAAACAAGGCGCGAATCTCGGAACGCGGCAATCGCTTTCCGACATCGGACAAACCGTCGCGGAAAATTTCGGCGTAAAATTAAAAGACGGCGTGAGTTTTTTAAGCGAAGTTTCAAATTGAGTCGCCGTAATTGGTGAAATTTGTTAAATATTTCCGATTGTTGCTTTTATGTCGGAGAGATTATAAATTATCAGTAGAAATCTTTTGAGGAGAAAACAATCTGAATGGCGAAAGAGACTATTAATGTCGGCGGCGAAGAGAGAGAAGTGCGGGAAGACACGGCGAAATCATATCGCGGCACGATGTGGGCTTTGCTGAGCGTCGGCGCGTTTGTCATAATCGCGGCGATTATATTTTTCTTATTTTTCTTGAAATCGGCGACCGACGGCAAGCCGGTTCAAACGCCCGCGCAAATCGAAAATAAAAAATAGTAAATCAGCCTTAATCGTCAATGTTTTCGGCGTTCTCCGTTTTTTGAGAACGCTTTTTTGTTGAGCGTTTGAAAGATGTTGATTTTGGGAATCGAAAGTTCTTGCGATGAAACGGCGGCGGCAGTCGTGCGCGACGGCAGAGAAATTCTCTCGTCGGTAATTTCGTCGCAAATCGAAATTCATCGTCCGTTCGGCGGCGTTATGCCGGAAATCGCGGCGCGGGAACATCTCGAAAAAATCGCGCCGGTTGTCAAAGAAGCGTTGGCGAAAGCAAATGTCTCGTTCAAAGACATTGACGCGGTTGCCGTTACGCAAGGTCCCGGACTCATTGCCTCTCTGCTTGTCGGCGTGTGTTACGCGAAGTCTCTGGCTTACGGTTTGGACATTCCTTGCATCGGCGTCAATCATATCGAAGGTCACGTTTTTTCGGTCGTTTTTGAAAATCCGCCGATTCGATTTCCGGCGTTCGCGCTGATCGTTTCGGGCGGACACACGAATCTCTTCTACGTTCCCGAAGCCGGAAAATACAAGGTAATTTCGCGCACCAGAGACGACGCGGCGGGCGAAGCGTTCGATAAAGTCGCCAAAATGCTCGGACTCGAATATCCGGGCGGACCGATTATCGAGCGGCTTGCCTTGACAGGCGACGCGGCGAAAATCAAATTTCCAATCGCTAAAATCTCCGACGGCAAACCCGATTTCAGCTTCAGCGGTTTGAAAACCGCCGTCGCGCGTTATTTGCGCGAAAACGATGTCGCGCCGCTCGAACAAGGCGAAGAACCGACGCAAATTATCAAAGACATCGCCGCGAGTTTTCAAGCGACGGTCGTTAAATCTCTAATCGGCACGACCGAAAAACTAGCGAAGGAATTCAAACCGAAAACCTTAATCGTCGCTGGCGGCGTGGCTTGTAACGCATCTCTGCGCGGCGCGGCTGAAAATATCGGTAAAAAATTAAACTTGCCGGTTTATTTTCCTTCCAAACATCTCTCGACCGACAACGCGGCGATGATTGCCGCCGCCGGATTTTTTCATCTGCAAAAAGGCGAACAGTCGGATTTGCAAATGACGGCGGACGTTTCGATGCGCCTGCAAAATTTTGAAAACGAAGACGCGCAATTAAAGCGGAAAAAAGTTCGCTACCGGTTGTAGAAAATTTTCGGCTTGCTTTTTGGCGCGACGAAGTTTTAAGATTGTTTTACATTCCCGTAATCCCAAAACGAGAAAATTTATGAAGTTTTTAAAAGATTAGCCGCAGTTCGTCGCTTCGATTCTGACGTTTGCGCTTCTTGTCGTTTGAAACGGAAAACCCCAAAAAAGCGAATAGATATTTTGGAGAAAATTTTTATGAAAAAAATAATGTTTTGGCTGAGTTTTACTTTGGTCGGTTTGATGACCGCGAGCATTTTGGCGCAGACCGCGCCCGCGCCTTACACGATGCGCTTACAGCCGTTTCTAACCGGCTTATCCAGACCCGTTTTGGTGAGAAACGCGGGCGACGGCAGTAAGCGTTTGTTCATCGTTCAGCAAGGCGGAATTATCAAAGTCGTCCAGCCGGGTTCAACCGCGCCGACGAATTTTATTGATCTTAGCTCGAAAATTACCGTTCCGACTGCGACCAGCGACGAACGCGGACTTTTGGGGATGACTTTTCATCCGCAGTTTGCGACCAACGGAAAATTTTACGTCAACTACACGCGCGTCGGCGATTTTGCGACGCAGATCGTTGAATACAAAACGACGACCGGAACGGGCAGCTCCAATTCAGGCGACATCACGCAGGAAAGAGTTCTGCTGACGATTCCGCAGCCATTTTCCAATCATAATGGCGGAATGATCGAATTCGGTCCCGACGGTTATTTATATATCGGAACGGGTGACGGCGGTTCGGCGAACGATCCGGGCAATCGCGCCCAAAACCGCGCGCAGCTGCTCGGAAAATTTCTTCGCATTGACGTGAATGTAGCGAGCAATTCGACTATGCCGTATGCGATTCCGCCGACGAATCCGTTCACGGGCGCGAACACCACCAGATGCGACGGCGGCAGCGCGACGGATGGCAACACTTGTCAGGAAATCTGGGCAATCGGCGTACGAAATCCGTTTCGCTGGTCGTTCGACCGCGGCGGAACGCGCCAGCTTTGGGCGGCGGATGTCGGTCAGGACGCGATTGAAGAAGTTGACATTATCACCGGCGGCGCGAATTACGGCTGGCGGATTTATGAAGGAAATTCCTGCACGAATCTCGACGGCTGCACAACGCCGACCAATTACACGCCGCCGATTTTTCAATACACGCACGCGGGCGGACGCTGTTCGATTACCGGCGGTTATGTTTATCGCGGAACGCAGGGCAGCTTGCCGAGCGGCGCGTATATTTATGCCGATTACTGCACCGGCGAAATTTTGATGTGGCAGAATAACCAGCAGACCGTTTTGCAGGACACGCCGCGTTTTATTACTTCGTTCGGCGAAGACGAAGACGGCGAGCTTTACGTCTGTTATTCAAACGGGCAGATTGACAGAATATCAAGAGCGAAAGCCTCTGCCGATTTCGACGGCGAATTCAAAACCGATTTAAGCGTTTTCCGTCCGTCAAACGGTTTTTGGTATATTCTGAACAGTTTTAATAATTCGTTCCGCGCACAGCCGTTTGGACAAAACGGCGACGTTCCGACACCCGAAGATTTCGACGGCGACAACATCGTTGACATCGCCGTTTTCCGCCCGTCAAACGGCACTTGGTATTATTTGCGAAGCAGCACCGGCACATTCGGCAGCGTTCAACTCGGACAAAACGGAGATGTTCCGGCGCAGGGCGATTTTGACGGCGATGCAAAAGCCGATTTCGGCGTTTTCCGCCCGTCTAACGGCACTTGGTATCTCCAGAACAGTTCAAACTGCGCGATTGTTTCACCGCAGTTCGGACAAAACGGCGACGTTCCGACGGAAGCGGATTTTGACGGCGACGGCAAATACGACATTTGTGTCTTCCGTCCGTCGAACGGCGCGTGGTATCGCTTGAACAGCTCGAACGGCGCGTTTTACGGCATCACGTTCGGGCAGAACGGAGATGTTCCGGCGCAGGGCGATTTTGACGGCGACGGACGCGCCGACCAAGCCGTATATCGCAACGGCTTCTGGTATATTTTGAACAGTTCAACGGGAGCATTTCAAGCGACGCAGTTCGGCATCTCGACCGACACGCCGGTCGTCGGCGATTACGACGGCGACGGCAAAGACGATATTGCCGTCTTTCGTTCGTCAATCGGCACTTGGTATTATTTGAATAGTTCAAACGGAGCGTTTTCAGGCGCGCAGTTCGGACAAAGCGGCGACTTACCCGCGCCGAATTACGATGCGCCATAGAAAAAGCGTGAAAATCAAAGAAAAAAGGCGAAGCGATGAAACTTGCTCCGCCTTTTTTTCGTTTGTCGCATCGAATCTCTGCTGAAATTTGTTTGAGAGGAAATTTGAAATGAAATTCGCCCGTTATATCGCTTTTTTGTTTTCGATACTTTTTGTTTTCGTGAATTCAGCCTGCGAATCGAATTTGCAGACGATTGTTCAGACCAAAGAAAATCTTTTTTCGACGGTTGATGAAAAACCGAAGACAATCGAAGTTGCTTCCGCCGCCGTTAAAAAGCTGCTCGAAAGCGCGACCGAGCAGACGACTTTAACGCGCAGCTACGATCCGAATTACGTTGTCATTGCATATCCGATGGGCGACGTTCCCGTCGAAACCGGCGTTTGTTCGGATGTCGTCATCCGCGCGTTTCGCAAAGCGGGCGTTGATCTGCAAAAAGAAGTTCACGAAGATATGACGCAAAACTTCGCCGCCTATCCGCAGAAATGGAGCTTAAAATCGCCCGACACGAACATTGACCACCGCCGCGTTCCCAATCTGCAAACCTTTTTCACGCGCCAAGGCAAATCGCTTCCGATTACAAACAACGGCGCGGATTACAAACCCGGCGATGTCGTCGCGTGGGATTTGGACGGCAAAGGAATGACGCACATCGGTTTAATTTCAAATCTTTATAACGAACGCACAAAACGCTTTTCAATCATTCACAACATCGGCGGCGGAACGCAGTCGGAAGACAGAATTTTCGACTGGAAAATCATCGGACATTATCGTTATTTTTAGCTATTTATCAACTTTAATAATAAAAGCATTAACACGAAAATCGTAGATGTATGAGCTGATGTTTGAAGGAAATCAAACATAAAATCGGTTGTCGAAATTCCTCTATCTTCAAGATATTTTCTTTCTGTGTTTTAGTCTAATAGAATTCTGCCTGCCGCGGTTAAGATAAGACAAAAGTTTTGTTTGAATTATTTTCTTACTTTCAAATAAAAGTTAACAACTCAATATATCTTCACCTTCATTTATCGAATGCTCAAAATCATATCAGCGTAACATTCATTTTTGCTTCAAAAATATTTTTAAAATTTTGAAGGAATTACTCGGAAATCAGTCGCAGAGCATTCCGAAAATACTCTGCGACTGATTTTTCCGATTCATTTATATTCGCATACAGCAATAGTGTTCCAATCCAATCCAACCTTTGGTAAAAGTTGAGCAACGAGTCAAAATCCATTGGATCTTCAACTTGATAAATCAGTCCGCGCCCGACGAATTCGTGTAGATCGAACGAACCGTAGTCAAGTCCAAAAATATAACCGCTTGGGCATCCGGCAGTGACGGCATCTACCAAAACGCTTGAGTTACCGCCGAGAATAACATCGCAATCTTTCAAATTATCATTAACCGAATCGTCAAAACTTCGGCATACTCTACTGTTATTAAGCGAAGCGAGCCAGTCGTTGAATTCTATGAAAAGATTTTTCGGATGAGGTCGAATAAGAATATTTTTTACGCGGGAGTTTAATAAAAGACTGTTGACGATTTCGTCGAGTTTTTTTTCATTAACGTCCTTGCAGAGGAAAATACCTATTCTTAACTTTTCCGGTAACTGAGCAGACATTGCCGTATAATTCTGCTTTCGTCCGTGTATCAGAGTTTTATTTATTTGGCATCCGGCTTCCTGATAGATGCGGCGGGCGAGTTCGCAATGAACTATCGCTAAATCATAACCGAGTCTGGCGACGGGACGCACGGGCATTCCGTGCGTAACCAGAACTGCGGGAACTCCGCATCGGCGGGCAGCCATATTGAAGGCGATGCCGTGCGGATTGCTGTGGCTCGACATAACCGCAAGAACATAGCCGCCTTTTTGAAAAATCTCCAAAAACCGCGCGTAATAACCGATCATTTCGATAACGCGAAGGATTTTGAAGAACTTATGCCTTCGTTTCAAAAGTAAGCGCGTCAACTTGACGATTCGTTTTCGTAGGGGAAATAATCGGCGCAGCAACAAAGAAATTGTCGCCGCGTCGGGCGAACGACGCAATTTTAATTCCGTCCATTGCAGTTCCGGGAATAGCTCAGGCAGATTTTCAATGACGCGCCGTTCGTTATCGAGTCGGGCAATCCAAATGACACCCTTTCTCTGACGAACTGTTCGTCCTTCCAAAAATCTCGTTACCGCGCCGAGAAAAGCCGCAACCAAAGGAATAGAATTTCGACGGTTTTTCTCGACAAACTCAGAACCGATTCTTAAGCTGTTGTATTTTGAAATAACATAACGGGCAAGACTTTGAACGGTTTCTGATTCATCGCATCGAAAAAGGCTTTTTATACCTCGATAAAGCAGCCACGCGCCATTAGCTTTTACATCGAGGCAGTTATCCGCAATTTCCGGCTTGTTTTCATCTTGGAGTTCGGCTTGAGTTTTTATAAAGTCATTTTCCAAATTCATTTTCTTACCGCTTCGGTTTTCAATTCTTTTATCAAATTAAATATCGTGGATTCGTGAACTCGTTGCCGAGCGGCGGGACTGCTGTTTGAATTATGCGGCGCGAGCATACAATTATTCAGCGAGCGAAGAGGACTGGCGGCTGGAAGCGGCTCAACTTCAAAGACATCCAGCGCAGCACCGGCGATCCGTTCTTTTTGCAATGCCTCGACAAGTGCCGTTTCGTTTATGACCGAACCCCTTGAGGTATTGATAAGGTAAGCCGTGGAACGCATTGCGCTAAATTCTTCTTGATCTATTAGGTGAAAAGATGTTGTATTAAGATCGCAGTTGAGCGTAATGTAATCGGATTTTTTAAGAAGTTCTTTCAAAGTCATCATTGAAAGCGGTATATCGGCAGTAAAAGTTTCAGGTATCGAAACAATATCATTGCCGATTATTTTCATACCGAATGATCGAGCGCGGCGCGCGACGGCTTTGCCGACGTTGCCAACGCCGATTATCCCAAGCGTGCATTCTTTAAGTGAAACGCTTGACGGTTTTAACCATAAACCGCAGCGAACATCTTGATCCATTTGCAAAAGATTTCGGGCGAAGCAAAGTATGTAGCCGAGAACGGTATCGGCGACGGCATCGGTGAAAGCGTTCGGAGTATTAAATATTTTAACGCCCAGTTTTTCAGCCGCCGCAAGATCAATAGAATTAATGCCGGTTCCCCATTTTGAAACGACTTTTAATTGCGGCGCGGCGCGAAAAACCCTTTCCGTAAAATGATCGTCACCGCAGATCACGCCGTCAATATCGCTAATTAGAGAAAGCAGTTCCTCCTCATTCAAACATTCTTTTACCTCTGCCGTTATTATTTCTATTTCTTCGCTTTCCAAACGTCGTCGAAATCCTTCCGGGAACGGAAGCATATAAGGAGCGGTAACAAGAATTTTCCATTTCATACTTGTTTATTTTTAGAAGTATCCTTGTTTTCAGTATCTTGAAATTAACGGATCATTTTTCATTAAATTTTCGACATCAACTAAATCATAAGGCGTATCAACAGCGTGGGTTTCAACATCGGTTTCCACCAGATTTACGCGCAAGCCATTTTCTAAAGCTCGAAGCATATCAATAGATTCGGCTCGTTCAAGCGGTGTCGGACGGAGACTGGCAAATTTTCGGAGAAATTTTTGGCGGAATGGTATAACACAGACTTGTTTGAAAATCGCCGGTCGCGTCGCCGATGCAAAATCTACCGCCGGAATCGGATTACGGGAAAAATAAAGTGCCTCTCCGTTCGCATTCATAACAACTTTAATCGTGTTCGGATTTTTATACTCTTCCGCATCATTAATTCGTTTTATCAGATTTACGCATTCTACTGATGAATCTTGAATCATCGGAGCGAGTGAAACATCAATCATCTGAGAAGTTATCATCGGTTCGTCGCCCTGCACCATAAGTATAATATCTGCCCGAATATGTTCGGCGGCTTCAGCCGCGCGGTCGCTCGCCCGCTCGTGCGAGGGCGAAGTCATAATAGCTTCGCCGCCAAAATTCTTGACCGTATTGCAAATTTCTTCATCACAGGTAGCGACATAAACCGAATCGAGAAGCTCGCACATTATCGTTCGACGATAAACATGCTCGATCATAGTGCGTCCGAGCAGCAATGCTAAAGGTTTATTAGGAAATCTGGTCGAATTCATCCGAGCCGGAATTATCCCGGTTATTTTAACCATATGTTATAAAAGTCTTGGGCATAGACTCAGTTTTTGTCTTTATTATTTCTTTGCTTCAATGCGACGTTTGTCAGAGTGGCAAAATTCGCTGACGAGTTCGACGAAGCGTTCGGGTTTTTCTTCCTGCGGCAGATGTCCGCAGTCTTTTAAGACGACGAGGCGCGAATTGATCATCGCGTCGTAGAGACATTCGCCGTTATGGAGCGGAATGACCGAATCGTTTGCGCCCCAGATTAAAAGCGTCGGCTGATTAATTAAATGCGCGTCTTCCTGAATGCGGTTCGCGTCCCAATTTCTGGCGGTTGCCAGAACCGAATGATGCGCGTCTTTGGCTTTCAGCGGATGGTTAACCGCCGCGACTCGTTCATCGTCAATCAGATGATGACTGGCGGGCGCGAGCGAGCCTTTCATTCTGGT
Organism: uncultured Pyrinomonadaceae bacterium; assembly: GCA_964245305.1. Lineage (GTDB taxonomy): Bacteria > Acidobacteriota > Blastocatellia > Pyrinomonadales > Pyrinomonadaceae. Next base: position 13,209 of record CAXTMQ010000052.1, read on the forward strand.
TTTTGAAAGCCGTTTTGAATCAATTACGAACGGCGCGAGAACTTCGCCGACGAGCGGAATCGAAGCGATTTTCAGCAGCGGATTGTCTAAAACTTCATCGTTGCAAACCGCGCCGACCAAGACTAATTTTTCAACTCGTTCCGGCGAATCGAGCGCGAGCGTCGAGGCGACCGCGCCGCCGTAAGAACTGCCGACCACGGTCGCGCGCCCGATGCCGAGACGATTCATAAAACGCTCGACGATTCTGGCTTGCGCGGCAATCGTATATTCAAACCACGCGGGCTTGTCCGAATAACCGAAACCGGGCAAATCAATCGCCGCGACGTGAAAATTTTCTTCCGCCAGAAGCGGCGCGACCGTTTTCCAAACATAGGTCGAAGCCGTGTAGCCGTGAATTAAAATCAGCGTCGGATTGCTCGCGTCGCCGAATTCCTGATAATGAATCGTCGCGCCGTCAATCTCGACGAAATGCGAATGTTCGGCGTGATGAATTTGGTTGTTCCATTCGGCGGAACGCGCCCGCGTCAGCATTTTCAAAGCGACGATGCCGCCAATCGCGCCGCCGATGCCGAGTGCCAGATTTCTTTTTTTCATAAAATTTCCTTCCTTTAGAATTTCTTCGATTTTATACTAAAACGAGTTTCGGCTGCACGAAATTTTCGTTTTCCGAATAACGCCCGATCGCCAGCAAATTTTCCTCCGCGTCAATCATTCGGAGCGTTTGATTGTCTGCAAATTCCTTTGTTTCGACGCGCAATTTTTTGCCGTTTTGTATATCTTTGATTTGCGTTCCGGTTAAAACGATTTCCGGCAGATGCGAAATTGCTTCGTTCATCGAAATAAAAACTTCGCGCAGCCTGTTTTCAGCCGCGATTCTTTCTAAATCTTCGAGCGTTAAGGCTTTCGACAAATCGAATTTTCCAGCGCGCGTTCGCCGCAATTCCGCCAGATGCGCGCCCGTTTTCAATTTTCTGCCGATGTCTTCGGCAAGCGTTCTGATATAAGTTCCGGCGGAACAGGCGACGCGAAGCGCGCGGTCTTCGGTCTTCGGTCTTCGGTTTTCGGTTTTCGGTGATTCAATGATTTCCAAATTAAAAATCGAAACTTTAACAGGTTCGCGCTCGACTTCAACGCCCTTTCTGGCTAGTTCGTAAAGTTTTTTGCCGTCGCGTTTTTTTGCCGAATACATCGGCGGCGTTTGCCGAATCTCGCCGCGAAAATCTTCTAAAATATTTTCGAGTTCAGCAATCGAAAATTCCCGTAATTCGTAATTCGTAATTCGTCGTTCGCCGGTTCTATCGCCCGTGTCGGTTTCAAACCCGAAACGAACCGTTGCTTCATATTCTTTCGCGTCTTTATCCAAAAACTGCGCGAGGCGCGTCGCTTTGCCGACGAGCATTACCAGAACACCGGTCGCAAACGGGTCGAGCGTTCCCGTATGCCCGACGCGCTTAATTTTCAAAATTCGCCGCAGCCGCGCGACGACATCGTGCGAGGTGAAATTTTCCGGTTTGTCTATGATTAAGATTCCATCCATAATTGTTTTGTTAATTGTAAATCGTTAATCGTTAATCGTTAACCGGCAATTAACAATTTACATTAACGACTAACCAAAATTTATGTGGAAGAAGCGCAAGGAAATTAAGCCCGACGCGGAGCGCATCATCAAAAATGTCGAACGAGCGAAACAGAAAACCTTCGACCGCGCCGTCAATCTGCTCGGCTATAAACCGCGCTCGGTCGTCGAGCTTCGCACGCGCTTAATGGAAAAAGAATGGACGAATTCGGCGATTGTCGAAGAAGTCATTCAAAAATTAGAAGGCTACGGCTACTTAAACGATAAACAATTCGCCGAAGATTTCGCCGCCTCGCAAATCCGCCAAAAGCCAATCGGCAAAAGAGTTTTGCAGCAAAAACTGGCGATGAAAAAGTTAGATAAAGAAACCGTCGCCAAAGCCCTCGAAACCGCGTTTGAAGAAACGCCCGAAGCGGAAATCATCGAACGCGCCGTCGCCAAACGTCTGCGCTTAAAAGGCAAACCCGAAACGCGCGAGGACACAAAAAAGTTTTACGATTATCTTTTGCGGCAGGGTTTTTCCTATGATTTAGTGAGCAATAAAATGCGCGAAATCGCGGCGCGTGATTTTGATGAGGAAAACTAATAGTTTTTGGCGGCGAAAATTTATCTATCTTTAGCGCGTCGAAAATATTAAAATTCATTTGCTTGTTTGTGAGGAATATCAAATGAACACCAAACTTCTATTTGCTTTTAAAAGCTCATTTCTGAAATTTGTTGCTATTCTCGTTTTATTTGTTTTCGCTTTATCAATAAGCGCACAGAACATTTCCGATGCGGAAAATAACGGACAGGATAAATTGTTGCAGCCTGCCGAAGAAAAGTTTGAAGAAGCAGACGCTTTGGTCGCGCCTTGGCGAATCAGCGGCTGTCATAATTATTACAGAATAAAAATACCCGACTGCTATAAGGTTTCGTTTATCGAAAGAAACAATTCAAGAATCGTTTCTTTATATAACGAAGACGGTTCGCTTTGGTATCGTTACAGCAATAGTGCCGCAGATCCAAATTTTTACGGCGGTAGGGATATTAGGAATGTGATGAATCTTCTACCATTCGCCACCTATCCAAGCAACTTTTCAGATACTATTTTTAGAATGGTCGGAGAATCGCCGCATTGGTATAAAGTCGAAGTGAACGAAGAAACCCGCGCGACAAAATTTGTTTTAAAAAGCGATCCATTGTGGGCGAAAAGGAGTTGGGATTATTGGCTTACTGTGATAAACGGTTTTGAATTTGACGATAATCAGCCTGCGCTTCGTGATAAGCCGAACGGTCAAATCATTGAAGAATCGGCTAATATACATTTTCCTTTAGTTCTTTATACTAAAAGAGACGGAGATTGGGCATTTGTCGAGGGATATAAAGATTCAAAGATATATGAAGGTTGGATAAAATGGCGCGAGGGTCGAGAATTATTATATATGCCGGATAACTATCTTTTCTTTATCAATAAGGTCAAAAAGAAATAACAAATTATTAATAATTCTTCCTCAGAATAAAGGAAATCGCTCGAAATAATGAAGACACGCGCCTGTTTAATTTTGTTCATCGTTTGCGTCAGTTCGTTTTTCGCTTTTCGTCAAACGGCGCAGAATGAACCGGCACGGAAAATCCAGCGAAACTTTACCGGATTAAAACCGCAGGCGACGACCGCCGTCGCGTTCGGCGAGTCAGGAAAAGTCAGCGACATCGCGCCCGCCGCGCAAAGATTTTCGATTTTTAATAAAGGCGTTCGCGCGTTTTCCGATCAGGAAAATCGAAGCGAGGAAAAATTAAATTTCCTCCACGACGCGGACGCGAATTTAGCCGCATTTTCCGCCGCGCCGATGCCGCAGGCGACGCTTTCGTTCGACGGGATTTCCAACAAAGACAACAACGACGTTTACGGTTTCGCCGCCGTGCCGCCCGACACGAACGGCGATGTCGGACCGAATCATTTCGTGCAGTCGGTCAATATTTTGACGCGCGTTTACGATAAAAACGGCAACGCTCTGACCGCGCCGTTTAAGTTGAGCGATGTTTTCGCGCCGCTCGGAACGCCGTGCGCGACGCGCAACGACGGTTCGCCGACGGTTTTGTATGACGCGCTCGCCGACCGCTGGATTTTGAGTCAGTTCTGCACGATTGAGCCGCCGTTCCGCCAGATGATCGCCGTCTCGAAAACCGACGATCCGGCGGGCGCGTATTTCGTTTATGAATTCGTGATGCCGAATTTCAAGCTCAACGATTATTCAAAATTCGGCGTGTGGTCGGACGCTTATTATATGTCAACCGACGAATTTGTCGGCAGCGATTTCGCCGGCAACGGCGTGTTCGCGTTCGACAAAAAAAAGATGCTCGCGGGCGATAGAACGGCGAGCTTTGTTTATTTCGATTTGCCGTCGGCTTCGACCGTCAGACGCGGCGGATTTCTGCCGAGCGATTTCGACGGTTTGAACGCGCCGCCTCAAAACGCGCCGAATATTTTTTTGACTTACACGGCGAACGAATACGGCAATCAAACGGACGCGCTGAGATTATTTGATTTTCGCGCCGATTTTGCGAATCCGAGTAATTCTGCTTTTACCGAAAGAAGCGAAAGTCCTTTGCCGGTCGCGGCGTTCGATCCGACGAGTCCCGACGGTCGCGGCGACATTCAACAGCCCGCGCCGGGCGACGCGCTCGATTCGCAGTCCGACCGCTTGATGTATCGCGCCGCGTATCGAAATCTCGGCGCGGCGGGCGAATCAATCGTGGTTAATCAAACAGTCCGCGTTTCGCCCGCGAGCGAAATTTATCGCGCCGGAGTTCGCGTTTATGAATTGCGAAAATCAAACGGCGTTTTTAATGTCCGAGAACAGTCAACGATTGGCACAATCGACGCGAGCCGCTGGATCGGCAGCGCGGCGCAGGATTATCGAGGCAATCTCGCCGTCGAATATAATTCGGCGAGCGAAACGGAATCGCCTTCGATAAAATACACGGGAAGATTGGCAAGCGAGCCTGCCGGAACATTCCGCCAGGAAAATTTTTTGGTCAAAGGAACGGGTGTGCAGGGCGGTTTCGGTTCGCGCTGGGGCGGTTACAGTCAGATGACCGTTGATCCGTCGGACGACTGCACGTTTTGGCTGACGAACGAATATTATTCCCACGAAAGTCAGGCGATTGATCCTTTGAATTGGACGACGCGCATCGGAAAATTTAAATTCGACGAATGCGCGAATGCGCCGCGCTCGATTATCGAAGGGGCGGTAACGAACGCGGCGACTAATCAGCCGATTGCGGGCGCGACGATTACAGCGAACGCCGTTTATACAAGAACGAGCGATGCGAACGGCAGTTTCGGAAATTTGACGCTTGTGCCGAACACCTACACGCTGACCGCGACGGCAAGCGGCTTTCAAACGCAAAATATTACCGTAACAATCGCCGACGGACAGACTTTAACGCAGAATTTCGCGCTGCAGCCGACGGCGATTTTGAGTGCGAGCGGTTATAAAATTCAGTCGGAAAGCTGTGCGATAAACGGCGCGATTGAACCGGGCGAAACGGCGACTTTGAGCCTCGCGCTCGGCAACACGGGCGCGAAAAACACGACGAATTTAATTGCCGCGCTTTTACCGGCAGGCGGCGTAATTAATCCTTCGGCGGCGCAGAATTACGGCGCGGTTTCGACAAACGGCGTGAATGTTACACGCTCGTTCACGTTCACCGCGTCGCCGAATTTAAATTGCGGCGATGCGATTGTTTTGACTTTTCAATTAAGCGACGGCGCGGAAATTCTCGGCACGATTTCGATTACTTTAAACACGGGAATTCAACGATTCGCTCTGCGCGAAAATTTCGATTCGGTCGTCGCGCCGAATTTGCCGAACGGCTGGACGACCGCCGCGACGGGAGCGCAGCAAATCTGGAAAACGTCGAACGCCGCTTTTCAATCCGCGCCGAATGCGGCTTATTCGTCAGCGGCTAATCAAGTCGGCGTGAACGAACTCGTCTCGCCCGCGTTTCAAATAAATTCCGCGAACGCGGAACTAACTTTTCGCAATCGCTACGATTTGGAAACGACGTTTCTGCGAAACAAACTTTACGACGGCGCGGTTCTGGAAATCAAAATCGGCGACGACAATTTTCAGGACGTTATCGCGGCGGGCGGCGCGTTTTCGTCCGGCGGTTACGACGGCGTGATCGAAAGTTGCTGTCAAAATCCTCTGGGCGGAAAAGCGGGCTGGTCGGGCAGAAGCGGCATCAATCAAACGCCCGAATTTATCCAGACGAAAGTCAAACTTCCGGCAAGCGCGGCGGGCAGAGAAGTTCAGTTGCGCTGGCGCGTCGGCACGGACAACGGCACTTCGCGCGAAGGACAATTCGTTGATGATGTCGCCGTTTCCGACGGATTTGCGTGCGCCTGCCAGATCGCGCAGACAACGCGTGCGCCGTTCGATTTTGACGGCGACGGTAAAACCGATTTGAGCGTTTTTCGTCCGAGCGACGAGCCGAGCGCGGCTGATTTTTACGTGCAGACGAGCCGCGATAACGCGATTACCGGCGCGAATTGGGGAACAATCGGCGATGCGGCGGTCAACGCCGATTTCGACGGCGACGGCAAAACCGATTACGCGGTTTTTCGCCCGTCGAATCGAACGTGGTTTGTTTTGCGAAGCTCGAATAATTCATATTTCGCCGTCGAATTCGGCTTGGTGAGCGATGAACGAGTTCCGGCGGATTTCGACGGCGACGGGCAAACGGACATCGCCGTTTTTCGCCGGACGGAAGGCATTTGGTATATTCGCCAAAGTTCCGACGCGCAAATTCGCGCCGTTCGTTTCGGACAAAACGGCGATTTGCCCGTTCAGGCGGATTTTGACGGCGACAACCGCGCCGACATTGCGGTTTTTCGTCCGTCAAACGGGTTTTGGTATATCCGTAAAAGCTCCGACGGCGCGTTGACGGGAATTCAATTCGGGCAAGCGGGCGATAAACCGATTGCCGGAGATTTCGACGCGGATAAGCGAGCCGATTTCGTCGTTTTTCGCCCGTCGAACGGCGTTTGGTATCAGATGAAATCGGCGAGCGGATTTGCCGCCGTGCAGTTCGGGCAAAACGGCGATTTGCCTCTGCAAGCGGATTTTGACGGCGACGGCAAACTCGACACGGCAATTTACCGTCAAAGCACGGGCATTTGGTTCTACTTGAACAGTTCAAACGCTCAATTCGTCTTTCGGCGATTCGGCGCGAGCGGTGACGTTCCGCTGCCGACGATTTTCGTTCCTTAATCGAAAATTTGCCGCCGCAAAGAAATCCGGCGAGCGAAGCGGTATGAATGAAACACAAAATTTTCATTTTGTGTTTTTCTTGTGCCGCTTTGCTCGTCAAATTCGCTTGCAGATTTCCGCTGAATTGTTGGTTGATTGAATTAAATTGTTGTTAAAAACGAGAGTTTTTATTACGTAATCTTGTCGGAATATGGTAGAAATAAATTATCGAAATAATTTTCCCGCCCGCAATTATAAAAATTAAAAGG
>CAXTMQ010000053.1:0-12362 GCA_964245305.1 uncultured Pyrinomonadaceae bacterium
AAACTACATTAAGGAGCAACGAGAGTTTTGTGTCCTGAAAAACTTGACCGTTTCATTTTCCATTGACCGTTTTCCTTGAACTTTATAACGCGTATGTCCGATAAAGTGTGTAGTGCTGATATTTTTAACAAGATCAAGACCCTTAGCTCCTGGTGGTAATGTCTCTGGCGCTTTCTTGATGTCAAACTTACCGCCCTCAAGCCAAGCTGCTCCCCATCCATCTGGGTTCTTCTCAGCGCCAAGTTGATGCGCCGCCCAAGAAACCCTGACTCCTACATCCTGATTTGCTACTATTGCGAGGATTTCACACATAGCTCTCTTTAATGATCAATGCCAAGTTGTCCTTTCAGTTCCCCAGGAAAGATTTATAATCTAAACCGGCTTTGATTTACAGCTGAAGAATAACACCTTGCGCCCGACAATTATTTCCTAATAACTACAGTCTTTGCAACTACTTTCAGTGAAAGTGACAGATTGTACTTAAAAACTCAAGAAAGATTATTTATTTTTCATTTATAATATGCTTTTATTTACGTGTTGCGACCGAAATACCTCATAAAGAAGTAAGTTGCCGGTAACAGCACCATTGAGCGTTTCTATTCCAGCATTCTAACTAACTGACTACAAAATGCCTGCTGATTAGCAGTTAAACCAGAGCGTTCATTTTTCTCAATTCTGTCATTATTTTTGGATGTAATGGCAAGGAAATGACATGAGCTTATGTTAAGATTTACCGAATATGATTACTGCCTACGAGCGTTCAGACGTTATCCATATAATGAAAATGAATCGATTTACTCTCAGCGATTCAGACACGGCGCAGCTTGAGTTCAGCGGACAGGCAAAAGGGAAGTCTTACCAAATAAAAATTCTGGTCGTCGAAGATTCCCCGCGGATTTCTATTGAGCAAAATGGAGAAGCGGTTTTTAACGATACAGTGAAAAGCATCGACGATTTGAAGATATTTCTTGAAGAGCGGCTTTATAAATATTTTTGAGGCGTAAGTTTCTGTTGCAGAAACGCTTTCTTCACCTAACCGTCTACTCTTTGAAGTCTTAAATATCACGCCAGCTGTTGCCGTTATGCCGCTTCTGTCCGGCAAATTAAGCCTTTTTCCTGATAGATATAAACCCAATGAAAAGATATCTGACGAGCAGATAACCAAGAGCCGCATTTTTAGAGTTGTTATTCGTGAAAAGGTGTCGACCCGCTTTTTCTCAAATCGATGTTGGTGTTCTTGTTCTTTCACCGGATTTTTTGTCAGACTCATCTTTAAGACACATAGCTCTGAACTTGATGAGGCGGGTTATAAGCTGCAATGCCTAACCTTTTATCCCTTTATTTAACCTAATAAGATTTATCCGTCTGAATGTTATCGGACGCGATTGAATTTATAAAGAATCTAAACCGATATTCGTGCCATAGCAGGGTAGTATCTTAATTCTGTAGAACTATACTTTTTAGAATTTCATAAACGACACTTTTCGCGACAAAGTATGCGTGATTTTATTTCTATTTCGGATTTGTGCCGCGATTTAGCGATATAATAAACAGATAGAGGTAGTTATGAAAATTTTAGCACTACTAATTCTCGTTCTCTGCATTTCGGTCGTCAGCGCGTCAGCGCAGGCGAAAGAAGGATCGGCAGAGTTTACTCCGCACAACGGGTTCAGCGGTCAGAGCGAGGGCAACGGCAAACTCAAATTGTTTTTCGGCAAAAAGCGTCCTTTCCACGTCGAGAGTCAAGGAGACGATCAGGCTGACGGCACTTTCCGTCTCGATCAAATTGTTACATTTGAAGGTCAAAAGAGCCGACAGCGAACTTGGCTTCTTACAACCGCAGGTCAGAATCATTACATCGGCACACTCAGCGATGCCGCAGGTCGCGTCACCGGGCTGACGAATGGCTCGCTTTTGCGACTAAAGTATCGAGTCAAGGGACCTTTAATTATGCACCAAACACTTAAGCTCATGCCTGACGGAAAGACCATCGATAACGTGGGCAAAATCACGTTGCTGGGAATTACAGTAGGACACCTGCACGAAACGATTACACGGAAGGATTAGGCAATCACCTCTAACCATCCGGTGCAGACACCGGCAACGACCTATTTTCTCCTGCCCGTCGCCACCACCGCCGATTTGAAATTCGGGTCGTCCCACGGGTCAACTACGCCGGTGCGTTTGATTCGCTTTTCACATTCTTCCGGCGCGATTTCCTGTAAGTCGTCCAATACTTCGCCTTGAAATTCGCTTTCCAGACTGCTCGTTAAAACGAGCGGCATTTTGGTTTCGACCGCGACGCGCGCCAAGGCGCGCATATTCATAATGATTTGCGCGTGCGGAATGTTTTTCGCCAGTTTGAGAGTGCCTTCCTGAAAGTCAATCAAAAGCATCGCCGCGTTTTCGGTTGTAAATCTTTCTTACATTTTTCTCCTTAAATTTTTTGTCATTGTCATCGCGGAGTCGCTAATTCCTAATCGAGCGGCAGCATTTCCGTCCGGTATTTCGGAGCGAGTGCTTCGGTTTTCGCTTTTAACGCCGCCTGCTCTGCTTTTGAAAGTTTCGGTGGCGGGGTCGTGCGCGTCGCCACGGGTGTGCCGACTTCCATAAAAAACTCTTCCTGTCCGGCGGGCGCGCAGACGCAGAGCAGTCGCGCCGGTTGATTGCTTTTATTCTGGAAATTATGCGGCGCGTTTGCCGGGATGTTGACGGTTTCGCCCGCGTGGACGGTTGATTTTTCCCCGCGAAAAACAACTTCAATCTCGCCGTCGAGAACCGTGAACGATTCCTCGAAATCGTGGCGGTGCGGCGGCGGACCGCCGCCGGGCGGAATATACATATCAATCAGACAGTATTTTCCGGCAGTGTCTTTGCCGGTCAGCAGAATCGTGTAAGTATCTCCGACCAGTCCGATATGCGGCACTTCTTTGTCTGCATAGACATTCACCAGCGTCAGCTTCCGGTTCGGGTCATCGGCGGGAATCGCCACCGATTTTTGAGCCGCCGCGTCTTTTTTGTCCGTCGTTGTTTCGCTTTTCGTATTCATCCTTTCTCCTTTGTCGAACAGACTTTAATCTGTTTGTCAAAACTGAACAGACTGAAGTCTGTTCTACATTTTTATCTCCTTGTAATTTTTCCTTCGGTCGAGCGTCTGCCCGCCAAAGTTTGTTGCGAAAATGATTTTAGCCATCTAAAATTTTAGTTAGTATAATCATTCCGACGCTGACAAACAGCCTGCTTAAACTCAAAACGCTATTGCGATAAGGCAACACCAATGATAAATCTTAATGACATCCAGATTTTTATTTACGCCGCGCAAGCCGGAACTCTGAATGCGGCGGCAAGAACGCTCAATGTTCCGCCTTCGACCGTCAGCCGGGCGATTACGCGCCTTGAAAAAGCGGTTGATTTGCAGCTCTTGCGGCGCACCAGTCGGGGAATTACTTTGACGGAAGTCGGACGTGATTATTTGGAAAAATGCGAAGCCGCGCTCGAAGGGCTAAGCGCGGCTCACGAAATGCTCGGCATCAATCGCGTCAAGCCGCGCGGCACTATTCGGCTGGCGGTGACGACCGCTTTCGCGCGCGACGTTTTAACCCCGATACCCAAACACTTCATCCGGCGATACCCGGAGATTCGCCTGCAAATAATCTTTCACGGCGGCAAATTTTCGACCTCGCTCGACGATAATCTGGATTTTTACTTTCAAATCGGAAAACCGAAAGATTCTTCGCTCAAGGTGAAGATGTTTCCGCCGATTCTGCGGCGCGTCTATGCCAGCCCGTCTTACGTCGAGCGACACGGTTCGCCGCGCGAGCCGGCAGATTTGCGCGAACATTTCTGCATCGGCTACGCGCCGAAAGATTCAACGACCTGGCGGCTCGCATCGAAAACCGAAAAGCAGTCGGTGAAACTCGCATTGCGGATTTCAGTCGCCGATCCGACGATTCATAAAAATCTCGCTCTTGACGGACTTGGAATCGCGGAGCTTCCGGTGTGGGCGGCACAGCCTGAAGTCGAGGCGGGAAAGTTGATTGAAGTGCTTCCCGAATGGCAAGCCGAACCGCTCTCTTTCCACGCGCTTTACGCGGAACGCTCCAGTATGACTCCGAAAATAAAAGTCTTTCTCAAATTCGTCGAAGAATTTATCTCCACGGAGTTCGACCCGCGAACAGAGCAATATCAACTGTCCGATATTTTTCAAATCTCATAGCAGGCATAGAAAAAAGATGCCTGAATAGTCACGTTTTTCAATCGCGTTCGCTAATCAAACCAATCTGATTACGACCTTTCCGCTAAAATTGCTGATTGAAGAATTTCAAATTAAAATTGATTACTGAAAATAACAAACGAATTGGAGGATTATGTTTGAAGATTTTAAGAAGCAGCAAATTAAGACGAAAGAGACGACGATTAATCTCGTCAGCGGCGGCAGCGGCGAACCGATTCTCCTTCTGCACGGTTATCCGCAAACTTACGTTTGCTGGCATCTGGTCGCGCCCGCGCTTGCCGAAAAATACACGGTCGTCTGCGCCGATTTGCGCGGTTTCGGCGACAGCGACAAGCCGCCGAATGATTCTGAGCATCTCGCGTATTCAAAGCGCGTGATGGCAAACGACCAAGTTGAAATGATGGAGCAACTCGGCTTTGATAAATTCGCGGTCGTCGGACACGATAGAGGCGCGAGAGTCGCGCACCGGATGGCATTAGACCACGCCGGTAAAATTACGAAGCTCGCGCTGCTCGACATTATTCCGACCGCGACGGCGTTTGCCAAAACCGACCAGGAGATTGCGACGGCGGCTTGGAATTGGTTCTTTTCGATTCAGGACGACGGTTTGCCCGAAAGGTTAATCGGCGCGGAGCCTGAATTTTATCTGCAATGGTGTCTTGACCATTGGGCGGGAAAAAAAGATGCGCTCGACGCGGAAGCAGTCGCCGAATACAAACGCTGTTTCGACGCGGAAATGATTCGCGCGACCTGCGAAGAATTTCGCGCGGCGGCGACGATTGACCTCGAACACGACGAAGCCGACAAAGACAAGAAAATCAGTTGCCCGACTCTTCTGTTGTGGAGCGCGTCCGGTATGTGGGCGAAATATGACATTTTGGAAATTTGGAAGGAAAAGGCAAAAGACGTGCGCGGAATCGCTTTCGATTGCGGACATTTTTTGCCGGAAGAAAACCCGCAGCAAACGGCGGCGGAACTGATTCATTTTTTATCGTAACGCGCTGCCGGAAACGGAACTTTGAAAGTTTTTTGTGCGATGAATTTAAAAGTCATTTCATTTGAGAGAAAATTATGAACGAAGATTTGCAGGATTTTAAGGAATTTTTGAAGCAGCGCGAACAAGCCTCGCAAGCGTATGTCAGCGGCGACGGCAAACCGTTGGTTAAAATTTCCGCGGCGAAATCGCCCGCCACGTTTTTTAGTCCGGGCGGCGATTTGACGGAAGGCGCGAAAAAGGTTGCGGCGAGATACAAAAAAGATGCCGAAGGATTTGCCTCCGCCGAAGACAATAAATTTGAAACGCTCCAAATGGAAGCAGACGAAAATATCGCTTTCTGGGTCGGACTGCAAAAAGCAACCGTGCTGATGAAAGGAAAAAAGAAACCGATTCCGATGACGTTGCGCGTAACTGAAATCTTTCGCCGCGACAACGGCGAATGGAAAATGATTCATCGCCACGCCGACTTTTTGAAGTCTGAATCGGCAGGAAAGAAATAATTTTAGCAGGAGAATTTTATGGAAAACAAATCAACATTCGCAGCCGAAATTACAAAGGAATTGGAAGCCGAAGCGACCGCCTCGCGCAAATGTCTGGAAGCAATTCCCGAAAATTTGTTCGATTGGAAGCCGCACGAGAAATCAATGAAACTCGGTTATCTCGCGCTGCTCGTCGCCGAAATTCCGAAATGGATTCAGGTGATGATTGAAGAATCGGAAATTGATTTTGCGACCTTCAAGCATTTTGAGCCGAAAACCACCGCCGAACTCGTCGCGCATTTTGACGAAAATTTGGCAGCCGCTAAAAACGCTTTGCAAAATGTGGCGGACGAAAGTTTGGACGAACCTTTTGATTTGAAAAATCAGGGGAAAACAATGTTCACCGCCGCGAAGCGCGAACATCTTGCCTCGACGGTCAATCATCTGGTTCATCATCGCGGGCAGTTGACGGTTTTTATGCGGCTTAAAGACGCTCCCGTGCCTTCGATTTACGGACCTTCGGCGGACGACAGAGGGAATTTTTAATGAGTGTCGAAAAATTCAAAATAAAAATAACCGCATTATGTCGAACGATTCTTTAATAAAAACGATTCGAGAAAAAGCTGTCGCTTTGCGCGGCGCGAATGATGCGGCGGATGAAATTCTCGCCCTGTGCGGCGACGCTTCGTTTGTTCTAATCGGCGAAGCCTCGCACGGCACACACGAGTTTTACAAATGCCGCGCCGAAATTACGAAACGCCTGATTGCGGAAAAAGGGTTTTCCGCCGTCGCCGTCGAAGCCGATTTTCCCGATGCTTACCGCGTCAACCGTTTTGTGCGCGGCGCGGGACGAGATAAAACGGCGGAAGAATCTCTGGGAGATTTTCGCAGGTTTCCGCTCTGGATGTGGCGCAACACGGAGGTTTTGGATTTCGTCGGCTGGCTCAAGTCGCGCAACGATAAATTAAATGCCGCTCACAGAATCGGCTTTTACGGCATAGATTTATACAGCCTGCACGCTTCGATGGAAGCCGTGCTGAACTATCTCGACAAAACCGACCCGGAAGCCGCAAAGCGGGCGCGTTACCGTTATTCGTGTTTTGAAGCGTTCGGCGAAGACGCGCAGCATTACGGTTACGCGGCGAGTTTCGATTTATCAAAATCGTGCGAAGACGAAACCGTGCGGCAGTTAATTGATTTACAAAAACGCGCTCAAGATTATATGAACCGCGACGGCTTTGTCGCCCGCGACGAATTTTTCTACGCCGAGCAGAACGCGCGTTTGGTGAAAAACGCCGAAGAATATTACCGCGAAATGTTTTGCGGGCGCGTGTCGAGTTGGAACTTGCGCGACCGGCATATGACGGAAACTTTGATTGCTCTGGCGACACATCTCGAATCTCAAAATCAGCCGCCGAAAATCGTCGTCTGGGCGCACAATTCGCATTTGGGCGACGCGAGCGCGACCGATATGAGCAGGCGCGGCGAATGGAACGTCGGACAATTAGTACGCGAAAAGTTTCGCGGTCAGACAATCAACCTCGGTTTTACAACCTACACGGGAATGGTAACGGCAACGTCGAATTGGGACGAAGCGGCGCAGCATAAAAAAGTTAATGAAGGAATGAACGGCAGTTACGAAAAACTTTTCCACGAAACCGGCGTTTCGCGCTTTTTCTTAAATCTGCGCGGCGAGGAAATAAAAAGTGTTCTGCGTGAACCGATGCCGGAAAGGGCAATCGGCGTGATTTATCGCCCCGAAACCGAGCGCGTCAGTCATTATTTTTACGCTCGCCTGCCCGCGCAGTTTGACGGCGTAATTCATTTTGATACGACGCGAGCCGTCGAACCGTTTGACAAGGCGGCAAGTTGGACACACGAAGACGCGCCGGAAACTTTCCCCGAAGGAATTTAATACATTTGTGGAGAAAATTATGAACGACAAATATAACTTACAACCGGACGAACCGGAAAATCCATTTAAAGACCCGAACGAGCCGACTTTGCCGGAACCGACGATTCCCGAACCGTCGCCGCAAGAGCCGAATCCGTATCCGGTGACAGACCCGATTCCCGAACCGAATCCCGAACCGTTTCCCGTGCCGCCAGAGCCGATTCCGAAACTTCCGCCGGATGTTGTTTTTTAGGCATAGTTATCAGCAGTGATTTTGTTTTGAGTTCAAACTTTAGGCGGTTTGGCGGCTGGGTTGATTAAGTTTTACGACTGATTCGACTGTTTCATCCATTCGACGCAGCCGGTTAAATGCCGCCGCATTTCCGTTTTCGATTTGCGCGCGATGCGTCCGTGTCCAGGCAAAACCCACTCGAATTCGTATTCGAGTAATTTTGCCATCGAGCGCGTCTGCTCTGTCCACGAATACCAACACGCATTGCGAAACGCCGTCAAAGTTTCTCGCGCGGGCGACCAAGCCAGATGATCGCCCGTGAACAGAAATCGGTTTTTGTAAAGCAAAACCATCGAGCCGCGCGTGTGTCCGGCGACGGGAATAATCGTCAACTCGTCGTCTAATCGAACCGCCGCGTCGCCTTCGATTATCTGTTCGATGCCGTATTTCGCCGCATTATCGTCGTGGTGCATAATACGATTCGCGCCAAACTTTCCGGCAAATCTGGCATGGTCGGCGATGTCGTCCGTGTGTGATAAAAACATTTGCGAAACTCCGCCCAACGCTTCAATTTTTTTCACCAAAGGCGCGGAAAATCTCGGCGAATCAACCAGAATATTTCCTTTATCGGGGCGCGCAATCATATAGCTCCACGCGCCGAAACTTCGCTCGGAATTGAAGCCGCAATAGAAAATATTTTCGGTGATTTGAAAGGGAAACGAATCAACCGCTTTTTTCGCGCCGGTTTTATCGAGCGAACCGATTGAGCCGGTCGGACAGGCGACAATCGCCATCTGCGCCCGCCGCGTTTCCGCTTCCGAAGCGGGCTGCCGGTAGACGCTCGACTGCCCGCCGTGGTCGCGGAAAGTTTCGGGCGCAAGCTGCCGGCAGGTATCGCAGTCAATACAGGAAGCATCAACAAAGAACGCGCCCGCCGCATTTTCCGGTAATCGTAAATTCGGATTCGCCATAATCTTTCTTAATTATAAAACGCCGCTGTGTTTGCCGACAATCGCCGGAAAAACCGCTTTTTGAAACGGGGTGATTTTGTGTTTGTTTGAGTAAAAAAATTGCGGCGGCGAAAACCGTTTCGGCGGGAAAAGGGTTAATCCGGCAACGTGCTAAAATAAGCGAATAAGTCGGTTTTTAGATTTCTATTTTCAAAAAGCCAACGACGCAAACGGAAATGAAGAAGATGAAACCACGCGCATAACACGAAAAATCACGAAAATGATTTGATTTATTTCGTGCCGCTTTGTGTTATGCGCGTGGTTTCATCTTCAATGAATTTTTGCAAAATTGATATGAGAAAATCGAAATCTCAAAAAACCGAAGCGCAAGCCGAAGAAATCAAAGCCTCGAACAAAGAATTGCAGGCGATAAATGTGAAACTGCGTTCCGCCACCGAAGAACTCGAAACGGGCGAAGAGGAATTGCCGTCGGTCAACGAAGAACTGACGACGCTCAACGATGAATTGAAAATTAAAATCGAAGAGCTGGCGCGGTCGAACGCGGATTTTCAAAATCTGATGAATTCGACGAACATCGGCACGATTTTTCTTGACCGCGAATTTCGCGTCAAGATGTTCACGCCGCCCGCCAAAGAGATTTTTAATTTTATCAAGACCGACATCGGGCGCGAATTGTCGGACATCACGCACCGGCTCGCGGGCGAAAATCTGATGCCGGAAATCGAATCGGTTTTGAGCGATTTAAAATCAATCGAGCGCGAAGTCCGCACGACGGACGGCAAAATTTATCTGATGCAGATTACGCCGTATCGCGCGGCGGAAGACCGCATCGGCGGCGCGGTCGTCGCCTTTGTCAACATCACTTCGCGCAAACAAACGGAAGAAGATTTGCGCCTCTCCGAAGAACGCTTTTCGGCAATCGTCAAACAGACGACCGCCGGAATGACGCAGATTGATTTGCAGGGAAAAATCCTGCTCGTCAACGAACGCTTTTGTGAAATCACCGGCTGTTCGGCAGCAGAGCTTTTGGAAATGCGTCTGCACGATTTGACGCACCCGGAAGATTTGCCGACGAGCGCGAAACTGTTTGAAAAAACGGCGACGATGGGCAAACCGTTCGTCATCGAAATGCGTTTCGTCCGCCCAGACGATTCAATCGTCTGGGTTCACGTCACCATTTCGGCGATTCTCGACGCGCAGGGAAAACCGCAGTCAATTCTCGCCGTCGCGCTCGACCTCACCGCAAGAATGCAAATGGAAACCGACTTGCAAGCGTCGGAAAAATATCGCAGTTTGTTCGATTCGATTGACGAAGGTTTCTGCATCGTCGAAATGCTGTTTGACGCGGCGGGCAAACCCCGTGATTATCGCTTTTTGGAATTTAATCCGATGTTCGGGAAATTGACCGGACTCGAAAACGCGATTGGCAAACGCGCGCTCGAACTCGTCCCCGACCTCGAAAAGTTTTGGGTTGAAACTTACGGGCGCGTCGCTTTAACGGGCGAAGCCGTCCGCTTTGAAAATCACTCCGAACAGATGAATCGCTGGTTTGACGTTTACGCTTCGCGCATCGGCGACGAGGCGAGCCGCAAAGTCGCCATCGTTTTTACGAATATCACCGAGCGCAAACTGAGCGAACAAAATTTGCGCGAATCCGAAGAACGCCTGCGCCTGATTATCAACAGCGTCGAAGATTACGCGATTATCACGACCGATACAAAAGGCATTATCAATGGCTGGAATCCGGGCGCGGAAAAAATGTTCGGCTACGCGGAAAGCGAGATTATCGGGCGTAACTGCGAGATTCTTTTTACGCCCGAAGATCGCGCGCAAGGCGTTCCGGCGGCGGAGATGCAAGCGGCAATCGAGCGCGGAAGCGTCGAAGACGAGCGCATTCACGTCCGCAAAGACGGCTCGCGCTTTTTCTTCTCCGGCGTGATTCAGCCGCTCAAAGACAGCGCAATTAAAGGTTTTGTCAAAATCGCCCGCGATATGACCGAGCGCATCGAAGCCGAGCAGACGATGCGCCAGAAGGAAATGCTGCAAAAAATGATCGGCGCGCAGGAAGACGAACGCCGCCGCATCGCCCGCGACCTGCACGATGAACTCGGACAGCTTTTAGTCGCGCTTCGCCTGAAACTCGAAGCGGTCAGAAAATCATGCGAAACGAACCAGGAATTGCGCGCCAGAGTTGACGACTCGCAGACGCTCGCCAAACGAATTGACGACGGACTGGATTTTCTCGCGTGGGAACTTCGACCCGCCGCGCTCGACGATTTGGGCTTGCGCGCCGCGCTCGAAAAATACGTCCGCGAATGGACGCATTACGCGGGCATTACGGCGACGCTACTCGGCTCCGGTTATAAAAAAGAACGTCTCGCGCCCGAAGTCGAAACGAATCTTTATCGCATCGCGCAGGAAGCTCTTAATAATGCGTATAAACATTCAGACGCGAAAACCGTCGAAATCGTCCTTGAAAAACGCGGCGCGGACACCATCGTTTTAATCGTCGAGGACGACGGCAAAGGCTTTAACCCGAAAACCAAAATGACGCGCGGCAAAGGCATCGGCTTAATCGGAATGACGGAACGCGCCGCGCTCATCGGCGGCAGCCTCGCCATCGAATCCGCGCCGGGCAAGGGAACGACCGTTCACGTCCGCGTTCCAATCAAAACTGAAACCACGAAATAACACGAAACAGCCGGAAGTTTTTTTGATTTTTATTAAGTGTAGTTTCGTGTATTTTCGTGGTTAAATCTTATTTTATGGAAAAACTTCGCATTTTGATTGCCGAAGACCACGAAACGGTGCGCGACGGAATCAGGCTGATAATCGAATCGCAAGATGATATGGAAGTCGCAGCTTGTGCGGGCGACGGGCGCGAAGCGATTCGCCTTGCCGAAGAATTAAAGCCGGACATCGTGTTGATGGACGTTTCGATGCCCGAACTGAACGGACTGCTGGCGACGGCGAAGCTCAAAAGAATAATGCCCGACATTAAAATCCTGACTTTGACGCGCCACACCGACGAAGCGTATTTGCAGGAACTTCTCCAAGCCGGAATATCCGGCTATGTTTTAAAGCAGAGCGCGTCCGCCGAATTGCTCCGCGCCGTGCGCGCCGTCGCTCGCGGCGGCAAATATCTCGACCCGGCAATCGCGGGCAAAGTCTTCGATGACTACGCCGAAAGAGCCGGTGGACTGCGCGGCGACACAAGCGGCGCGAAACTTTCGGCGCGCGAATCGGAAATCCTGCGCCTCATCGCGCTCGGCTACAACAACCAGGAAATCGCCGAACAATTCGACATCTCGGTCAAAACCGTCGAGACGCACAAAGCCAATGCCCGGCAAAAACTCAATCTCACGAGCCGCAAAGACATTATCAGCTACGCCATTCTGCAAGGCTGGATGCAGGAAAATTGAGAAGATTTTAACCACGAAACGACACGAAACAGCACGAAATAAATCAAAAATTTTTAGTGTTGCTTGGTGTTATTTCGCGGTTAAAATCTTTCTAAAAATTAGTCTGTCGGAAATTTCCCTATCCGATTTTTCG
>CAXTMQ010000053.1:12462-20177 GCA_964245305.1 uncultured Pyrinomonadaceae bacterium
TATCCGATTTTTCGTTTCTTCCCGATTCAGGAAATATTTTCTAAATGCGATAAATAAACTTATCAAGTTGATTCTTTTGAAACAGGAATTTTTCTTGAACGAGAATAAAGCGCGGCGATTTGGGAATTCGTTCGTCTTCTGGTTCAACTTTGAGCGGAGAGCGTTTTTAAAAGCTCTCCCATTTTTTACCTGTTTTTATTTTTATTGACGGTAGTTTGCTTCGTCTTTGTCGGCGCGAATTTTACACCGAAGTCGCGGCAAATCGGCGTGAAGGCTGGATGTCCATAAATGGAAAAGTAGAAAAGCAGAAAATCAAGCGGGGTGAAATGGAGACGATAAAGCCGAAAGACGATACAGGAAAAACGCCGGACGAGTTCGGGACGGGCGATTTTTATCATATCGAAGTCAGACCGAAACAAGCATATAAAACATTTCGGTCGCGGGATGTCGGCGAGAAAACGGGAATCGAGCGCGTCGGCGGGCAGCGCGAAGACGGCGTTTGGGAAACGGTGAAATGGCTCGTCAGAAAAGATTTGGCGCGCGTCGAGGGCGGCAGACTCGTCGCCGAATGTCGGGCGGCGCAAGAGCTTTTTGACCGCTTCGCGTCAGAGCCGAAACATATCGAAGGCACTCGTTTCGAGGCGCAGGAACTCGGCGACGGCGCGAAAGGAACGACGGCGGCAACAGGAAAAACGCGGACGCAAATTATTGAGTAAAGACGTGAAAAGCATTTTATTTTGATTGTAATTTATGCTGTTGAGCAAAGCATTCGATTCGCTGAACAAAGCGGCTTCACCGAGCCGCACAAAGGAGAATTCCGCCAATCAAACGATTGCCGGACAAAAATCCGCGACGCTTTTTCAGCGAATCTCCAATGCCGATAAAATCGCCGTCCGCGAATGCCTCGACCGGCACGGAAATCTGGTTTGGGCGTTGGCGAAACAATTAACCGACTCGCGCGAAGAAGCGGAAACGGCGACGCTGGAAATTTTTCTCGACCTCTGGAAATGCGCCGAACGCTTTGATTCGATTGATTGCGAAGAAACGGATTTTATCATTCTCGTCGCCCGTCGTTGGCTGCTGAAAAGAATGTGGAAGTCGGCTTTTACCGTTTAAATTCGGCTTCGGAGAATTTTAATGAATTATCAATCTGACCTTAGTGTTTTGAATTTATGCGGGGTTTACGAATTCGACCGCGGCGGGCGCATCGTTTATTGCGGCGCGCATTCGAGCGACGGTTATTTTAAGCCGAAGGCGGAACTTATTGGAAATAATTTCTACGACATCGCCGGATTTGAAAACATCGAAGATTTGCGCCGCCGCATAAAATTCTTTCTGCAAGACTCGAATCCGTCGGAGAAGTTCGATTTCGATTGTCGTTTCTCCGAAAGCGTTTCTAACGTCAAGGTTAAATTAGGCGCGTCTTGGAGCGGGAATCAGAAGCAAACGCGGCGTTCGTCATCGTTGATATTAGAAAAGTTTGACAGACGCTTTTTAAACGAAAGCGAAGAATCGTTTCGGCAACATTATATGCAGAAATAAATAATTAAAACCGATACTGCCGGGAAGCATAAAATCCCGGACGGTAAATCGAACAAGGGAGAAAAAGGACAATGAAATTAAAAAAATTAGACGAACAGACGATAGTTATCACGGGCGCGACTTCGGGCATCGGTTTGACGACGGCGCGCGCTGCGGCGGAAGCGGGCGCGAAATTGGTTCTTGTGGCGCGCAACGAAGACGCTTTGCGCCGGTTGACTGATGAAATAAACGCTGGCGACGGGGCGGCGACAAAAGCAGTTTATGTAGCGGGCGACGTGGCGGACGAAGAAACCGCGCGGCGCGCGTCCGATGCGGCGAAGGAAAACTTCGGCGGCTTCGATACGTGGGTGAATAACGCGGGCGGCTCGATTTATGGTCGCGTGATGGAAGTGCCGACCGAAGATTTGAAGCGGCTGTTTGAAACGAACGTCTGGGGCGTGGTCAACGGCTCGAAGGCGGCGGTCGAACATCTAAAAACGCGCGGCGGCGCGCTGATTAATCTCGGCAGCGAAGTGTCCGACGCGCCCGTACCGCTGCAAACGATTTATTCCGCCTCGAAACACGCCGTCAAAGGTTTCACCGACGGTTTAAGAATGGAAATCGAAGGCGACGAATTGCCGATTTCGGTAACGCTCATCAAACCGACGGCGATACATACGCCGTTTCCCGAAAACGCGAAAAACTATCTGCCGTATGAGCCGCAGCTTCCGCCGCCGCTCTACGCGCCGGAACTCGTCGCCGAAGCGATTTTATATTGCGCGGAAAATCCGAAAAGGGATTTCTTCATCGGCGGAATGGCGAAGGCGCATTCTTCGATGGCACTGAACACGCCGCGAGCGTATGACAAATTCAACGAAATGATTCTCAATTCGGCGCAGAATTCCGGCGAGCCGCCGCAAGCGAAGCGGGCGGACGGTTTATACGACACTAACTCGAAACTGAATGAGCGCGGCGCGAAAGAGCGTTTCGTGATGGAAAAAAGTTTGTATCAGAAGGCGAATCTGCATCCGCTCATAAGCGCCGGGCTGTTGCTCGGCGCGGGTCTCGGCATCGCCGCGCTGCTCAAAGCGAGCGGCAAATCGAAAGGCGACGGCGACGAAAAATATCGTTTGAGCGGCGGGAGAAAAGACGGCGGTCAAAAAAATTCGCTGCCGCAGAAACGCCATTCGGAAATTCGGGAACACGCCGAAGTCGTCGGCTCGGACGGGCAGCACGTCGGAACGGTTGACCACGCTTCCGGCGACCGCATAAAACTGCGAAAAAGAGATGCGAACGCCGCCGATATGCACCACGAAATTCCGACCGCTTGGGTTGAAACGATTGATGCGGACGGCACGCTCCGGCTCAATAAACCGGCGCGCGAAGCCATTGAGGGCTGGACGACGAGCGAAAAAGATATGACGGAATTTAAGGATTCCTTAAACACGATGGCGCGGCGCAAAGGCGGCTCGATGTGAAAGAAAACGGGCGCGCCGAATCGTTTTGAAATTTCGGCAAGCGACAATCTTAATTTGAAGAAAAGGGGAAACGGTTGATAAGGAGAATATATGACAGATGAAACGAATCCGCGCGAGCGGTCGGACGCGCAATGCGTCTCGGACGGCAAGCGTATGTTTTTGAAATTGAGCGTCGGCTCGCTCGCCGCGCTCGCGCTCGACGGCGCGACACGGCACATTTCGGCGAAAGGCGGCGAGCGGTTTTTGACTTTGCCGGTCGCCGCGCAAACGGGCGCGGTTGATTTGGGCGCGGGCGATGTCGGCATTATGAATTACGCCTTCGCGCTCGAACAAGCCGAACTCGCATTTCTGAGACAAGTCCTGGCGAGTCCGTTCGGCGGCATCACGGCGGACGAGCGGCGCATTTTCCAAGAGCTGCACGATCAGGAAGTCGTTCACAACGAATTTTTCAAAGCGATGCTCGGCAGCCGCGCGATTCCGGCTTTGCAGACGGATTTTTCCAAAGTTAATTTCCAAAAACGCGACAGCGTTCTGGAGACGGCGATGACTTTCGCCGATCTCGCCACGTCTGCCTATAACGGCGCGGGCAAACTTCTCGTTGACCCGGTAAATCTGGCGATTTCCGGCAAAATCGTTTCCATCGAAGCGCGCCACGCTTCGGTCATCAGAGATTTAATCAAACCGCGCAGCGGCTTTTTCGCGCCCGACGCGCTCGATGCGGCGCGCGAACCGGCGGAAGTTTTGAAATTAGCGAGCGCGTTTGTCAAAACGCCGATTAACGCCAGCCGCTTGCCGAAAGGAACGGAGGTGAAACCGTAATGAATCAAGAAAAAGAAATGATTATGTCGGGCATCGAACCCGCAATCAGAACAAAATTATTGTCGCGCCGCGAAGCACTGCTGCGTGCCGGAAAATTGGGATTGGGCGCACTCAGCGCGCCGCTCGCCGTTTCGATGCTGGCGAAAGATGCTTTCGGTCAAAGCTCGGCTCTGCCGCAGCAAATCGTTGATGTATTGAATTTCGCGCTGACGCTCGAAGAACTCGAAGCCGAATTTTACACGCTCGGAAATAAAGCGAAAAATTTGATTCCGAAAGACGCGAGCAAAGTTTTCGACACGCTTCAGGATCACGAACAGGCGCACGTTAAACTGCTGCGGTCGGTTCTCGGAAACAAAGCCGTCGCCAAACCGCGCTTTGATTTTACGGCGGGCGGCACTTTCGCCGATGTGTTTTCAAATTATCAAACTTTTCTGGCGTTGAGTCAGGCGTTTGAGGACACGGGCGTTCGCGCTTATAAAGGTCAGGCGACGAATTTGATGTCGAACGGTCAGATTCTGCAAACCGCTTTGCAGATTCATTCGGTCGAAGCCCGTCACGCGGCGATGATTCGTCGTCTGCGCGGCGAGAAAGAATGGATTACCGGCAACTCGCGCGGCACTCTGCCGCCGCAAGCGCAAGCCGTTTATGACGGCGAAGAAAACACCGTGCAGGGCGGAATTGATTTCGCGGGCGCGGGCGGAACGCCGAGAGACGCGGCGAGCCAAACTTTCGACGAGCCTTTGACGCGCGCGCAGGTTTTGTCAATCGCCGGATTGTTTATCAGGTCATAGAAAATTCGCCGAAGCGCGGACGCTGATTTTATAAAAAATCGCCCGCGCTTTGACGCTTGGAACAAGGAGGAAATTTTCAAAATGAAGTTATCAAATCATCGCTTTACAGCGGCAATTTATATTTTCGCCGCGGCGATTTTTTTGTCGGCAGTTCAGACAGCGACGGCGCAGATGCCGCGCGCGACACCCGCCCCGATGGGCGGAATGTCGGCGAAACCCGACGCGCAGATGCAGCAGGTTTTAGACAATCTCGCCGCGCTCAAGCCGATTCCGATTGAAACCTTAACGCCCGGCGAAGCGCGTTATCAACCGGCGTTTCCCGACGCGCTCAAGCAGACGATCCAGAAGAAAACGCGCAATTATCCGATGCCGGAGCCGGTCGCCAAAGTCGAGGAAATCACGATCACCGTCCCGGCGGGACAAATCGCGGGCAGAGTTTACACGCCGTCGGGAATGGGTCCGTTTCCGGTCATCGTGTATTATCACGGCGGCGGTTTCGTCATCGCTTCGATCAACGCGTACGATTCGTCAGCCAGAGCTTTGACGAACGGCGCGGGCGCGATTGTCGTCGCGGTCGAGTATCGCAAAGCACCGGAAGCGAAATTTCCGGCGGCGCACGACGACGCTTTCGCCGCGTATCAATGGGTTTTGGCGAACGCCGCGACATTCGGCGGCGACGCGAAACGCATTGCGGTCGTCGGCGAATCGGCGGGCGGCAATCTCGCCTGCAACGTCTCGATTATGGCGCGCGACAAAAACATTCAAACGCCGCTCGCGCAGGTTCTCGTTTATCCGATTGCCAATAACGATATGAACGCCGCTTCGATTCGTGAAAACACGAGTCCGATGCTGACTTTGAACGCGCCGAAGCTGCCCTGGTTTTACAGCTTTTATCTGACGACGACGAACGAATCGAACGACCCGCGTATTTCGCTCGTTCGCGCAAACTTAAGAGGTTTGCCGCCGACGACCATCATCAACGCGCAGATTGACCCGCTCCGCAGCGAAGGCGAATTATTAGCGCAGAAAATGCGCGAGGCGGGCGTGTCGGTCGAGCAGAAAACTTACCCGAACGTCGCGCACGAATTCTTCGGAATGGCGGCGGTTTTAGACAGTGCGAAAGCGGCGAACGCGCAGGCTTTTAAGGCTCTGCGGACGGCGTTTCGCAATTAACGAATGTGCTTCGCGCCCTTTGCGGTAAAGAAATTTCTTTACCGCAAAGGGTGCTGAGGTTTCGCAAAGGACGCGACGAACAAGGGGAAGGTTATCAATGACGATTACAATTCAAAGAACAAAACGGCTGCTTGTTTTATTTTCGCTGCTTTTTATTTTCGATTCGCTCGCCGCGCCGAGCGCGCCGGCGCAGACTCGTCGGGCAAGTCCGGCGGGGCGCGTCGAGCAGGTTTTCGCTTTTCAAAATCAAATGCCGACCGGCATCACCGTTTCCCAATCGGGCAGAATATTCGTCAACTACCCGCGCTGGGAAGACCGAGTTGAATTCACGGTCGCCGAAATTAAAAACGGCAGGGAAGTCCCGTTCCCGGATGCGAACATCAATCGTCTCGATTTAACGCGCGTCGCCGACACTTTCGTCTCCGTCCAATCGGTTGTCGTTGACCCGAACGACCGACTTTGGATTCTCGACACGGGCAGCATCAATCTGATGCCGATTGTCTCAAAATCCGCGCCGAAACTCGTCTGCGTTGATTTGCAGACGAACAAAATCGTCAAGACGATTCGCTTCGATACGTCCGACGCGGTTTTGCCGACGACTTATTTGAACGACATTCGTTTCGATTTGCGAAAAGGCGCGGAAGGCACGGCGTATATCACCGATTCGAGCAGTTCGGGACCGAACGCGCTGATCGTCGTTGATTTGGGAACAGGTCAATCGCGCCGTGTTCTGAACGGTCATCCGTCCGTTTCGCCGGAACCGCTTTTCACGGCGACGGTCGAAGGTAAAGATTTAAAACAGCGCAAACCCGGCGAGCCGCCGATGCACATTCGTTTAGGAGTTGACGGCATCGCCATCAGCGCGGACGGCTCGAAAATTTATTACTGCCCGCTCGCCTCGCGCAAACTTTACAGCGTCGCAACCGACGCGCTTTTGAATCCGAATTTGTCAGAAACCGAAGTCGCCGCCGCCGTCCGTGACGAAGGCGCGAAGCCTGCCGCCGACGGTTTGGAATCCGACGTTGAAGGCAGAATTTACACGACCGATTATGAAAATCGCGGCATTAAAGTGCGCGGCGCAAACGGCGCATATACGACGCTCGTCGAAGACCCGAAAGTGGTTTGGGCGGATACGATGTCAATCGCGTCGAACGGCTATTTATATTTCACGAGCAATCAATTAAACCGCCAAGCCGGATATAACGACGGGCGCGATTTGCGAAAAAAGCCGTATCATCTGTTTCGCGTGAAAATCGACGGCACGCCCGTGAAGTTAAATTAAAAGCGGAAAAATAAAATGCTGAAAAAAATAAAAACATCCTTGCTCGAAATCGCTTACGAGGAAAGAGGCGACGCGAGCGGCGCGCCCGTGATTTTGATGCACGGTTTTCCCGACGATGTGAGAACTTGGGACGCGATTACGAATGAATTGGCGGACAAAGGCTTTCGCACGTTAGCAGTTTACACGCGCGGCTACGGCGAAACTCGCTTTCTCGACAAATCAACGATGCGAAGCGGCGAAGGCGCGGCTTACGCGCAGGATATTATCGAATTCGCCGACGCGCTTCGCCTTGATAAATTTACGTTCGTCGGACACGATTGGGGCGCGATTGCCGCTTATCTGCTCGGCGTTCTTTACCCGGAACGATTGCGCGGAATCGTCGCCGCGTCGGTCGGTTACGAATCGGCTCTGCCGGACGCGGCTGACAAACCGCTTTCCGTTCCGCAGATTCGCGCCTACTGGTATCAATGGCATTTTAACACCGACAAAGGACCGGAAACGCTCGCCGTCAAGCGTGACGAATTGTGCCGCGAACTCTGGCGCGTCTGGTCGCCGGACTGGAATTTTACCGAAGCGGAATTTCAAAAAACGGCACCGTCGTGGAACAATCCCGATTTTCAATCAATCGTCATTCATTCGTATCGCGTCCGC
>CAXTMQ010000054.1:0-19944 GCA_964245305.1 uncultured Pyrinomonadaceae bacterium
CTCCATTAAAATAAATGTTGATTGTTGCCATTTACACAAATTTTTCAGAACCCTCGTCGAAATCTTCTCACTTAGGTAGTTCTGATTCCTACCACAAGTCTAAATTGGGTAGTTCTGATTCCTACTAATGGATAGTTCTGATTCCTATTCACCTTTTTGGTGAACACTTTTCCATAGAATTAAGCCTTGTATGATCCCAAAATGGGTAGTTCTGATTCCTGCAATGAGTGGTTCTGATTCCTACAAGAGTCAAAAATAGGTAGTTCTGATTCCTACCATAGGTAGTTCTGATTCCTACCAAACAATATTTTCCTAATTTCGTAGTGAGATTAATAGCGCATTAGGTAGTTCCGATCCCTACAGAGAGTCTGATAATTTATTGTAAATTAATTAGTTACAAGTTTCTCTCAGAGTCTAACCTCTTATCCTTACTCCTAACCTTTTTAAATTAACCTACAAGCAAGTGTTATCAGACTCTAACTTAACCGTCTACAAGAACTAACTTAGGAAATAGACCAAATATTATTATTCAGCCGCCCAAAAACCCATCAAATTCGCCTTTACAAAAGCCCACAATTCGAGACACAAGTTGTAAGCAGGAACTATCTTGGATTCTAGAACCACCCGTCAATAGAAAGCACAAACCAAAAACATATGTTGGCAGAAAAGAGCAGACGCTAATTGCTGTAAAACTATGACTCAAGCAATTCACAGTCTAATTTGAGCTATAAAAGATCCGACTCTTTAACTACAGCAACACCACCTTTATTTGACAGCAACACTAAAATAATACAACACACTGAGTAAAGCGGTCCCGAATAAAAAAACTTGCCGAAACCAGATTAATCCAGAAAAAAACCCGTAATATTTATATTTCTCCCCATCGTTTGGTGTTAGTAGATTCTGCAATAGAACATTAGTCGAAAAGTGCGAAATTACGATGAATACTAATAAAACAACAAAAAGCCCGACTGGATAAGCGGCGTTCTTCGATGTTGCCGCCGAGCCGTGAATTAAACTGAAAACCAATACACCGAAAATCGCGTAAACCGGGAAAAAATAAATCATAACATTTTTACAAAACGCCGAGAACGCCGCTTGAGTCTGCATTTTAGCGGCGGTTATCGGTTTGTCCGGCAGAACAAACGAGGCTAGAAAACAAGTGCCGACGGCACCACACAAGAGCATAAAACTCCCGCCGATTACGGCGTAGCCTGTTTTCTTGGGTAGCTGACTTCCGGCTACCGAGAGCGCGGCAAACATTGAAGCGGCGGCGACCAGAAAAATTGACGGCAACATCTTCACCGCCCGCCAACCGTATTTATCAAATTCATACGCGCATTCAAGAAACACGGCAATACCGGCTAGAATGGCGAAAAAAATGCTCGCTAAAGCAGTATATACATTTTCTTCAAAACAGTCGGCGATGCAATTTTGCAGATAAAAGCCCGCGGAGAACATTAAGCCAGCGACTAATATTCCTAAAGCAGCAGCGATGAACTCTTTTACTCCGAATTGCAGCGGGGCATCAATTTTCGCGTGTTCGTCGTCGTCAGCGGCGGTTGATTTTTCGTAATTGCGTCTCTCTTCCTCCCAATCGCTCTCATCCTGATCGAAAATATCAGTGACTGATGGATTCTTCGCTATTTTGTGTTTTTGAACCGGCGCGACAAAGATGTAGCCTTTTTTATGTTTCTCGGTTCTAATAAACGCATTACGACTGCCGCCTAATTTTTTGCGAAGACTGTGAACATGAACTGAGACATTACTCTCGCCGGCGCTTGAATTCATATCCCAAATTTCATCTAGAAATTCATTTTTATTAATCGCTTCGTTTTGCCGCCGCACAAGCAACAGCAGAATCCGAAATTCTGTATCGGTTAAAAAGATTTCTTCCCGATTGCGGTAGAGTTTTTCGTCTTCTTCGTGAAGCTCGAATTTACCGCCGAGGGCGGAATTCTCGAATTTGTAGATATATAAATTAACCACTGCTTCTTAATAATTTCTTAAACATTTCTTAAAGACCAATAGTTGCTGCTCATATTAGAGTTTATTCACATTCGAGAAGTTTTCAAGTTTTGGAAATTTTCGTTTGAAAAATAAAAAATTAGACAAGGAGAACTTTATTTATGTCAAAAATTACTTTCTTTTTCGCGGTATTGTTTTTTACCGCTCTGTTCAACCATCCATTTTCCGCGCAAGACGCGCGTTTTCGCGTTCCGCTCAACGGCGGAACGATTGTTTGCGTTTTTAACGACACGCAGTGCGCCGTGAGCGGGCAGTATCATACCGGAATTGACTATCACGCAACCGACGGGAATAAAGATATTCTGGCAACCAATGCCGGAAAAATCGTAAGCATTACCTATAACGGCAGTCAGGATCACGGCATGGGTAACGCGGTGATTATTGAACACAAAATAGTCAATGTACAGGGCGGTGTTCAGTATTTATATTCGCTCTACGCTCATCAGGATAGCGTTATATCCGGTCTTTACGTCGGCGAAGCGGTCGTTAAGGGACAAAAAATCGGAACGATGGGTTCGACCGGCTACGGTCAATCCAATTATTGGGGCAGCACGCCGCATCTGCATTTTGAAATTAAAGCCGCTGCCGTTTTACACAATCCGTCCAATCCGTCGGGCAACAGTCAATATTGGGGATATACGCCATCAAGTGCTGTCAATTACGGTTATATTGACCCGACGTGGTTTATAAATTCCAGTTCGAC
Source organism: uncultured Pyrinomonadaceae bacterium (assembly GCA_964245305.1). Taxonomy (GTDB): domain Bacteria; phylum Acidobacteriota; class Blastocatellia; order Pyrinomonadales; family Pyrinomonadaceae. Next base: position 2,732 of record CAXTMQ010000054.1, read on the forward strand.
CGCTATCGGAAACGATTACGCTTTTTGGAATTTTAGCGGCGCGAACAATTTTGAAGGCTGGACGCTGATCCATATCGAAGCCGCGTCGGTTACCGGCGGCAATTTGTTCGATGATCCGCAAACAACCGACCCATATCTTTTCAGCCCGGATATTTACGTGGACGCCGCGGCGCTTCCCTACGTTAAATTGCGCTTCGCCAGCAACGCGCCGGACGGAATCGGTGCAATTTACTTTAAAACCGCTACGGAGAATCTTTATACGCCGGACAAACGAGTGCCGTTTACGGTTGCAAACTGTAACTTATGCGGAAACGCCGACTTTAGAGTTTATTCTGTGCCGATGAGCGTCAACTCAAAGTGGACTGGCAAGATTACAGGAATTCGTCTTGATCCGGCAGAATCCGGTCGTAGCGGCACGAATACCGATTCTATCGGGATAGATTATATTAAACTGACGGCTGATTCGAGCGGCGGCGATCAGGGCGGCGCAGTTGATGAATTCGCTCCTAATTTGACCGTTGCTAGTCTGGCTAATGGTCAGACTTTTAACAGCAGCGTGATTACCGTTTCCGGCACTGCGTCAGATTACGGGCGCGGCGAAAGCGGGATTTCTTCGGTCACGGTAAACGGCGTTCGCGCCTCTAACGATACGGCGAGCGTTTCGGCGACGGCTAATTGGAGTCATTCCATAACGCTTAACTCCGGCGCTAATACCATTACCGTCATCGCCAGGGATAACAGTCCGTCGCAGAACGCCGCGACGCAGACCTTGACTGTTTATTATCAAATGCCCGGCGGTGCGACTCCCACGCCGACTCCGACACCCGCCGCTCCGAACTTTACCAGTGCCGCCTCCGCTACTCCTAATTCCACCGTCGTCAATCAAAGCGTCGCCGTTCAGGTTTCATTTACATCGGGTTCGAGTGCCGGAAACGTCATTGCCGACACGGAGATTTATGATGCGAACAATCAGCGCGTATTTCAAAGTTTCACGGAACATCAGGATTTCGGTTCAGGGCAAACACGCGTCTATACTTTGAATTGGACACCGGTGTCGGCAGGTCAATTCAAGGTCAAAACCGCCGTTTTTAATGCCGATTGGTTAACCAGCTATCATTGGAATGATGCCGCGCTCGTCGTAAACGTCGGCAGTGCTTCGCCTCCTCCACCTGCCTCATCTCCCGCATTTTCCGCGACGGCTTCCGCCGCGCCGAACCTGGCGACTTTAAATCAGCCGGTCTCCGTTTCCGCGACGGTGAACAACTCCGGCGGCGCAGCATCGGATGTCATCGTGGATGTCGAAGTCTATGATTCGGCGGGCGTGAGAGCGTTCCAGTATTTTTATGAACATCAGGATTTTACCGCAGGCAATTCGCGCGTTTACGCGCCGTCTTGGACTCCAGCTGCCGCCGGTCAATATACCGTTAAGGTCGGCATATTTCGGAACGATTGGGCAGTAAATTATTCTTGGAACGACAGCGCAACGATCATTAACGTCAACCCGTCTGCGCCGCCGGCTCCCGCTTACGACATAAATGTTTGGTGGGTAACTGATGGCGCACAAGTTTCCGGTACGCAGCCCTTCAAGGCAGTAGTCAATAATCTCAACTTGTCGCAATACACGATGAGCTGGCAGGTTGACGGTGGCGCGTTAGTGCCGATGATCGACAATTATCAGGACGCGCCCCACAAGGAAGCGAATGTTGATTTGTCTGGATGGACGTGGCGTGGAACTGGTACTTATAACGTCAATTTCGTGGCAAAGGATGCAAACGGAAGCGTGATCGCACAACGCTCCGTCAATATCTATGTCAGCCATTGAGTCTTCCGATTGAATATTTAGCCAGTAGGATCGCTTGTAAATTAAGAGGGGGTTTGCCCAAAAAGTCGGAAATTTTAAGCGGTTTTTAGGCAAAGCCATTAAGAGACAAAAATAAACAAGACAATCGGCGAGGTCAATGTCTCTGTCGATTGCCTTGTTTATCTATCCAACCTTCAATCAACCTAGAATCAAAAACGCTTTCGCATTTGGACATTCCTAATTTTTGGCATTTCCGATTTAGGTGATTTCGTTATATCAGCTTCTTCTTTCCGCTACTTGTCCATCTAACCAGCTAATTTCGTCCACACAATTTAGTTGGGTGGAAAACCTTGAAAAAAGCGGTGTTATTTACAGTCGATCCACTTTCCTTATTAAAACTGGTAAATTTTATTGTTAATTATTTATATCATTAGTAAAATGTGATTTTATGATAAACACTAAAGAGACGAAAATAATTTTGAGAGGAAGTATTAAATGGAGCGTTCTCCCGACCGCCTTTTCTGCTTTAACTCTCTACGGAATGGGAGCTGATGCAGCATATATTAATGTAGCGACAGGCATCAATAGCGCGTTTGGTTTCCAATTAGCCGCAATGAGTATAATAGGAGCAATATATTTAGGTATAGTCGCTCTGTCGTTCGATAGACGTTATGCTCGCTGGCTTATAGAAAAAGCTAAGATTTGCGCGTTTGCAAGCGGCTTTATCTTGGTAAACAAGATTCTCACGCCCGTTTTGTTTATAATTGCAGCATCAGTCATTTCGTCTGAACTGAAATGGATTCCAATTTCTCTTTTGCTGCTCGCTTTTCCCTATTTTTCTATTGTTTTAGCGCTCCTCAGCGTAAAGATAATATTCCGCGGGTTGCGAAAGGAATCTTATTATTTGAAGCCATTGAGCATCGCTTAAGCACAATACTGGTTTACCTAAGAGCATAATAAGTGACCGTCGCTAATTGAAAATTTTAATTTCATTAGATTACTCAAAATACGATAGTGAAATTTACCGAATGCTTAATCTGATAATGCTCCCTGTCTCAAATCAACACTGATCCGAATGCGTTAATTTACAGAATAACCGTTAAGATTGTGGATTAACCTTCGCAATAAATTTCCTCAAAATTTTTAAATCGGCGATTCTCTCCTATCTAACATTATTTAATCCAAAATTTCGGTTCAGATTCCATAAAGAAGAAGTGCGAGGCAAAGTTACTTTCATCGAGAAAACCGTTCCAGTATGAATTTACAGGATCATAAGACGGAGTGTAAATAATCGGCTTTTGCCACCCTTTTGAAGTTTCAAAGTATAAGTTATCCCCAACAAGTTTGTAATTTATATTTAACTCATTTAATTCTTCAGTTTCATAACCGGTGAAAACCCAACCCGCGTAGCCAATATAATGCGGACAAGACAAAGAAGATGGCTGGCAGCGAAATAAATAAGACTCAGTTTCATAGGTCATTACTTTTTGCTGGCAGAGCGGACAATAGATATCAAAGAATGTTAGCGGGTGTCTTTGATAGAAGAATACTTCTTTGCCTTCTTCAATACTATATAAACCTATACCATCAGGGCGACAGATAAACTTTTCGTTTTCATATTGAAAATTAGGTTCTTCGTCGAAAAATTCGGACAATGCAAGCGCATCCTTGATTTCATAGTAATCTCCTTCGCTCTGATAAAATTCGTATATTCCAGGTTCAACTTTACCTTCGATAACAGGAAAGCACTTGAGAATTTCTTTAACCTCGAAAACTATTGAGTTTCCGTCAGTTGCTATTTCGCAGGATAAATCTTCTGCATCTTGAAGTAATTCAATTATCGCAGCTTCGCAAATCCAAATTCCCTGCCCGATGAAGCGGCGGACATCTATTTTAGACAAAGCTTCTTCTGGTACGTCAGTCAATTCACGACTTAAAAGCATTGATTGATTCGGATTCAGAAAATCATAAGCAATGATAAATTTACGGTCTTGCGGGTTCATAATTATTAGCTTCGGATTAAGAGAAATTATCTAGTACTTAATCAAAATCACATTTGTAAATGTCTATGAATCGTACTTGATACAACTGGCGGAATTATTCTTAAACTACTCTGAACTTCAACGGATATTGAAAATACTCTATAATCAGCCAGTTAAATTATTTAGGTTTTCAACGCTTAAATAGAATTTATGACAGCAGGTAAAAAAGCATAATGCTTGCTGTTTCCAAAAGGTCAGTTTCTGCTCTTTTGGGAAAGTTCGTTGAAATATTATTACTAGATAAGAACTTACCTAGATTTGAGGCGATAAGTCAAAACGACATATCAGGGGGCAATTCCTGATATGTCAAATAAAGTTCTTCACAAAAGAAAAAGCCCGACAAAACTAGCTTCCAAATTACTGGAAATTCGATTTCGCTTGAATGAGTCCCAAAATGGAATGTTGAGGCGATTAGGACTCGATGAAGAGTTCGGGCGTGATTATGTCTCTAAATGGGAGAGAGGCGTAATGGAGCCGCCTCTGCATGTGCTGGATGCGTACTCCAATGCCGCAAATGTGTTCCTTGAAGTCCTCGTGCGTGACATCTTGGAATTGCCGCTCGAAATACCATCGAAAGTAAAAAGTATGGGACTTGAAATTGTCTCGAAATAAAATTCCTATCGCTTTCAAAAAAGAACCTCAAGCTCTGCTGAGAAAGTTTCTTTGTTACCCTTACAAGATTATAGAAAAAGCCGACAAGCTATTGAGAAACTGTAAATCCTTAAGTTTCAATGTAATAATTTTTAACATAGTTAAAGCATTGTTCTTTCGGTAACAAAATATTGACAAATTAAGATGCTTACAAATTGATGTGTAGTAATGTGTGATTGAAGCTGACCTATAAAGTTACATCCTATTAAGATGGCTATAAATTCAAATTTTGAGCCGATTTGACATCTGAGCGATTTTATTAATTTTGAATTTTCCCCAGTAGGCTTTTACTAACACTGTAAACTTTTTAAATAATGAAGTTAATTTAATAAATATACTCAATATATAAACTTGTATTTTATGTTATTTTGATGTTACAAATAAGTTATCGTTAAAAATAAAAGACTTGAATTCAAAGTATCTTAAAAAGAAACAAACTACACTTAGTGACATAGCCGAAATTGTCGGTGTAACTCCGATGCCTGTTTCGAGAGTGATCAATGAAATCGGTTATGTAAGCGGAGAAACCCGCGAAAAGGTTTTGCAGGTGGTTAAAGAAACTAACTACCGGCGAAACGGTTTAGCAAGAAATTTAAAACGTCAGTTTACCGAAACTGTCGGGCTGGTATTGGGCGATATTTCGAATCCTTATTCAACCGAACTGGCGCGGTCGGTTCGGGAAACTTTATTAAACAGCGGTTTTAATCTTTTTATATGTATCAGCGAACACAGCGCGAAAGAAGATATTGTCGCTTTTGAATCGCTCGCTAACCACAGCGTTGACGGGATTATAGTTGCAACCCGTGCGAATGAAGACGGTAATAAATATTTACGTGGAATTGTTGAGAGCCATATTCCGGTGGTTGTCATCGGACGAGATTTCATAAACGAAGATGTCGATTTTGTTTCCCCCGACAACTTAAAAGGCGGATTTGACGCGACGCGACATTTGATTGATCTCGGACATAAAAGAATCGGTTTTATCGGCGCGAATTTAAAAAGCGGTTCTAATTTGAAAAGATTGCAGGGTTATTTGAACGCGCTCGAACAGCACAAGATTAAGATTGACGAAAGGCTGGTTACGGGGCGAAACGAAGACGTTTCGGGCGTACCCGGTTATTCGACCGAGGAAATCGGTTTTGAAGGAATGAAGCGGCTTTTGTCGTTGCCAAGTCCGCCGACCGCAATTTTCGCGCGAAATGACTTTACCGCAATCGGCGCGATGAGCGCGATTAACGAGGCTGGATTGAAAATTCCCGAAGAGATTGCCATTGTAGGATTTGACGATATTCCTCTGGCAGCGCGATTGTCGCCGCCTCTAACGACTATCCGTCAACCTATGAGAATCGAAGGACAGCTTGCCGCTGAAATGTTGCTCGAAAGAATTAAGTCCGGCGAAAGAATTCCGCGACGGGAACGTACCTTAAACTGCGAACTTATTGTTCGTGAATCAACAGGATTAAGAAAAAAATGAAAATTTAAATTCGCACGTTTTCAAACAGCGGATTTTTATTGATTTATCTGTTAACGATAACACAAAATTGAATTTAATTTAATTTATCCGTTTTTATAAAAGTATTTGATAAGTGGTAACGCACAAACGCCGTAAATCGAAAGAACAGCGGGCGAAATAAAAATTGTTTTAACGAATGGCGATGATAATTCGAAAAATTTACAGCCGAACGCGCAACCGAGCGCAAATGAGATAATAGAATAACGCCGAAATCAACTCTCGAAGGAAATTAAAAATGAAAGCCATCAAAGCTGAAGACAAATTTGAAGAAACGAGCGGTTTCAAACTCGGCAATCTGCGCTGGCTGATTATCGGATTGATTTTTTTGATTACTGTCATTAACTATATTGATCGCAATACCATCGCTACCCTCGCGCCCGTGATTACCAAAGATTTAGGGTTATCGAATACTGAATTCGGCACGATCACGGTGTGGTTTCTGGTTGCTTATACCTTGAGTCAAGCGGTTTCGGGGCAAATTTACGATCGTGTAGGAAACAAAATAGGCTTTGCTTTTTCGGTCGTCGTTTGGTCAATCGGCGCGATGCTGCATGCATTTGCGACCGGAATCGGAAATTTGAGCGCATTTCGTTTCATTTTGGGATTCGGGGAAGCGGGTAATTTCCCTGGTGCGGCGAAAGTTTCGGCGGAATGGTTTCCGCAAAAAGAACGCGCCCTCGCCCAAGGAATTTTCAACTCCGGCGTTGCGCTCGGTTCAATTGTCGCGCCGCCGCTGATCATTTGGCTGCAATTGAATTACGGCTGGAAAACGACGTTTATTTTCACAGGCGTTTTAGGTTTTATCTGGCTCGTGTTCTGGCTAGCTTTTTATCAATCGCGCGATAGACATCCGTGGCTGACCAGTCATGAAAGAGAATTAATTTCCGAAGGCGAAACAATTGAAGAATCGCTCGAAAAGTCGCTGACTTACGCAAGTTTGCTGAAATATAAAGAAACGTGGGCAATTGTGCTGGCGCGTTTTCTGGTTGATCCAGTGTGGTGGCTTTATATCACCTGGCTGCCGAAATATCTGTTCGATGTGCGCGGTTTCGATTTGAAACAAATCGGAGCGTTTGCGTGGTTGCCGTTTGTGGCGGCTGGTTTGGGTAGTCTTTTCGGAGGCTGGCTCGCTAAATTTTTGATCGGGCGCGGCTGGTCGGTGGATAAAACCAGAAAAGCGATTATCGGTGTTTCATGTCTGCTGATGCCCGCCGGAATTGCCGCCGCCGTCGTTAATGATGCAATGCTCGCGCTCGGCTTAATCAGCGTCGTGCTGTTCGGTTTTCAAGTTTGGATCAACAATGTGCAAACTCTGCCTTCGGATTTTTTCCCGAAATCGGCGGTCGGCTCGATTGCGGGGTTAGGTGGAATGGGCGCGGGAATCGGCTCGATCATTTTCACTTATTCGACCGGATTGATCGTAGATAAGTTTTCATACACGCCGGTTTTAATTATCGCGGGTTTGCTTGCGCCTTTAGGCACAATTTTACTGTTTGCGCTGGCGGGTAATATTCAAAAGGTTTCATTAGCCGAAAATACATAAAACATTGATAAATACAGGAGAAAATTATGCAGAATTTTTTTGATTTTACAGGCAAAGTCGTTCTCGTTACGGGCGCGTCCTCGGGCATCGGGCGAGCAACGGCTGAGTTTTTCGGCGAGTGCGGCGCAAAGGTCGCGGTTAGCTATTTGAAAAATAAAGCGGGCGCGGAAGCGGCAGTCGCGACAATCGGCGGAGTCGGAACTGCGGCTTACGCGACGAGCGGAGCCGACGGGAAGAGCGTTGTCGAAACCGACCGCCGCGCCGTTGCCGTTCAAGCCGATGTTACGAAAAATTCGGAAATCGGAAAGATGATCAATGAAGTCGAAAAAAAATTGGGTGCGATTGATATTTTAGTCAACAATGCCGGTTCGTTGGTCGAGCGGCTGAAGACTGCCGATTTGACTGAAGAGCGTTGGGATAGAGTTTTCGCGCTCAACGTCAAATCAGCGTTTTTCGCCGCTCAAGCGGTCATTCCGAAAATGCTCGGAAAAGGCGCGGGTGTGATTATCAACGTGACCTCGATTGCGGGCAGAAACGGAGGTGCGCTCGGTTCGATTCATTATTCGGCGGCTAAGGGCGCGATGCTGACGATGACCAAAGGATTAGCAAAGGAGTTTGCGAATCAGGGAATTCGCGTCAACGGCGTGTCGCCCGGCGTGATTGACACGCCGTTTCATGAGACATTTTCGACACCCGAGGCGATGGCGAATTTCGCCAATAATATTATCCCGATGGGCAGAGTCGGCTCGTCGAAAGAAGTCGCGCAGGTCATCGCATTTCTGGCTTCCGACGCGGCGAGCTATCTGTGCGGCGAAACGATTGAAATCAACGGTGGAATGTTAATGGATTAAAAGCGAATTTTCATTTAAAAATCTCGAAAATTATCAGTATGAAAAAATTTACATTGATCGGATTAATCATCTCGTTTTTATTTTCATCCGTTTTTACGCAGGACGCGCAGGAATTGAAATCCGAACGCGAGGCGGGCAAAAAACTGAAAGGCGAGCATCCGCTCGTCAATTTAATGAGAACCAGAAATTCGAGTTTGAAAAAAGAACTCGAAGGCATTCATCCGCGCGTATTTATAACGCAAGGCGAGATTGACGCGCTCAAAGCGAAAACAAAAGCGCAGTCGGAATTGTGGAACATTGCCGTGTCCCGCGTTCGCGCTCTAACAATCGAACCGCCGCCGCCGCCAGCCGAAGAGCGTCGCGCGCAGAACGAAGTCGGACTCGGAATTCCCGAAGCCGCTTTGGTTTATAAAATCACCGGCGACAAAAAATACCTCGATGCCGCAAAAAAATATATGGATGCAGCGGTTTCTTATAACGTTTGGGGCTATTCATATAACAAGCCGGACGTTGATCTCGCCGCCGGACATCTGCTATATGGAATGGGTTGGGGATACGACTTGCTCTACAACGATTTAACGCAAGCCGAGCGCGATAAATATAAAACGAAGCTCGTCCGGCAGGCGAAATTGATGTATGAATTTTTCAAACCGAAACCGGGCAAAACTTACGCCTACTCGCAGAATCACACATTTATTCCGATCAGCGGACTGGCAATCACGGCTTACGCTTTGATGGGCGAAACGCCCGACGCAAAAGATTGGGCGGCTTTGTCGCGGGCAATTTACGACCGTGTTCTGGCGACCTATTCCGACGACGGCTATTACTATGAAGGAATGGAATATTGGATTTTTTCGACTCCCTGGCTTGTGCATTATATGGACGCGCAGCTTCACGCGACCGGTGAAAATCTTTACGATGTCACTCCGGGCTTAAAGCTCGCGCCTGCCTACGTCGCCCACGCCACTCTGCCGGGCGGAGAATTTAACTTTGATTACGGAGACATTTATGCAGGCAATATTACCCGTTCGCGCAAAGGCGACGATTACGAAAGAGAAAGAGTTGACGGACATTTTCGCACGAATTACAGCATTCTCTATAATCTCGCCGCCCGCTACAATAACGGCGAAGCGCAAGGCGTTGCCGATTGGCTCAAATCGAAAGGACAGGTCAATGCCGAAGAACTCTGGACGTTTATCTGGTATGACCCGAAAATAAAATCCGTCCCGATTGAAAAGCAGGAAAAATGGCATTATTTTCCCGATCACGATGTCGTTTACTGGCGCAGTTCTTGGGGCGACGACGCGACCGCATTTTCATTTAAAGTCGGACCGCCCGAAGGACATTCAACTCTCGAAAAACTCGAAAAATTTCCCGACTGGCGTTTATCGAGCGGACACGCGCATCCCGATGCGGGTTCGTTTATTATTTGGGCAAACGGTAAATATCTGACGGGCGATACGGGCTATGCCGGAGTTCCGCTGACCGAAAATCACAACACGATTATTTTTGACGGCAAAGGACAGAACAAGGAAGGAGCAGGACACGATGTTTTCGCCGGAATTCCTTATGAAAGATTAAATAAAATCCGTCTGACAAATGTAAGTTTTAACGATAAAAAAGTCTTGATCACAGCTGATTTAAGTGCCGCTTATGAACCCGAAGTCGGAGTCAAAAACTTTGTCCGCCAATTTACATTTACCGCGCCGAATGATTTTGCGGTGACGGACGATATTGCAACTGATAAACCGGAAACCGTCACATTTTTTCTGCACGCCGATAATCTGATCGAAAACGGCTCTAATAATAATTTCATTTTTGAACCGGGTGAAAAATCAAGACTTTTAGTTAAAATCGAAGAACCCGCTCAAACAAATACCGTCATTGAAAAGAATATTTTGACCGCGCCGGGCAAGCCCGGAAGCGTTGACAAAGGCGAGCGCGAAGAACGCGGAGTCCGGTTGGCGATCTCAACCAAGGACAAAACAACCAAAACGAGATTTGCAATCAAAATGCAAATCCAAAAGAAATGAAATTTTCAAATTATTCTTTCGCGCCGCGAAGATAATACGGAAATAAATAAATTAAAAACTTAAAGCACAATGAATCGTTACGATAGTTCGAGCGAATTTTATTAAAGCTAAATCGAGACAAATGTCAACCGATCAAAAAACGCGCTCGGAATGAAAATAAACTTTCGTATATATGAGTGAATTTTTCTGTGCCGTGGTTCTTTCAGAACTACGTAACTTGCAAAGTATCGAACCCGAAAGGTATTTGCGGAAATTGCTAAAAATATTAAGGAGAAATAAAGAAATGGAACATTTTGATAGAATTTTGATGCTGGAGAAAAATATTTATCGAAATCGTTGGTTGGCAATATTTGCCGTGTTTGTGATGTCGCTCGCTATTCCGCTGGCAACAGCCGCGCAAGTCACCACAGCAACGATTGTCGGAACCATCTCGGACCCGAGCGGCGGACAGATACCTGCGGCGAATGTGACGGCTCGTAATGTTGATACGGGACTTACCCGCACCGTAGTTTCCGATGAAGACGGCAGCTACCGAATCGAATTTCTTCCGGTCGGAAACTATATAGTTGAAGTTACAGCGGCTTCCGGCTTCAAAAAGGCAAACCGTGAAGGCATTGTTTTACAGGTCAACGATACTGCCCGCGTGGATGTTTCATTGGAAGTCGGCGCGGTTAGCGAAGAAGTCACCATCACCAGCGCGCCGCCGGAAGTCAATACCAGCAACGCCGAATTGGGGCGCACCGTTCAATCGCAGGAAATCGTCAATCTCCCGCTTGTCGAGCGCAATGTTTATGCGCTGCTCGATTTAACGCCCGGCGTTCAATCAAACAATACGGGTGTGGCGACTGCTTCCCCGACCACCAGTAATCTTAGCCTTGGGTTTCCCGAGCAGCGAACGCTGATCAACGGCGGAACTGACGGCGGAACCGGCTCGGTGAATTATTTTCTGGACGGCGGGGTTAATATGACCAACTTGCGTAATACTGGAAACGTCGCTCCAAACCCGGAAGCGATTCAAGAGTTCAAGGTTACGACCAACGGCTACAATGCCGAATATGGTCGCTTCGCCAGCGGCATTATCAATATTATTACCAAGTCGGGAACGAATAATTTTCACGGTTCGCTTTATGAGTTCGTCCGAAACGATGCGTTTAATGCCAATGATTATGGTTCGCTGGTTAGTAAACCGCCTTATCATCGCAATCAGTTTGGCGGCTCAGTCGGCGGACCGATCAGGAGTAACCGAACATTTTTCTTTTTTACTTATTCCGGGTTGCGGCAAGTTACGAGTACCTTTTTAAACAATGCGATTGTTCCGTCGGCTCTCGAACGGATGGGTGATTTTAGCCAATCATCCGGGACTAAGCCCAAAGATCCGAGAACCGGCACGAGTCTGGCAACAGCGACTTTTTTTGCAAATGGTGTAATCCCTAGCACTCGCCTCGACCCGGTGGCAGTTAAGATCATCAACAGTTATATTCCTCTCCCCAATCTACCCGGCAACAGATGGCAGGGTAATATTTCCAATCCGTATAACACGAACGAGTATTTAGCAAAGGTAGATCATCAGTTGACCGACGCGCATCGTTTATCTTTCACATACTTTAATACTTCCGGCAGCACGACCGTTTTTCCGGGTAGCGGTAATTTACCGTGGGCGACGCAAAATTACACCTGGCAGCAACACAATGTAAATCTCAGCGATGTTTGGATCATCTCGCCCGACAAAGTCAATCAAATCTGGCTTACCTACACCCGCAACTTCGGCGGTCGGCTGAACGTGCCGGAGACGACGCTCGGCGATCTGGGTTCGTCGTTTGCAACGCAGGGCATCGGTTCGCTGCCGCAAATTACGGTGAACGGCTATTTCACCTTGTCTAATGCGATTGGCGGACCGACGGCGGGGACAAATCTTTATTCGATCCGCGATACTTTCAGTTTGAACAAGGGAAATCAATCGCTCAAATTCGGCGGAGAAGTTTCACTCAATAAAGATATTCAGGAAACTTTGCTCAACAACTATGGAGTGTTTACATTTAATAATACGGCTTCGGGAAACGCGCTCGCCGATTTTCTGCTTGGCATTCCCAGCGCAGTAACCCAGGACGCGCCCGTGACCGGCTACACGAACACCTTTTACACGGCGTTATTTGTCCAGGATGATTACCGGGTGAATTCAAAATTGTCCTTGAATTTAGGTCTTCGCTGGGAAGTTCAAACGCCGCCGACCGATCCGCAAAACCGGTTTGTCAATTATGTTCCCGGTCAAAAATCAACGGTTAATCCGATTGCTCCGGTCGGCGCGTTATTCTACGGCGATCCCGGTGTCGAAAGAGGCGGAATTCCGGTCAGTTACGGTCATTTCTCGCCGCGTGTCGGATTCGCCTACGATCCGTTCGGCGACGGGAAAACATCCGTTCGCGGCGCGATAGGATTGTTTTATGGAAGTCTTTCGGGTAATGAATGGAATACGATGACTAATTTCCAGCCTTTCTCCACCCGGCTGACGTTGACCAATATTAATCGAACCGGAACCGGAGCAACGCTGGTCAGTCCGTATAACAATTATGTCGGAGGCAATCCTTTCCCCTATAACGGAACTTTTACCAACGGCGGAGGCTTTTTTGCCGTCGCCACGGACTTTAAGTTTCCGAAAACTCTTCAGGCGAATATTTCGGTGCAGCGTGAGATTACCAGAAACATCACGGTCGGGGCGGCATATGTGCGGTCTGCCGCACGCAATTTACCGTTCGGGCGTGATGTCAATTATCCGGTGCTGACTGCAACCGCCACGGCTGCGGGAGCAAATGTTCTGGCGCGGCGACCGAACCCAGCATTCGGCGCGGTAACAGTTCTCGATTCAGATCAAAACGCCGATTACAACGGCTTGCAGATTATCGGCTCGATGCGGTTCAGTAGACTTTTGACTTTTAACTCTTTCTACACATTGAGTAAAACCACCAGTTCCGCCGAACTCTTTAACAATACGACTCAAGGATTGGCGCAAAACTACAGCAGACTGGATGAAGAGGAAGGCAATGCCGATACGGATCAGCGTCACGTTTTCAACCTGAGCATGGTTTTTCGACCGGATTTCTACAAAGGCGATAATCGTTTTGCGAGAGCAATTCTCAATGGATGGAGCATTTCGCCGATTTACAAAGCTCGAAGCGGAAGACCGTTTACGGTTACGAACGGAAATGTCGATGCAAATCTTGACGGAGTGACAGCCACCGACCGAGCAAGATTAATCGGCGACCCGCATCTGGCTCACCCGACGGCGGATATGTGGTTTAATATCAATGCTTTTGCTCAGAATCCGGTCGTTACCGGTGTTGCTGTTGACGGCAATTCGCCGCGCAACTTCCTGTATGGTCCTGGTTATCGAACTCTCGATCTGGCTTTAACACGCAGTTTCAATTTTGGAGAACGCTTCAAACTAAGTTTGCGCGGGGAGGGAACTAATGTGCTGAATCATGTGAATTTAGGTCAGCCTAATTCTTCAGTTACCGCCAACGTAGCGACTTCGACAAACTTCGGAAGGATTACAAGTGCCAACGCTATGCGAATCCTTCAGTTCGGCTTGCGTCTGACGTTTTAGCGTAGCTATCAGGCGTTGAAAGATTGACTATTTCTTTGATAAAACAGAGTTCGTTTAAGTTCGGATTTGTTCTTAATCGAACTCTGTTTTAATTGGGTCTAAAATTTATAGGTGTCGCAAAAGAGTCAAAATTAGTAAATAATTTGTTTTAGATTGTTAAAAATATAGGGAGAAGATATTAAATGTTAGCTGGAATTCAATATAGCTGGGATTCGATTGAATTTGAAAATATCGCTGAAGGAATTGAAAGGCAAATGGTAGTCGGAGAAAAAATGATGATATGCCGTCTTCGTTTTGCTCCAAATATAATCACGCCAGCCCACAAACATCCGCACGAACAAATGACTATAGTTGAAAAAGGAAAAGTTCTTTTTACGTTAGGAGAAGAACAAAAAATCTTTAAAGCTGGAGATATTTTGCACTTTCCCTCTAATTTTTGGCACGGTGCAACAATGATGGATGAAGAAGTTATTTTGATAGATATTTTTTCGCCGATTCGTGAAGATTTTCTAAGCAGATAACATTTTTAATCAAATTGATTTCAAAGCAAATGTTATTTCAAATTCCTTTGGCTTGAGATTTTAGAGGGATTATAAAAATTCCCTCAAGGAGCGTTTTCGGCGTTGAGCCGTTTCTAGAATTGCTTATATTGTTGCCCACCGAATCATGCCGAAATGATGCGTCATCTCGCCGTTCAAGGCGCGTTCGACGAGTGTTTTGATGGTTATTTTTTAAGATCATTTGATCATCAATCAAAATTTCAAGATTAACCTCAAATTTTCTCGCATATCGAAGCAATACTAAAATCGGTGGAAGCCGCACTCCACGTTCAAATGCCGATATTTCTGCCTGCGTTAAGTCGTTTGTTAAATCAAGAAAACGAATCAAATCATTCTGTGAAAGATTTTTAGAATTTCGGAGAGCGACTAATTTTACTGCTAATTTGTCCGGTCGTGCCAGTGAGCCTCTACCCATCAGAGTTGACCTCCGATGACTAATTTCACTGTGTATGGTTTTACTCTAAGATTATATAATCTTAGAAGTTGTTCAGTTTTTTGAACCGCCGTGAGTTCCTGTTTGAACTTACCGGCAATTTTCATGAGCTAATGTTCCAAGTCGTTTGGTAAATAAAGATCATAAGCACAAGGGAAGTACTCCGACATTAGTTTTTCTTGTCAAGAATGGAGAATGAGAAATGATAATTTGCTCGCAATGTAAATACTCGAATCCGCCAATAGCCAAGTTCTGCAATAATTGCGGGAGCGAATTGCCTACAGTCGTTGAAACCAAAAAGTTGCCGAGAACGGTGAAACAGGAGAAATTAATTGTCATTATCTCGCTGACGGTTGTCAGTGTTTTGCTGCTTGGAATGACGGGATTGTTTTATATTGAAAAAACAAGTGGCTTTAAGTTTGAGAAAAGGCAAGTCTCCACCGCTTCAACGGAAGAAGATATTGAGCGAAGAAAAGAAGCGTTGAGGAATTTCAACGACGGCAATTTCTATGATACGGCAGGCAATCCGGTCGCGTTTTATTTGAAGGGACGAAACCTAGATACGCTGATCATGAGCAGTCCAACTTTAAACTATCAATTTTATTTGGATTTTACCCGCCGATCAGACGTGAAAAGTAAATTTCGGCAAGAAGATTTTAAGACTGTTGTTTTCGATAACGGAGAGCAGCAATGGAGATACGATCTGTGGAATGATAACTGATTCTATCTTCAAGAAATAAGTTAAGAGTCGGCATTTCGACACTTCTTCAAATTAATAAATTTTCCGCGCAGCAAGCTGACGCGGTTTTAAAGCGGAAGTTCCGTAGCAAGCTACGGGGAATTGACCGCTAAGGAACGATTAAAATGTCTGTTCGTAAAGAATTAATTATAGACAGTTTTTGCCCTTACTATTTTCATATTTACAACACAAAATAGTTTCAATGAAAGCAGAATAAAGAAATTACTTTGAAGGGAGATAACCTGTCAGCGCATCATCTAATCGCTCCATCGCCTCGATCATTGATATTTGTAAACTCTGTATATTTAATTCGTCGGATTTGATGCCGCCCTGAAAACGATAACCGATTCGTGATGCCACGCGATTGTCCAATCGTTCCCACGATAACGTCTCGTCGAATTGATCTTCGATTTCTGGTTTGTGTTCAATGATTTGATCGAAAATCGCTTTATTCGCTTCTTTGCTCGGTCGGTCAATGTACAGCTCAACCCGCGAATCGAAACGATTGGCGACGAAAAAGAATCTCAATCCGCGAACCGTTTTATGGCAAATGTATTCTCGGTTCGTCGGCGCGAGATGATTGAATTTGTCGGATCGTTCTTTTGCCAATTCGATCAGAGATTCCCAAAACTTGAAGTTCGATGAATTGTTAACGTTTCGCTCTTGCCGAATCTTCTGTTCTTTTTCTTTGATCTGGATTTGATACTCGGCGGCTTCCGGGGGAGCGGAATGAGTTGTTGCACGTCAATCAGGATTCGATCGTTATCATTGTAGGGAATTACACGAATGCAGCGGATGTCGAAATCTCGCTGATTAAGCCAGATGACGGTCGTTGTTAATTCTTTCGAGAAGTTGGCGGAAACGAGAACGATTCGGACATCTTGAGCGGATAAATCTTCGTCCGGTTCGTCCCAACCGAGAAATTCGAGAAGCGAATCTTTCGAGTCATCGTCAGTGTTTCCGATTCGTTGTAAATAACGGCTGTAAACGTCAACGACTTTCTCGAAGGTCATGGTCGAAACCATCGCTGCATACCGGAGAGCCTGCAATTCCAACTTACTACATTTTTTACTACAGTTATTTTTGCAAAGGATTTTGTGCGCTCCTAAGTTATTAATTTTATTGGAGGCGGCGATCGGAATCGAACCGATGAATAAAGCTTTTGCAGAAATTATTCCTTTGTTATTATAGAGTTACAAGGAATGCTATAGTCTAATAAGCACAATACTTACACGAAATTTTTATTATTCCTTGTATTTAATTGTATGTGGATAGTAGCCACATTTTTTACCACACTTTCTATTGACCCTTCATTATAAATTTCTTCAAAAAAGATTCTTGACCTATATTATCTCTTAAAATTATATTCTGATTTAGTTATTCTAACTATTACTAACCCAAGTTGCCAGTTATCAGATTTGATATTTGAAATAAAAATTGTCCTCT
>CAXTMQ010000055.1:0-6120 GCA_964245305.1 uncultured Pyrinomonadaceae bacterium
GGTCAATAATCGGATTCACATCGCCGACCGCGAGCATCGCCGAAGCCGCCATACAACGCTGTCCGGCGCAGCCCGACATTGACGCGGTGACGTTTGTCGCCGTCATTTCGGGATTCGCGTCGGGCAGCACGAACAGATGATTTTTCGCGCCGCCGAGCGCGATACAGCGTTTCAGATTATGCGTCGCCTGTTGATAAACGAGCTTCGCAACTTTGGTCGAGCCGACAAAACTGACGGCTTCGATGTCTTTATGAGCGCAAATCGCTTCGACGATTTCCTTGCCGCCATTGATGATATTGAAAACCCCGTCGGAAAGTCCTGCTTCCTTCAACAATTCAGCCATTCGCAGACACGACAGCGGCACTAATTCCGAAGGTTTCATAATCATCGTATTGCCTAAAACAAGCGCGTTCGGCATCGTCCAATTCGGCACCATCAGCGGAAAATTAAACGGCACGATTGACGCGACGACACCGAGCGGAAAATGTTCCGTGCGGCATTCGACGCCTTTGGAAACTTCCAGAATTTCGCCCGAAACGAGTTGCGGCATCGAACAGGCAAACTCGGTTAATTCGATAGATTTTTCAACTTCCGCCTTCGCTTCATCGTAAGTTTTGCCGTTTTCCTCGGAAACCAGATTCGTCAATTCTTCAAAATTCTTTTCGAGCAAATAACGATATTTAAAAAACACCTGAACGCGCTCTTTGATCGGCGTGTTCGACCATTTCGGAAAAGCGTTTTTCGCCGATTCGACCGCTTTGTTCAATTCATCCGCGCTCGACATCGGAACTTGCGAAAGCAAATTTCCGTCAATCGGCGAAACGACATCCAGACATTCGTTT
Source organism: uncultured Pyrinomonadaceae bacterium (assembly GCA_964245305.1). GTDB lineage: Bacteria > Acidobacteriota > Blastocatellia > Pyrinomonadales > Pyrinomonadaceae. Next base: position 843 of record CAXTMQ010000055.1, read on the forward strand.
GAACTGCTTTCGACAAATTTTCCGTCATAATAATTTTTAACTTTTTCGTATTTCATAGTTTATTTTTATAACACTTATTCGCTCAAAATACAGTTTTCAGACGCGCGACGGGCAATCGGGAAATCAATTGTAAATCACTATTGAACCGGCTCATAACCGGAGTTTTTCAGAACCGGCTGAATCGCCGCCATAAGATTCAGAACATCCGTTTTCGGACCTTGAAAAGCGTGATACAAAACCGCCGTCTGATTATCGAGATTTTTGCAAAGCTCGATACTGACGATTAGTTCGGCATTCGTTTGAACGCGGCGCAAATAATTGCTGTGAATCGAATTAACGCCGATGCGAACGCCGTTTTTCGGGTTCAGATAAAGAAACCGCCGAATCTGCAAATACGCGCCGTGTGAATTTTCCGCGATGTTTTCGACTTCGTCGCTTTTCCCGCCCGGCTCGAAGCGAAGCAAAGTTACGAATTCGTCCGATCCCTGAAAATCTTTGAGAAGCGGCACGATTGCTTCGTAGAACGGCGCGATTGTCGCATCGAAATTTACCGCGCCGACTTTATTAATGCTCAAATTCAAATCGAAGCCGCCGTCGAGCGTTTCGCTCATTCCGAAGTTTGCCAGATTGTCCTGTCGTTTTCGCGCCGTTTCCGTGTCCGCCGATTGAATTTCCGCGTCAACTTTTGCCTGAAATTCTTCCGCCGTCAAAGATTCGAGATTGCCCGTTTCGTCTGCCGCGTAAAACCAGAATTGATTTTCTTCGGTCGTTTTCAGCCCGCTGAAATTAATCGTCCGCAAATCTTCCGAACCGAGAATTTTCGACGAAGAATTTATCACGACATAGCGCGAGCCGTCTTCGTTTCCATTGCGCCAGGTTTTGCCGTAAACTTTTTCGTAAAGTTTTTCGAGCCGGTTTTCCTTCAATTTTTCGCCGTCGAAAAAATCGAGAGGCAAGCGCGCATAAAAATTACAGGTGTAGGTCGCCGGCGAAACGAAGCCCGACGGAAGCATCAAGCCGTCTTGCGCCTTTACCAAAAAGGTTTTGATTGTCGCGCTTTTCGACGCATTCAGCTTCGCCAGATGTTCCTTGACCGGTCGAAGCTGTTTGATCGGAATAAAAAATCCGTCGCTTGTCGTATCTGAATTAAACCACACGCCGTGAACGCCGTAAGTTATAAATTGTTCGAGATATTCGACAATTCCTTCGGTCGGAATACTCAAAATCTGCGTCGCGCCGCTCGCGTCGGTCAGATTATTTTCCTTCGCAAAACGCTGTAAGCGATTCGAGTCGGTAAACGCTCTGATCATTTGCTGACCGCCCGCGACATCGGCTCGCGCCGCGACATACGGATTGATGTTCGGCAGTTCGCCGCGAGCGATAAACTCCCAATTTTCGAGCGCGAAAGCCGCGCCGAAAAGTTTATTCAAAGCGTCCGTCGGCGCGTTCGGCGCGTTCGCTCGACGCGATAATTCATCAAAATCAATGCCGCCCGCAATCGCTTTTTCGCCGTTCGCCGCGCCGCTCGAAGCATTGCCTTTTTTATTTTCGTCGGCGTTTGTTTCATTTGCCCGCGCTTCGTTTTTGGTCAACAGATTTTTGTTTTCCAGATGTTCTCTGATCGGGCGAAGCTGTGCCAGATTAATAAAAAATCCGTGACTGTTTTTGTCCGAATTAAAGAAAATTCCCTGAACGCCGTAAGCGAGAAGCATTTCGACGTATTCGAGAAATTTTTCCGGCGCGAGGCTGAACATCGCTTCGTCTTCGGAAAAATTCGCGTCCGCGCTTGATTCGCTCAAAATGATCGGATCGTTCGACGAACCGAATGCGTATTTGCTTTCCGCCATCCGACGGCGCAGGCGCGTTGTGTCGGTAAAAGCCGCGACCATCGGTTTATCTTCAAAATTGCCGGGAAAAACGGCGCAGTAAGGCGCGACGTTCGGAAATTTTCCATCGGAAATAAAATGCCATCCGGCAAGCGAAAAAGCGGCGGCGAACATTTTTTCATAATCGTCGCTCGTCGCGCCGGGCGCGAAAGATTTTTGCGCGAGTTCGTCAAAATTTACAATTTCATTCGTCATATTTTTTATTTCGTCCGGCAAGATAGTTTCAAGAATTTATTTTTCGTTTCGAGATCAATTTCAACAGAGCGACGCTGCGAATTTTCGGGCGAAGATTATACGGGCGGAAAACGCATCGCTAATCGTCAATTTATTCGCGTCGGAAAAAGTTTCGTCAAAACCCAATGCGCGGCAAACGCGACACCGAAGCCGACGAACCAGGCGTAATCGTAAAGAATTTTCAGAGGCTCGAATATCAAGCCGATCCACGCGAAGAAACAACCCGCAATCGTGGCGACAACCGCCCGCCAGTTCCAACCGGCGTATTCGCCTTTTGCGCGGTATAAATCGCCCAAATTCAGATTTTTTCGGCGCACTAACCAATAATCGGCAATCAAAACTCCGGCAATCGAACCGAGTCCGCCGGAATAACCGAGAAGCCAACTGAAAATATAACCGTTCGGGTCGGCGAGCAGCTTCCAGGGCATCATTAAAATTCCTAAAATGCCGGTAATCAAACCGCCCGTTCTGAATGAAATATATTTTGGGAAAGCGTTGGCGAAATCATTGGCGGGCGAGACGACGTTGGCGGCGATGTTGACCGATAAAGTGGCGACGATAATCGTGAACATCGAAACGGCGACGACGAGCGGCTGCGAAAATTGTCCGACTAATTTTACAGGGTCCCAAAGCTCCTGAGGCTTCATCTGCGGAAAAACGACGACTGCCGCCGAAGTGATTAAAATTCCCATCGCGGCGAAAATTACCATCGTCGTCGGCAAAGCGACGACTTGCCCAATCGCTTGTTCGCGCTGGCTTTTGCCGAAGCGCGTAAAATCCGGCATATTCAAACTCAGCGTCGCCCAAAAGCCGATCATCGCCGTCAAAGACGGTATAAAAATCTGCCAGAATTCGCCCGCCGTTTTAAATTTGCTTTCTTCGTGCAGAAGAAAACCGATGCCGCCCGCTTCGTATAAAATCCAGATTAGCAAAACCGCCGTCATCACCAGAACGAACGGCGCAGCCCAATTTTCGACGTGCCGAAGCAGATTCATTCCGCGATAAACGACCGCGATATTCATCGCCCAGAAAATCAAAAACGAAAGCCATTCGGTCGTGGTGTGTCCGCCAATCGCGCCGCCCAAAGCCGGATTCCAATTCGGAAAAATCGCGCCGAAAAAAATATGAATCGCCTGCCCGCCGATCCACGCCTGAATGCCGAACCAGCCGCAGGCGACAATCGCCCGCATCAACGCCGGCAGATTCGAGCCGTAAGTGCCGTAAGCGGCGCGGGCGAAAACGGGAAACGGAATGCCGTATTTCGTTCCCGGATGCGAATTGAGCAGAATCGGCGCAAGCACGATCACGTTGCCCAAAAGAATAGTCAGAAGTGCCTGCCACCAATTCATTCCCGCCGAAATCAAGCCCGAAGCCATCATATACGTCGGAATGCAGTGCGCCATCGAAATCCAGAGCGCGGCATAATTATAAGTCGTCCAGTTGCGCCGTTCGATTGGTACGGGCGCGAGGTCTTCGTTATACAGCGGCGACGTTTCGATCTCGCGCAAAGCCGTTTCGCGCAGTTCAACGCGACCGTCGGAATGTTGAATAGTTTCGGCGTTTGTCATAATAAAATAAGTTCTGATCGAGGTGATTTGTTCACTCGAAAATTAACCGCATTGCCCTGAAATCGAGCGTCATTTTTTCAAATTGTTTAATCAAATCCTGTCCGAGATTGCCGTAAAAATCTTTGCTTTCTTCGTTGACGGATTCGGTGATAATTTCCGTGCCGCCGAATTTAGCGGTTTTTCCGGCAATCGTCAAATTCAAATCTTTCAAAAAATAAGCGTTCAATTCTTTGTAACCGCCCGCGCCGCCGAGTTTGATTTTTTTCGACGCGGCTTGTTTGAGAATCTGCGGTTTGTTCGCCTCGAAAAATCGCGGGTAAAATGTCGAAGTCTGCGCGCCCGAATCGAACGTGAAAATCATTTTTTGGTTGTTGTAAACGCCTTCGATCAGCGGTTTTAAAGATTCGAGGCACATATTCGCCGCGCCCGTCGCCGCGCTGTCCGCCGTCGCCGAAATTTCGTCTTGGCGCGTGATCGTTATGTTGCCGAGCGATTCGATGGCGGGAAAGCCGATGATGCCGTTGATTTGATAATTGATTTGCGGAAAAAACAAAGATTTATCGTCGAAAACCAGAAAAACGACGTTGCGAAGCGTCGCGCCGCCGATTTTCATTTCGGGCAGAACGGCGAGCTTTGAATTGACTTTAATATCGCTCGACGAGCTGACCGAAACTTTCGATTCGATAATTTTCAAATTCAATTTTTCGGCTGTCGAAACGGTCATCGTCGAAAGATTCGCGCCCGTATCGAAAACGAAATTTATTTTTTGATTACCGCTTTCGATTAATAAATTCAGCAGCTTTGCTTTATCGCGCGTGCCTTGAATTTTCAAATCGCCGTCGAACGAAACAATCTGTTTCGGCGAGTTTCGCAGCGCGTCCCACAAGCCGAACGAATTTTCAAAATCTTTTTTTTCCGTATCGTCGAGTTCCGTTTTAAATTTTTCGAGAATCAATTTATAAACGTCGGCGGCTTTGCCGTAATCATAAGTTCGGGTGTCGTTGTCGGCTAAAGTTTCGTAAGCGTCGCGCAGATGTTTGCGGTCGCCGCTTTTAAGATATTTTTGCAAAAGCGCGGCGGATTTTTGCAGTTGATTGAAACGATTGGCGACGATGCCGCGATAAAACAAAAGTTCCGGCGAATTTTCCTTTTCACGCTTTGCCAATTCGTCGCGCAGCTCAAAATACTGTTTGTCTTGAAACAACTTTTCAAGCGGCGATTGCGCGAACATCGAAAACCGCGCCGAAAAGGTCAAAAAAATAAGCGCGAAAAATATCGAAAATTTTTTCATATAATTTTTGAGAATTTTACAAGTTCATTTGAAAATCTGGAAAATTCGCCCGAATGCTCGCTAGATATTCAAACACGCATTTATACGGATTTTATTTTGAAATGTTTTTTCTTGAAATTTACCGCGAAACATTGCCGCGCGTTCCGCTGATTAAAAAATAGCCGAATTTCGATTTATTCAAACCGAGAATGATCGCCAGCAGCGAGGCTTTTAAGTTGTTGATGCTCTGGCGATTTAATTTTTCGCCCGCCAATAATTTTTTTAAAAGAAAACTCGCCACCGCAAACGGCGCGTGACCG
>CAXTMQ010000055.1:6130-10821 GCA_964245305.1 uncultured Pyrinomonadaceae bacterium
TATCATCGACGACGATGTTATCAAAATTATGCTTTTTCAAGTTCATCGTAAACGCTTCGATTTCCGCCATTTCCGTCAACGCCCAGCAATCGCAAACGGTTTTATAACTTTTCCCGACGAGAAAATTAAATTGCTTTTCCGGCTGTTTGACGAAGCAATCGGCAACCGCAAAACATCCGCCTTTTTTTAAAATCCGCGCCATTTCGCGCACCAAATTTTCCTTGCCCGCGCCGTCCGCGTAACACGCGCTTTCGACTGCCCAAACCGCGTCCGCCGCGCCGTTTTCAAAAGGCAAATTCGTGTAATCGGCTTCGAGAATTTCGATGCGGTCGTTCAGATTTTCGCGCTCGTTCAAACGCGCCGCGATTGCGACCTGCGAAGGCGTAATCGTTACACCTTTGATAATCGTGTTCGGATATTTTTTCGCAATCGCCCTCGAAACCGCGCCCGCGCCGCAGCCCAAATCAATCAGAAACGGATTGCCGCTCGAATTAATTTGCAGCCGCTCGGCGATTTCCAGATTCATCTGTTCAAGCAGATTTTCGCGCCGCCAAAAATTCAAACCGCGCCGATAAAAACCGAGATGCATATTGAAGTTTTCGCTCCAATGCAGATAATCGTCGCCTGCCTTTTCGTAAAACTCGACAATGCGTGCGGTCGCCGTCAGCGCGTCCGAATCGTCGAAAACGTATTCGGCGGGATTGATTAAAATGTCGGTTTCATTATTCATCGTGAAAATTTTATTAACCGCAGATTGTCGCGGATAAAAACGGATATTTTGTGCGATAAAAATAATCGAAAAGAAATGATCTTTACTTAAAAATTCAGTTCGCGTTTAAGCGCGTCAATCTGCGGTTGATTTCTATTCTTTCAAGTGCCATTTCGTGCGCGTGTAAGCGATGCGAAAATTATTTTTTTCGGCGTTGCGCTGTGATTGGCTGCCGGGCAGCGCGCCCATCGCCGCGATCTTGCAGCCGCGCTCGGCGGCGAATTTCAGACGCGCCGCGAGCAGTGCGTTTTGCGCGCCTTTTCTGCGTCCTTCGGGAACGGTGCTTGCGCCGCCGAGCAAAGCAATGTCGTCGTGAATGAAAAGCATTCCGGTCGAAATCGCTTCGCCGTCGAGTTCGGCGAGAAACGGAAATGCGCTTTTACATCGTGCGCTGATCTGCCCTAAACTAAACATAAATTCGCCGAGTTCCGGCATCTTTGTCCGCCAGCCGTTTACCGAGGTTCGCGCCCACAAATCAACATCCGTTTTTTTGATAATCCGCGTTTCAATTTGTGAATTTGCCGCCGGATCGAACGCCATTTTTTCATCAATCGCTTGATACAAAACGCTCGTCATTTCAATCGGCTGATAACCGCGCTCGTTTAATAGTTGAATAATTGCCGCGTCCGCCAGCGGGCTGACTTCGTGAAAAACCGGCGCGTCGTGTTTTTTGAAAAACGCTTCGATTTCGTTTATTTCCGCCGCGCCGATCTCGTCAAACATTCCAAGCCCGAAAGTCTGCGTCAAAGGCGATTCCGCGCCGTCGAACATTGCATACGCGCCCCCGACTTCAATCCATTCCGCTCTGCTTTCCGGCTCTAACCGCGCTCTGGTTTTCACAAAATCCGCGTTCGTTTTCGCTTCCGCTCTTTCCAATTTTTGCGACAAATTTTTGTCCGAAAAGATTTGCATAAATTTTTAATAAGACACACAATTTTCTGATTTTAATCAGCCGAAATTTCCATCTTTTGCGTATCGGAAACAATCGTGTTCCATCTTCGCAAATCTTCCGCTTTTTCAGAATTGTCGGTCAGTAGAACGATTGATTTTATCTGTAAATCATTCAAAATTTCCGCCGCCGGACGAAAACTTCTCGCGTCCGTTTCAAAACCCGCTTTTTGATACGCTCCGCCCTGTGAAAATCCGGCGCGTTTGTAACGAATGCTTTCCATCAGCGCGAGATGCCCGTTGCCTTTGCCTTCCTGTTCGAGGTAAATTATCACGCCTTTGCCGGCTTTTTGAATCGCGCTTTGTGCCGCTTCCATTTCCGCCTGACATTCGCATTCGATGCTGTTAAAAACGTGACCCGAAACGCAAGCCGAATGAACGCGGCAAATCACATTTTCTTCCGTTTCAATATCACCCATAACGAGCGCGATTGATTCCTTTTGCCCGTCGTAAAAAAGAATCTCGCGGAACGTGCCGTATTTGGTTCGCAAATCTCTCTCCGTCAATCTGAAAATCATAAAATTGTGTGAATTATTTCGGCAGATTAGACTGCTAAAGCTATTTGCTCTCCGTTTCTGCATCCCAGAGCTTGCTGACGATCAGCCATCTGTTTTCGACTTTTAACAGATGAAAATAATCAATGACGGCTTCGCCGTGGCTGGTTTCGCGGACTGTCGCGGTCGCTGCCCGATTGGTTATTTCGACTGACAGAATTTCGCAGTCGAAATGGTCGCCGGTTTCTGACGGCGAAGGATTTGACGAAACCCAATCATAATAGCCGACGATGGGCGCGGCGATCAGTTCGTCGCCCTGATAGCCGCACAAAATCGCCTGTTCGTGAAAGCCCTTTTTAAGGGTTTCGACATCGCCGCTGCGCGTGCCTTCGACGTAATAATTGATCGCTTCGCGGATGCCGTTTTCTTCGGTTGAATTGTTCACTGTTTCTCCTTTTTTAGTTGGAACCACAGATGTTCACGGATGAACACAGATGTTTTTATTGATTTTATCCGTATTTATCTGTGAACATCTGGGGTTCCAAAATTTCATAAAATCATCATTCAGGCAAATTCATTTTCTGCAATAGATTTATAATGCGCGGATCGTCGGCGAGTTCATGGAGAACGTCGCCCGCCGCCGCGCCTTCGATTTCGCCTTTGAGAAAAACCATTTCACCGTTTCTTTCCTCAAACGCTTTTTCGAGCCATTCGACGGCTTTTTCGTTCTCTCCGATGCGGCTGTAGATTCGCGCCAGACAGATGGCGGGAACGTAATTTTCGCGGCGCATTTCGAGCAGTTGCGCGAGAATTTTCGCGCCTTCCTTTTCATCACCCGCAAGCTCGTAAGCCGCGCCTAAATCTGCCAGCACGATTGGATGCGCGCCGAGCGCGACGGCTTTTTTCAAATTTTCGACGGCTTTTTCGTAATCGCCTTCGCTTAAGAAAATCGCGCCTTTCAGCCAGTATGCGCCGTGAAAATCCGGTTCGATTTCGATCATTTTTTCGGCATTTGCGGCGGCTTCGGCAATCATCCCGGCGGAAAAATAATTCCATCCGACGTTCATATTTATCAAAGGTGACAACGGATCGAGTTTGAGCGATTTTCTGCTCAATTCATCCGCTTCGTCAAAGCGTCCTTCAAAGGCGAGAAACATCGCGTAGTAGGAGAGTGCTTCGGCGAAATTCAAGTTGAGTTCGATTGATTTGAGGAATTCGCGCTCGGCTTTTTCCCATTCCCAATCGTAAAAAAACGTAATCAGCGCGGTCGAAAAATAAGCGTCGGCGTTGGTTTCGTCGAGTTCCAACGCTTTCGCGCTGGCGGCTTTGCAATCAGGAATTATCTGCTCGGCGGGCAGGATTCCGAAAAACCAGAGACAGCCGCGCGCCGCCGCGATCCCCGCATAAGCAGGCGCGTAATCGGACTGAATTTCGATGGCTTTTTCAAAAAATTCGACTGCCCGCAGCCAGCCTTCCGCCGTGTATTTATAGGCTTGATAGCGACCTTTGAGGAAAAGTTCGTAGGCTTCGGCGTTTTCCGTGTAACGCATCAAAACCGCCGCTTTTTCGTTGTCGAGCAGCTTCAGTTTGAGCGCGTCAATAACCGACAAAGCGAGTTCGTCCTGCAGCTCGAAAATGTCCTGCATTTCGCGGTCGTAGCGTTCCGACCAAACCTGAAAACCGTCTGCCGCGTTGACGAGTTGGACGGAAATGCTGAGACGATTGCCGATTTTTCTGACGCTGCCGTCGAGTATATTTTTAACGCCCAACTTGTCGCCGATTTCGCCGACGTTCGCGGTTTTACCTTTGAACGAAAACGCCGACGTGCGCGCCGCGACCTTCAAATCGTCAATTTTCGAGAGCGCGTTCAAAAGGTCTTTCGCCAAGCCGTCGCAGAAATATTCGTTTTCCGCGTCCGCGCTCATATTCGTAAACGGCAAAACGGCGATTGACTGCAAATTTGAAATCGAAGATTTCGGTTTGGCGTAATCCGTTTGCGGAGCTTTCAAAATCTGCGTCGGTGATTCTTCGATGAGCGGCGCGGACGATTTCGCCCGTCTGGTTTGCAAATCGTAATCCTGCCTGAATTCCTGCAAATCCGTCAGCAACCCTTTCGTCGTTTGATAACGGTTCAGCTTGTCTTTCTGCAAGGTTTTACTGACAATGCGGGCTAATTCGGGCGGCACGTTTCGCAGCGGTTCAGGCTCTTTCATCAAAACGGCGGCGAGCGTATCGCTGGTCGTCTCGCCCTGAAACGGCGACGCGCCCGAAAGCATTTCATACAACATCACGCCGAAACTGAAAATATCCGTCTGCCGGTCAGTATCTCGCCCGCGAGCCTGTTCGGGCGACATATAATTCGGCGTTCCCATAATCAAACCCGGCTGCGTCTGATGCGCCTGCGAATCGCGCAGACCGATTTGCACGGCGATCAAAGTTTCGTCATTTTCCGCCGCGCGTTTCGGTTCGCGGCGTTTTTC
>CAXTMQ010000055.1:10921-14186 GCA_964245305.1 uncultured Pyrinomonadaceae bacterium
GTCGGCAAATTCCGCCGGCAAAATCTTCAGCGCGACGCGCCGGTCGAGCTTGGAATCTTCCGCCAGATAAACCGCGCCCATTCCGCCCCTGCCCAAAAGTTTGACGATGCGGTAATGCCCAATTTCCCGGTCGGTGTAATCAACCGTCTGATTCTTCGCGCCGAACACTTCCGCCGCGAGCGAGGCAGGCGCACGGTCGAGAAATTTCCCCGTCTCGTCTTCGAGCGAAAGCAGCGAAATAACCTCAAACCGCAAATCCTCATCCGCGCCGCACTTTTCGACCAAAAAAGATTCCCGCCGCGCCGGTTCAATCTCCAACGCGGCGTGATAAACCTCTTCAATCTGATTGAGCCTCTCCGCTTTCATTTGCTCTGACTATTTCATTGTATTACTTAAATCTTTACACAAGTTCCGCGTTTCAAAAACTGACCGTCGCCTTGTTTGCCTGTGTGTTCGCCGTTTTCAATCACGACGCGCCCGCGCGATAAAACGGTTTCGACTTTGCCTTTGACTGTCCAGCCTTCGTAGGACGAATAATCTACGTTCATATGTTCGTTCGCCACGCCGAAAGCATGTTCTTTTTCGGGATCGAAAATCACGATGTCGGCATCCGAACCGACGGCGATGGTTCCTTTTTTCGGAAAAAGTCCGAACATTTTCGCGGCGGCGGTCGAAGTCAATTCGACGAAGCGGTTGAGCGAGATGCGGTTTTCGACGACTCCGCCGTTATAGATCAGCGACATTCGATTTTCCACGCCGGGCGCGCCGTTCGGGATTTTTGAAAAATCCGTTTTGCCTAATTCTTTTTGCTCCTTCATACAAAACGGGCAGTGGTCGGTCGAGATGACTTGCAAATCGTCCATTTTCAAACCTTTCCAGAGTTCCGATTGATTATGTTTTTCACGAAGCGGCGGTGTCATCACATATTTCGCGCCTTCCCAATCTTCGCCGTAATCTTCGATGGAATGAAAAAGATACTGCGGGCAGGTTTCGGCAAACGCGGCGATGCCTCTATCTCTGGCTTCACGAACTTGATTCAGCGCATCGGTGCAGGAAAGATGCACGATATAAACGGGCGATTCCGCCATTTCCGCGATGGCGATGGCGCGGTGAACGCCTTCGGCTTCGGCGATGGTCGGGCGCGTCAGGGCGTGATATTTCGGCGCGGTGCGTCCTTCCGCCAAAAAGCGTTTGATGATTTCGTTGATGACGATGCCGTTTTCGGCGTGCATACAAACAAGTCCGCCGCGCTTTCCCGCCGCGCTCATTGCCCGAAAAATCGTCGCGTCGTCCGCCAGAAAAACGCCCGGATACGCCATAAATAATTTGAACGACGTGATGCCTTCGTCCATCAACCGATACATTTCGCGTTCGTCGCCGTCTTCAAACTCGGTCGTGATGAGATGAAAACCGTAATCAATCGCGCATTTGCCCTCAGCCTTTTTGTGCCAAGCGTCCACGCCCGCCGTCATCGTTTCGCCTTTATTCTGCACGGCGAAATCAATAATCGTCGTCGTCCCGCCGAACGCGGCGGCGCGCGTACCGGTGAAAAAATCGTCGCTCGAATACGTCCCGCCGAACGGCAATTCCATATGCGTATGCGGGTCAATACCGCCCGGAAAGACGATCTTGTTTGAAGCGTCAATCGTTACGTCGGATTCCATTTCGAGCGTTTTGCCGATAACGGAAATCTGTTCGTCTTCGATTAAAATATCCGCGCGATAATCGTCAACCGCCGTTACGATGCGTCCGTTTTTGATTAGTGTTTTCATAATTTTTCTTTCTCTCGATATTCGTAATTGAAATGCGGATAAACAGTTATCAAAATGCTCGCGCCGAGTTCGGCGCATCTTTTTATTGTTTCCGCTCTGATTTGCGTGTGAAAACTTTTAGCCGTGTTTCCGCATTCAAAACCAATGTCGAATTCTTTGCGATGGCATTTGTCCCAAATTTGTTGAGATTTTGGCGATAGATTTTCAATCAAATCACAAAATGCAGAAATCAAAATGTCAGCCCCGCCGATTAAATCTTCTTTGTCGTCATAGCTTTTATAAATCCAATCTTCGTCCGGCGGATAATCGCCTATTTCGAGACCGGCACTTTTCCCGTCGCTGACTTCGCCGCCCGGATAAAGAGGATAAATATTGTTGCCCAATTCTAAGATAAGCGGTTGTATGCTTTCGGAACTTGCAAGTTCCAAATCGACATTCGCCAAATGAAAATCTTCTTTTTGGCGAACACGAACTTTAACGTAATTTTCGTTGTCTTCGTTGCCGTGACCGATTCCTCTAAGCATCTATTTTCCTTAACACAAAGCAAAACCCTTATCCAAAGCCGCAATCAGCTCGTCAACATTATCTTTAGTAGAATTGAGCATCATTCCGGTTCTGATGACATTGCCGTAAAGTCCGCCTTTGCCGATGAGAACGCCTTGCCGTTTGGTTTCTTCAAAAACTTTCAAAACGGCTTCGGGCGCGGGTTCTTTGGTGTCGCGGTTACGCACGAGTTCGACCGCCTGCATCAAGCCCATTCCGCGCACTTCGCCGATGATGGAATGTTTTTCGTAAAGTTCTTCGAGCTTTTCGCGCAAATAATCGCCGACAACTTTTGCATTCGTCCGCAAATCTTCTTCTTCGATTAATTTTATAACGGCTAATCCGGCGGTCATCGAAACGGGATTGCCGCCGAAGGTAGCAAAGGTGATGCCGGGAAATTTGTCGGCGACTTCCGGCGTAGCGATTGTCCAGCCGACGGGCGCGCCGTTCGCCATTCCTTTCGCGCTCGTCATAATGTCCGGCACGACATCCCACTGCTCGATGCCGAACCATTTCTCGCCCGTGCGTCCCCACGCGGTCTGCACTTCGTCGGCGATGCACACGCCGCCGTGATTGCGCGTGATTTCGTAAACCCGTTCAAAATATCCCTTCGGCGGCACGATAAACCCGCCGACACCGAGAATCGGTTCCGCCATAAACGCCGCGATCTCGCCGGTCGTCGTCGTTTGAATTAATTCTTCGACATCGTTGGCGCACGCCAGACCGCAATTTCCCGGCGTGGCTTTGAACGGGCAGCGGTAACAGTAAGGCGCGTGGGCGTGAACCATTCCCGCGACCTGAGCCGAAATGGGTCGCCAAGATGCGTGTCCGACCGCGCTTAGAGCCGTCGCCGAACGTCCCGAATAACTGTGACGCAGCACGACGATTTCGTTTCTGCCCGTCGCGGTTTTCGCTGCCAGGATCGCCGTGTCGTCGGCTTCCGTGCCGCT
>CAXTMQ010000055.1:14286-19695 GCA_964245305.1 uncultured Pyrinomonadaceae bacterium
TGCCCGTCGCGGTTTTCGCTGCCAGGATCGCCGTGTCGTCGGCTTCCGTGCCGCTCGACGTGAAAAAAGATTTCCGCAAATTTCCCGGCGCAATTTCCGCCAGTTTCGCCGCCAGATTCGATTGCGGCTCGTTCACATATAACGCGGAAGTATGTGAAATTTTGTTGAATTGATTGATAACGGCTTCGTTAATTTTTGGATTCGCGTGTCCGACGCTGACCGTCAAAACACCGCCGAAACAATCGAGATAACGATTGCCGTCCTCGTCCCAAACATATTCGCCTGCGCCGTGCGATAAGACAATCGGCTCTTGATAATAAGTGGCGACTGCGGGGAAAAGAAATTCTTTGTGTTTTTTTACTGCTTCGGAAACTGTTGATTTTTTTTCTGTCGGATTCATATTTTTGTTTTTTTTTAGGAATTTAGATGTCTTAATTTATAGACGGAAAATCCGCAAACTCAAAACAAAAAATGCTGAAATTCCTTTCGCAGCGGCAATTTATCAAGCGTCGTTCTGGCATAATCGGCTTGACTCTTCAAAAATCCGACAAACTCCGGCGATTTATCGTTTTCCATCCAGCGATACGGATCAATGATTTTCGTGCCGAAATATTCATCCTCGACATTGCGAACTTCGGCTTTCGGTAATTGATTTTGCGCGGCGACTGCGCTTATAAAAATCAGGCAGCCGATAAGAGCGACAATTTTATTCAGATTAATTTTCATTTTGTTTTTCCTTTAATTTGTTTAGCCCGCCAAAAGATTCAAGAAAATAAAACCGCAATTAAAAAAGAAATTTGATATTGATTGCCTGTACTCTTTGAAAATATGATTTTTTCAAAAGGATTTGAATTGTTCGGTCATCGCCGGAGCGAAATAAATGTAATGGATTCTATGCCCTCTGTCGTTTATCTGCAAATTTTCCTGAAACTTTTTCCTGCGTTTTTTCGCTTTAAAAAGCTGAGGATTTTATGGCGACTTACGAAGGAAAATGGCGATGCGCGAGATGTTCGACGGCGAACCTCGGACGATACTTGAATTGTCAAACGTGCGGCGTAAAGCGCGACGAGAACGTGGAATTTTTTCTCGACACGGACGCGGCTGTGGTCAGCGACGCGAATTTGCTGAGCCAGGCGAACGCGGGCGCGGATTGGATTTGCCCATACTGCGGCGGAAACAATCGCGCCAATCAAACGCAATGTTCGAGCTGCGGCAATTTGCGCTCGGATTCGGACAAACAGCTTATCGAAGAAACGCGCGGCATAAACGATTGGTCAGAAGCCGCGCAGAAGAAAAATCACGCGCTTAATATTCAGCCGACGCAATTTCAGCAAACGCCGCCGAAAAAATCTTTTTTCAGCTCGCGGCTTTTCAAATTCTTATTGCTCGGCGCGGGCGGTTTATTCGCCGCGTTCGTCGCGCTGTTTGCAATTCTTGTTTATCTTTCGACTTTGACTTATGCGACCGAAGTCGAAGTCGCGGGATTGGAATGGACGCGGACAATTTGGGTCGAAGAATATAAAACCGTCAACGAAACGGCTTGGGAAGGCGAAGTTCCGCCCGATGCGCGTATTCAATCGCAAACCCGCGCCGTTCATCACACCGACAAAATTCCCGACGGCACTCGAAGCGTTCCCGAAACTTACAGCGAACAAGTTTCCGATGGCTCGGAGCGATACGTCTGCGGCAGAACCGACAAAAAGAACGGCTATTTTGAAGACAAATACTGCACCCGAACGAAATATAAAACCGTCACGAAAACCCGAAATCGGACGGAAACGATTTACAGAGACGTTCCGGTTTATAAAATTCGATACAATTACGCGATTAATAAATGGGTCGCGGCGGGCGAGAAAACGACTTCCGGCACGGACTTTAATCCGCAATGGGCGACGGTTCAAACGGATCAAGCGCGCCGCGAAACCAAGCGAACGGAAAC
The DNA here is from genome assembly GCA_964245305.1 of uncultured Pyrinomonadaceae bacterium. GTDB lineage: Bacteria > Acidobacteriota > Blastocatellia > Pyrinomonadales > Pyrinomonadaceae. The sequence goes on from CAXTMQ010000055.1 coordinate 16,226, forward strand.
TTATAATTTGATTTGCAAAGAACTCGGCGGCGACAACAAATCGCACCGAATAAAATTGACGGCGGAAAACTGGTCGCGTTTCAAAAACGGAATGCGTCTGCACGGCAAAAAGAATTTTTTCGGAACGCTCGTTTCGATTGACGAACTGCCCGAAGAGAAATGGTGAAAAGAAAAAATAAAAAAGTCCGACGAATCAATGCGCCGACCTTTTTTATTTTTTCTCGAACTGATCAAAACAATGAGCCGTTGTCATTCGCGCCCATCATCGCTTTTCTGACGAGCGGAATCGGCGGACCGCCGTAAGATAAAAATGCGTCGTGAAATTGTTTCCAGCCGCCGCGCCCGCCGCGCGTCGCCGTCCAATCTTCGCGGAGCTTTCTGATCATCAATTTGCCCATCGTGTAATTCAGATAAGCCGGATCGAACGTGCCGCGTTCGGATTGCTGTTCGGCACTTCCTTCTTCCTGCAAGCCTTTTTCGAGAAACATTTGTTTCGATTGCTCGACGGTCATTCCTTTGGTGTGCATTCCGATTGCCGATAAAAATCTGACATCACGAAGCAGTGCTTCTTCGATTTGTCCGATGTGCATTTCGGGATCATTCGCGCCCAAGCCAGCATCATACATCATTTCTTCGGTGTAATGCGCCCAGCCTTCGGCGAAAGCATAGCCGACGAAAACTTGTCCGAATTTCGATTGAGCGCGATTGGCGTGTAAAAACTGCACGAAATGTCCGGGATAAACTTCGTGAACCGACGTGAAAAGCAAACTGCCTTTGCCCGGGATGTAGCTCGCTTGTTTTTCCTTCGACCATTTCGGGTCGGGCGGCGAAACGTAATACGTCGAAGGCTGATTCGTTTCATACGGACCGGGAATATTGATGTAGGCGAAATTCCAAGCCTTATACGGCGGCGCGAGTCCGACTTTGGCTTCTTCTGTTCCGGGCATCGAAACGATGTCTTTGTCAATAACGAATTGGCGCAATTCTTTCAATTGTTTCGTCGCCGCGTCAACGACCGTCGCGCCTTCTTCTTTGTGCGAATTGGCTTGCGTCATACATTCGCGCAAAGTTTTTCCCGGCGCGTATTTATCGCATTCGGTTTTCAGCGCGGCGAGGTCTTTGTCCAGATTTTGCTGTCCGACCTGCTCCAATTTATCGAGCGGAAAATCAACCCCTTCGGTCATCTTCAGCATCTTGGAAAATTTATCCGCGCCGAGCGCGAAATCAATCGTCGCGCTTCCTTCGTTCGAGGCGAGATAAGCGTCGAAATCTTTAATCGCTTTGATCGCCGCGTCGTTCGCTTCTTTGAAATCCTTTTGCGCGTTTTCATCTTTGACCGATTCAAAAACTTTCGGCACGTCTTTCGAGTAAAAATCCGCCAAACCGCCAATCGTCGTGCGACCGATTTTGAGCAAAGTTTTCGCCATCGGCATTTTCAAATTCGCCTTGATTTGCGCGAGCGCGTTCGGCACATTTTTGGCATAAGCCGTGTAAGATTTGATTCTGGTTTCGAGCGGCGCGTAATCGCGCGAGACGTAAACGTCCGGGTCAATCGCGTCGGCGTAAAAATACGGATTCGTATGCGGCTGATCGGCGATTTCGCGCCAGAACAAATCTTTATCAATCTGCGCGATCAAATAATCGCGCTCGAATTTTTGCCGCTCGTCTAATTGATTATCTTTAAAGGCGGCGGCTTTGTCTCGTTCGGAATGCAGCCGCGCGATTTCTTTTTTCAAGCCGTCCTCGCTCCAATCGGCGAGCTTGCCGTCGAATTCGTGCTTGCCGGAATAGACGGCAAATTGCGGATTGGCGGCGAAATAATCGTTCAAAAATTGATTGACGTATTTGTCCCAATCGGCGTTTGCCGCGCCGCTCGTATTTCCGGCATTCGTCGTCTGATTTGCCGTTTGATTAGATTGCGGCTGTTGGCAGGCAATCAAAAAAAACGCCAGCAATGCGAATAAACCTATCAGCTTAAAACTTACTTTCTTCATAAAATTTCCTTAAATTTAATCTATGGAATTTTCGGCTAAAACCTTACCGTTTATTTTGCCGTTGACGATTAAAGTCAGCGACAGCCGGCTTGACCTGTTACTATTCACTATTACTTATTCACTATTAAAAAGGTTTCCCTATTTTGATAGTAAACGATTGGTATATTTCCAACGCCCGGGATTTTTGTGCAAAGCCAGGGAAATAAAAGCGGCGGCGATTTTATCAATCGCCGCCGCTTCATTTTCAACGCGCAAATTTTTATTTGACGCGCTTGCCTTTTAATTCTTGACCGCTCGGAATAATCAGCGTCAAGCCGACGATTTTTCCGCCCGCGTCGCGCTCGAATGTGAGCTGAACGCTCGCCGTCTGCGCGGCGAATTTATCTTTTACCGTCGCGTCGGGAAACAGTTCGATGCGCTCGCCGTTCGGCGCGACACCGACGAGTTTTTCGCCTTCCTGTTGAAAAGTTACCGCGCCCATCGGCGTTTCAAATTGTCCGGCGTATTCGGCAAACTTTCCGTCGGCGACAATCTTCGGCGTTTCGATTGGCGCGGCGATTGGAAACGCCGAGCCGGGAACGGGCAGCGTGAACGAATCGTTGACCGCGACATTTTTCGGTGTCGGATGCGTCGGGAAAACGGGAAGTTTCGGCTGGTTCGGTTTTACTTTAGCGACTTCCGCCAAAGCGACTTCGACGGATTTTTCAAGCTGCGCATCACGACCGGCGATAAAATCCTGCGGCATAATTTCCGCGTCGAAATCCGGCGCGACACCGATGTTTTCAATTCCCCAACCGCTTCCGTTCGGATTGTAAGCGGCGCGGTTCGGCAATTGAATTTGTCCGCCGTCAATCAAGCGCGGCGTGAAAAAATACGGACCGACGCCCGCTCCGTAAGTGCGCTTGCCGACGATTTTTCCGACCTTACCGAGTTGAAACATAAACGCGCCGGTTTCCGCCGCCGAGCCGTTCCATTCATTAATAATCATCACTTTGACGGGCGGCGCGGGATTAACCGGAGTGGCGATGTCGTCGCCGCCGCGAAAATGATAATAATAAAGCGGTTTTCTCTGCATCCATTCAATCAAATAATCGGGCGTGATGCCGCCGCCGTTAAACCGCTGGTCAACGATAATTCCTTGCTTGTCGGCGTAACCCGTCAAACCGCGAATCGCGTTCATAATTCCGTCGCCGCCATATTCTTCAATGAAAATATAACCCAATTTTCCGCCGGACATTTGCTCGACTTTTCGGCGATTTTCTTCCGCCCAATTCGCTCGCCGCAAGCGATTTTCCCCCGGCGCGGGATAAACCGTGAATGTGCGCGGATTGTCGCCGTCGGAGTTTGCGCTGACGACGATTTTCGTCGGCTTGTTGACGGTATTTTCAAAATAGCTGTAAAAGTTGCGGTTCGTTTCGATTTTCTGCCCGTTGACTTCGAGAATAAAATCTTTCTCACGAACGTCAACGCCCGATT
>CAXTMQ010000056.1:0-19581 GCA_964245305.1 uncultured Pyrinomonadaceae bacterium
TAAGCCGCTTTTTCGATTCCGTAGCGGGCAATTTTCATATACAAACCGCGACGGGTTAAGCCGAGTTCGTTGGCGACGCGCGAGATATTCCAGCGATGGCGGGCGAGCGCGGCTTTAATCATTTGGATTTCAAGGTCGGAAACGGCTTCTTCCAAAGTTCCGCTGTGCGCGCCGATGTTGAACGACGTGAACGCGCTGTCGTAAGAAGCAATCGGTTTGACGTTGTCGGTTTCGGCGAACGACGCGATTGAATTGGTGCTGCGCTTCAAATCGGTCGAAAGCTGGTCGGGCGTGATTTTTTCGCCGTCTACTGCGCGGGCGACGAGTCTTTGAACTTCGTTGCAAAGCTGGCGCACATTGCCCGCCCAATCATAAACCATCAGCAAATCAACCGTTTGCGGCGAAACCGTGATGTCGCGCTTGCCGAAACGCGCCGAATATTGATTGACGTAATAATTGATCATCGGCGGAATTTCCGAACGGCGTTCGCGAAGCGGCGGAACGCGCAATCTGATTACATTCAGGCGATAATACAAATCTTCGCGGAAACTGCCGTCGGCGACTTTTTCTTCCAGAGGCATATTCGTCGCGGCGATAATGCGCACGTCAACTTTCACCGGACGTTTTTCGCCGAGCGGCTGAACCTCGCCTTCCTGCAAAAATCTGAGGATTTTCGGCTGCACGTCGAGCGGCAGATCGCCGATTTCATCCAGGAATAAAGTTCCGCCGTCAGCCGCGCGGATAATTCCCGGCGAATCCGTTACCGCGCCGGTGAACGCGCCTTTTTTGTAGCCGAAAAGATGTCCTTCGGCTAATTCCTTCGGAACGGCGGTGCAGTTAAACGGCACGAAAACTTTATCTTTGCGCGTCGAAATCGTATGAATCGCGCGTGAAACCAATTCTTTGCCCGTTCCCGATTCGCCCGTGACGAGAACCGTTACGTCCGACGAGCGAATTTTATAAACTTCCTCGACCAGAGAAGTCATCGCCGGACTCGAATGAATAAATCCGGGCATCAAGCTGTTCGAGGTGAACGGGCTCGATTCCTGTTCGGAATTCGGAGATTTGTCTTTATCGCGCAGAGCGCAAACGTCCATTCCGAGTTCGACGACGCGCAAGAGAGGCTGAATCGAGCTGCCGTCGTTGAGAACCGCAGCGGCGCGCGGCGCAACAATTAAAAACGCGGGCGCGGCACTCGGCGCGTGCAGGTTGAAAATCTGTATATTTTTGGTCTTGGAAAAATTGTCCGAATCGTTTTTGTGATGCGCTTCCTGAAATTTGGACACCAAAGCCATACTATCGCTCGGCACAAAGCCGTGCGTGATAAACGGAAAAATTCTTTTCTGCTCGTTCATCTCGGCGATGATTATCCGGTCGGCTTTGCTTTCCTGTTGGAGAATGGCGACGAGTTCGCGGAACAATAATTCGCGCGAAGCGGTCGCTTCCGCCAAGCGCAGCATCAACAACTGCGAGCTTGCCGAAGCGATTGGTTTTTTCTTCGACGGTTCGATGTTTTTTAGTTTTTCGATCTGCGCTTCGGTTTTGGCAAACAGCTTCTGCACACCGAGCTTGCGAAACATTTCGTTGGCGGAAGCGAGATTTTTGCGGGCGCGTTCGGGCTGTGTTTCGACAATCGTTTTGCCGAGAAAATAATGCGCCAGAGCCGTATGAAAAATATCTTCCGCCGTTTCAAAAATCGTCAAGCTGCGGCTGAAATGATGCGCGGCGATTTCTTCGTCGCCTTCTTCGAGCGCGAGCAAACCGCGAATGCGCTGAATGCTGCCGAGAACGAAAAAGTCCGACGACGGATCGGTTTCTTCAATCGTCTGTAGTTCATGTTCGCAATCGGCGAATTTTTTCTCTTTCAGATAAACTTCGGCTAAAACCAGCCGCGCCATATTAGCAACCTGTTTCTCGCTGATTCGCCGGCAAATTTCGACGGTTTCACGCGCCTTCGCTTTTGCTTCGACGAGTTTTCCCTGCAGCAAAAGACACCGCGCCAGATTCCGCAAAGATTGAATTTGATACCATTCTTTCTTGCGCTCTTTGGCTAACGCGACGCTTTCTTCGAGCATTTCTCTGGCTTCTTCAAATTCGCCGCGCAGAATTTTCAAATCGCCGAGCGAATCGAGAATGCCCGCGACGTGAACGTGATTGGCTTCGGTCGCCAAAGTCAGAGCGCGTTTGTAAGCGATTTCGGCTTTCGCCCATTCGCCGCGCATCGTCAGATGCAGACCGAGATTATTGTAAGCGGCGGTCGCCTGAATTTTATGTTCGGTCTGCTCGAAAAATTTAATCGATTTTTCCAGACACGCGATCCCGTCCTGCGGTCGGCGCAAAAACCAATACGCGCCCGACATATCCGAATAAATTTTTCCCAAAAGAAACGGCGCGTGGCGGTCGCCGATAATCTGCACGGCGAGTTGGAAAAATTCGAGCGATTTTTCGCTGTTGCCTTCCTGGTGATACGCGGCGGCGATGCCCTGATAGCTTTCCGCCATTCCGCGCCAATCGCCGATTTCGCGGTAATAATTAAGAGCTTTTTCGGCGTGGTCGCGCGAAATCGGAAACTCGTTGAGCTTGCGATAGACGCGCGAAAAAGCGACGTAAATCGCGCCGAGCGATTGATTTTGTCCGCCGACTTTGGCTTCGTCCAAAGCGTAATTAAGCAGCGCGACGGCTTTCGGATAATCGTTCGTGTTGTTAAAGGCGATGGCAAGCTGTGTGATGACGCAGATTTGCATCGCGGTGTCGAGTTCGCTCAATAATTCTTCGTCGTCGTATTTTTCGATGGTTTCGAGCGATTCCTTGTAGCGTCCCTGCGTTTCAAAGGTGTAGGAAAGCATCTGGACGAGTTCGGCTCGCTGGCGCGGCGCGGGCGAATAATTTTCGAGCGTCGCGCCGAGAATTTTTTCCGCCGCGCTCGAAAATCCCTTGTCGAGATTTTCGCGGACATCAATTAAAATCGCCGCCAATCTTTCGTCGGAAATACCGCGTCGTCCGGCAGACCGCGCGGATGACGCGCTCTCCGGCTTTTTATAAATTTCAGCCGAAACCGTTCCTTTTTTCATTTTGTAATTAAAAAAGAATACAACTAATACGAACTGATTTTCAGCAACTTATTTTGTTCGTTCTTAAATCTTCGTAATCTTCGCTGATTGGAATTTACCAAAATTTTCAGGTCGCGTCTATCGAATTTTTCAAGGCTGTTCGATTGTCTGCCGCGCGTGTCGGCGGCGCGGACGTTTCGGAACGACGATTGGCGCGACCGCGATGACCGACAAAATCAGAAAGAAAAAAGCGTTTGACGGCGTGCGAAGCGGGAAATCGAAAAAGCTGTGAATCAAAACGCCGAAACTTCCCGCTAAAGCTCCCGTCGCCGCGCCGCGCCGGAATTTGTCTTTCGTCTTGCCGACGAGCGAAATGCCTTGTTTGAAAAGCAAAAAAATATAAGCCGCGATGCAGGCGAGACCGAAAATTCCGGCATCGGCTAAAATCTGCAAATAATCGTTGTGCGCCTGTTCGACGCGAAATGCTCCGTTCCACGAGTCATAGCGCGGAAACATCGTTCCGAACGCATCGAGTCCCGTGCCGATAACCGGATAATCGAGAAAAACGCGCCACGCGATTTGCCAGAAATGCAGCCTGCCGTTGCTGATGTCTTCGGAATTTGTCAAACCGATGCCGCGCAAAAGCGATTCGTCGCCGCCGAGCAGTAAAACCGTGCCGAATAAAATCAAAAGCAGCGTCAAACTGCCGCCGATCAGCGCGAATTTACGCAGATAAGTTTCGTCGGAAATTTCCTGTCCGTCTCGCTCACTCGTTTCATTTTGCGGTTTTTGCAAAAGATTCGCCGTGACGACGAAACCGATCACGCCGACAAGCGACATAATTCCGCCGCGCGAGCCGGTGAAAACGATGGCGATGCCCATTATTAAGACGGCGATAATCAAAAAAATCCGCTTATCGTTTTTCGTCGCTCTGCCGAACAGTAAACCGAGCGTCAAACCGACGATCATTTCCATAAACGCGGCAAAATGATGTTGATTGACGAATGAAGCGAACGGAATCGCCTGATTAAAATGCCGCAGACCGTAAATCGTCTCGAGATTGGCGAGCCGCTGTAAAATCCCGTAAAAAGCCATCAGCGAACTGAAAACGATCACGACGACGACAATTTTTTGCAGGCGTTTATAACTGTTGACAAAGAGAAGCGCGGCGGCGAAAAAAATCGCGTAGACGACGAGCTGAATAATCGCATTGCGCGTCGAATACGGCGCGAGTGAAAGCGAGTTCGCCGCCGGAATCGAAAGCAATTCGGCGGAAAATGCGGAGGCGCGAAACGGCAGAAGCTGAATCAAACCGACGGCAATCAAACCGAACAAAGGAATCTGCAATTTGCTCGAACCGAACTCGAATTCGCGTTTGAAAAAAGCGTCTGCCAGCCAGAGAGCAACAATCAAACCGGCGAGCAGAGATAAAACCGCCAATGCCCAGGTGTCAACCGCGCCGAACGCGACGGCGGAAAAAACGAGCGTCGCGTTGATCAGAAAAAAAACGGCGGTGTTCAGACGCGATTTTTTTTCGTCAATTCGCGCCGCTCCGTTTTCTTCAAAATCAGTTGTAGATTTTCGCTTTTCGGACAAGATTTTCGTTTAAAAATTTTCGTTAATTGATCGAAAAATCGTCGAACCAGATTTTCCCCGTGATCGGACAAACGATTGATTTGCAGTCAGCCCGCGCGAGGCGAACGACGACGGCTTGCGTGTCCGCGCCGGTCGCAAATTCCGTTTTTAGATTCGTCCAATCGGAATTTCCCATCGCCGCGTTGGTCGTCGCTAAAATTTTTCCGTCCGAAGCGTCGGCGATTTCCCAGCGAAGCGTCGCCGCCGTTTTCAAATCGGCTTTGTAAAACGTCTCGAACTGATATTTTTTTGCCGCTTCGACGGCGACCATTTGCGAAATTTGCCGGAAATCCTTGCCGTCCGACGAATTGAAAATCAAAACCAGACTGCGATTGCCGCCGTGTTTCTGAGCGTCGTCGAAACCGATCTGCGGCTGCGCGCCGTCGGCGATTTGCCACTCGAACGCGGTCGCGGTTTCGCGTCTTAATTCCGCCTCGAAACCGGCGTTGTAAATTTTGCCGACCGCGAAATTTTCCGCGTCCGCGCCGTCGCTGACGCTCGCCAAAATCTGCAGCGCGCCGCGATATTTTTTCTCGGCGAACATTAGACTGAGAAGTTCTCGACTGCTTTCCTGAAGAGCGTTTTTCTTCGCGTCGGCGGGCAAAGCGTTCCAAATTTGCAATGCTTCGTCGAGCCGTTTTTGCCTGGCGAGAAACAACGCGAGAGCCACGTTCATTTCGGATGTGCCGACGACGCTGCGCTTGATTCGGTCGAGGTCGCCGTCGAAAATCTGCCACGCGGTCGCCACGAGCGGAATTCGATAATTCGCGTCGTCAGCCGCCGCCCGCCGCATTTCCGCGAAGCCTTCTTCGGCTTTGCCGCGCCTGAGCAAAATATTGCCGAGCGTCCAATGAACCTGCGCGTAGTTCGGCGCGAGTTCCGAAGCCTTTCGCGCCGCGAGTTCCGCGCCGTCGGCATCGCCCTGCCGTTCACGCGCTTTTCCCAGTGCCGTCCAAAGGCGATAATCATTCGGCGCGAGCGCGGTCGCCTGTTCAAATTCCTTCAAAGATTCCGCAGAATCTTCCGCTTGAAAATCTTTTTCATCCAAAACCGCTAAAGCGTAGTGCGACTGCGGATCGTTCGGTGCCATCGAAATCGTCAATCGCGCGACATCTTTCGACGGCGACTGCGAGGCAATCGCGTTTGCCAAACACCAAACGGCGAAAATCGAAAACATCGTCAAAACAAACAAACCCGCGATTATCAAAACGACGCGATTCGCGGCGGTCTCGATTTTGACGGATTTGTTCATAAATTATTCGGAAATTGCTGCTTGTTAGATTGTGCCGTGAAATCTTTGATTATTCAAAATCTATCGCTTCTATTTTCAGCGCGGCGCGTTTGAGCGAAACATCCAAGCCCTTACACATTTCCCGCAATTCGTTGAGTTTTTCGGGCGGCATCCGGCGCACCGACAGCAAAATTTCTTCAATTTGATTTTCGCGGCAAACCGATTTTAGCGAACCGTTGCTGTCGTGAACTTTCAGCCCGTTGATAATTTTGCCCTGTTTGAGCGGATCGTCGTCAATAAATCCGACGGGCGCGTAATTCCATTCGGGATTGTTTTTCAATTCGCGCAAAATCATCTCGCCGCCGTCGCCCGCGCCGTAAATTAAAACTCTGCGTCCTTCGCTTGCCGCCAATGCGGGCAAAAGCTGGCGGAAAAATCGAAAAGCCATTCGGCTGCCCGCGATGGCGAAAAGCAGCAGCAGCGCGTCAACAACGAAAACCGCCCGCGAAAAAAACGTGAAACGGTAAAGCAGCAAAAGAGCCAGCACGCTCAAAATCGAACCGAACGCGACACCTTTGACGAAGGTTATAAAATCGCGGACGCTCGTATAACGCCAAATTCCGCGATAAACGCCGACGACTAGAAAGGCGAATAATTTCAAAACGATCAATATCGGCAGAGACTTGACGAATAATCCCCAGGACTCCTCGTTATTTTCAAAAGTTCCGAAAATCAAAACATATGAGCCGTAATAAGCGAGCGCGATTAAAACCGCGTCTAAAAAGACTTCAAAAATGCGGCGTTTGTGCGAAAGATTGAGCAGAAATCCGAACGCCGCGCGATTTTGCAAAGCGAGTTCTTCTTCCTGTTCCTCATAGACCTTAACCTTCGAGAGATAAACGCCGACGAGTGCCAGAATTATTGTAAATACGGCGATAATAGCGATGCTCTGAATCGGCTGAAGTTCGCGCACGAGCAGCGAAATCGAACCGGCGGTCAACGCCAAACCGTAAAGCAGCAGAACCGCGCTGCGTTCTGATAATCCGAGCGCGACGAGCCGGTGCGAAGTATGATCGCGCCCGCCCTGCGAAGCCTTGCGTCCCCAGAGTTTTCGCAGAACGGTAACGAAAGTCGTATCGAAAATCGGCACGAGCAGAATCAGCGCGGGAACGGCGAGAATCGAAACGATGCCGCGCGAACGCCCGCCGACATTGGTCAGCAAAACCGACGAGGCGAGAAAAAATCCGATAAACATCGAACCGCAGTCGCCCATAAAAATCGAAGCCGGATTAAAATTGAAAACCAGAAAGCCGACGAGCGCGCCGATAAAAGCCGACAGCAAAAGCGTCTCGCCGATCTGTCCGCTCGCGCCGAAACCGATGGCGAGCGAAAACGCGGCAATCGCCGTGATGCCCGACGAAAGCCCGTCCATGTTGTCGAGCAAATTAATCGCGTTGGTGATGCCGATCAGCCAGAAAGCGGTGATGGCGATATTAAAAATCTGCGAATCGGTCCACGGCAGAACCAAGCCGTAACCGGTAATAATCGCCACGCCGATAAATTGTCCGATGAGTTTTTGATACGGCTTGATTTGCAGAATGTCATCAATCAAACCGACCAAAAAAAGCACTGTGCTGCCCGCCATAACCGCGAGCGAATCGGTAGATTTCGGCACAAACGCCGCGAAAATCACGGTCGTCGTCAAAAAAATCGCCGCGCCGCCGAGCATCGCCGTCGGACGTTTATGCCAGCGGTCGGCTTTCGGTTTGGCGACAAACCCGAACTTATGCGCCAGCTCGCGCACCGCGTAAGTGAGAATCACGGACAGCGCGAAACTTACCAAAGCAATTAAAAAAGGATTGGTAAAAAAACCAGACATAGGAGATTCCAAAAAAATATCAAACCGGGATAATTTTATAAATATTGCCGAAACTGTTTTGAGTAACAGTCATCTATCCGACAAATCATAAAAATCGGCTTTAAATTTTAGGGGTTTCCGATTCGATTCAAAATTTCAATTCAATTAACTTAATATACTTTTCCGGCGGCTATTTAACAAACGGTTTCGCCGCGAAAATAACGAAATTAAACTTAATTTTCGGTTAATTTCCGATAAAGTTTCTTTACGTCGCCGACGAGCCGCGCCTTGCCGTATGCCGCTTCGACGAATTTTTTGCCGCGCTGAAGACTCTTTACCGAAGACAACAAAAATTTTAATTTCGGTCGGTCAAGCGTTCTAAAAGCGGTTTTAATGATTAATAAAGCGAATGATTTTTAACTCTGATCAATCCGGCGGCTGAAACGATGGTTGAATTTTTCTACGGCTTTTCCGTAACGAACAATTAATTTTTGATAAATTTCCGCCGTTTGCCGCACCATCGTTTCCGCTCTGAACATAGGATCAATATGATTTTTACCCGCCGCGCCCATTTTTCGGCGCAATTCCGGGTCGGCAATCAATTTTGAAACAGCGTCGGCGAGTCCGGCTGAATCGTGTCGTTTGATTATGTATCCGTTTTTATCCGAGACCAAAACTTCCGGTGTTCCGTCCGTATCAAATGATACGCAGGGTTTTCCCATCGCCATCGCCTGCGGCAGAACGCGCGGCAATCCTTCCCATAGCGCGGTATGAGCGACGACATCCATCGCCGTAATCATATCGGGAATGCGCTCGCGGTCAATTAATCCGGCGAACACGAAATTTTCCTCGATGCCCAATTGCCGCGTCTGCTCTAAAACCTGCTCGTAAAGAGTGCCGTTGCCGATCAAAAAAAAGCGCATGTCCGGGTGACGACGAACGATTTCCGGCGCGGCTTTGAGCAGTTCGTCGTGATTTTTCTGCGGAGCGAGCCGCGCTATTTTCCCGACGACCGGCGCGTCGGCGGGAATGCCGAATTCGCGGCGAATCGCCTGCGGATCGGCTTGGCAATTCAAATACCAGTCAAGCTCCATTCCGCTGTAGACGGTCGTAAATTTATCGGCGCGGTCAATATTGGCGGCGAGAGCTTTTTGCGTCGTAATATCCGAAACGCTGACGTAATGATGCGTGAGCGGAGCGCAAAGTTTTTCGGACAAACGGATGGCGCGATTAACCAGCCACGATTGGTGATCGTGAAACGTCAATCCGTGAAAAGTGTGAACGATAATCGGCGTTCCCGCTAAGTAAGCGGCGATTCTGCCCAAAATTCCGGCTTTCCACGAATGCGTATGAACGATATGAAAATTTCCCTGTTTTATCAAACGATAAAGTTTCCAGAAAGCCTTCAAATCGGAAACCGGACTGATTTTTCGCTCCATCTCCGGCACGACCGTCAGCTTTGTCGTTTTTTCAGCCCGACTCAGCAATTCGCCTTCGGGTCCGTGATCCACGCCGCTGAATAATTCGGCATCATATTCGGGCATCCGGTCGAGACCTTCGACCGTCAGCAGAGTATTTTCCTGCGCGCCGCCGAGAATCATTCGAGTGATGATATGAAGAACGCGCAGAGGTTTTGTTTCCGCCATTGAAAATTAAAACTCCTTGATCGAAAAAAAATAATCCCGGAAGATTATTTAATCCTCGATCCGAAATATCGTGTTCGGATCGTCTTCGTGACGGATTTCGTCCACGGGCGCGCGTTTTCCTTCGCCCATATAAAGCTGATTGGGACAATTTATCACCGCGCCCTGTATGCTTCCGACATTCTTGTAAGCGTGAACCACGCCTTTCGGAATTATCACGGCTTGCGCGTTGTCCGCGCCGACGAACAGCGTCATCACGTTGCGATACGTCGGCGAAGTTTCGCGGTTGTCCCACAAACGCAGTTTAAAATTCGACGGACCGATAAAACAAAACAAATCCGCCTGCTCGACGTGTTCGTGCGGACCGCGCTGAACGCCCGGTTCGGTGACGGACATATAGCCCATCGTCGGATAAAATTCTTCGGCGAGTTCGTCGTGGCGAAAAAATTCCAAAAGCCAGCCGCGCTCGTCAACGAATTTCTTGAGCGGATAAATTAAAACGTCGTCAATTTTGCCTTTTGTAAACATATCTTCTTTAAGCCGCGTTTTTCATCTCCAGATTATTCGCTCCGTGCGCTGCTACCAGGTTTGAAGCATTCAGCAAACTCTCGAAAGTTCCGGCATCGGTCCACCAGCCGCCGAGTTCGTCCCAGGTCATCTCGCCGCGTTCGATATAAGCGTTGTTGACATCGGTAATTTCGAGTTCGCCGCGTCCCGAAGGCTTGAGCGTTTTGATAATATTAAAAACGTCGGAATCGTAAAAATAAATCCCGATCACGGCAAAATCGGATTTCGGATTTTTGGGTTTTTCCTCGATTCTGAGAACTTTTTTGCCCTCGATTTCCGGCACGCCGAAACGCTGCGGGTCGGAAACCTGTTTGAGCAGAATTTTCGCGCCGCCGCCCTGATGCCGATACGCGCGGGCGGCTTCGCGGATATTTCCCTCGATTATATTATCGCCCAAAACGACGCAAACCGGTTTGCCGTCCGCAAAATGCTCGACCAGAGAAAGCGCGGCGGCAATGCCGCCTTCGCCTTCCTGATATGTGTAATTCAAGTGCTTTAAGCCGAACTCCTTGCCGTTCCCCAAAAGTTTCAAAAAATCGCCCGCCGAATTGCCGCCCGTGACGACCATAATATCGTCAATTCCGGCATTAACGAGCGTCTGAATCGGATAATAAATCATCGGCTGGTTATGAACCGGCAGAAGATGTTTATTGGTTATTTTTGTCAGCGGAAAAAGTCTCGAACCCAATCCGCCCGCTAAAACTACGCCTTTCATTTAAATTTCGTCCTTAATCAATAAAATGCTGAAACCATAATTCTAACATCAGCAGCGTCCAAAGTTGAGCGGCGAAGTCGCGCTCGCCATTGATGTGCTGTTCGACAATTTTTGTGATGATTTGCGGCTTGACGATTCCGCGCTTTAAACTCTTTTCGGAAAGCAAAACTTCGCGTAAGAAATCTTTGAGCGAGCCGCGAAACCAATGCGGCAGCGGAACGCCGAAACCCATTTTGCGCCGGTAAATCGCTTCTCTGGGCACGAGCCGCGCGGCGATTTTTTTGAGCAAATATTTCGATGTGATGCCGCGCATCTTTAAATTTTCGGGCAATTTGGCGGCAAATTCGATGACTTCGTGATCGAGCAAAGGCGAGCGCGCTTCGAGCGAATTCGCCATCGAAGCGATGTCAACTTTAACCAGCAAATCGTCGGGCAGATAGGTATGCTGGTCAACCATCATCGTCGCTTCGACAATTCCCGAACCGTTCGCCTCGCCGAACCAGTTTGCCAGAAAATCGCTCGGCTCGTAATTCACCGTCTTTTGTTTGAATTCGTCGGTGTAAAGCTCGCTTTTAACGGTGCGGTTGATCACGCTCATCCAGCGAAAATAACGCTCGACTTTCGGTAGGGACGCGGCTTGCAGAAACCGTTTCAAATCGCGCGCGCGGCTGCGTTTTATCTCCGAAGTCGGAACTAAATTGACGGCATTTTCCAAAACGGACTTTCGCAGAAACTGCGGCAATTTATAATAGCGTTCGGCAAGCCGCATCGCCGCGTAGCGTTCGTAACCGGCGAAAGATTCGTCGCCGCCGTCGCCGTTGAGCGCGACCGTCACGTGCTTGCGGGTTTCGCGCGAGACGTAAAACGTCGGAATCGCCGACGAATCCGCATAAGGTTCGCCGTAATGTTGAACCAATGTCGGCAGCAGTTCGAGCGCGTCGGGTTTGACGACGAATTCGTGATGTTCCGCGCCGACGTGTTCGGCGACCATTCTGGCGTATTTTAATTCGCTGAAATCCTGTTCTTCAAAACCGATGGAAAAGGTTTTGACCGGAGTCGGATTTTGTTCAGCCATCAGCGCGACGACCAGGCTCGAATCAACGCCGCCCGAAAGAAACGCGCCCAACGGAACTTCGGAAATCAGGCGCAGTTTGACGGCTTCGCGCAGCACGGCGAGAGTTTGTTCTTCGGCTTCACGCTCGCTGATTTTTATCTTTTTTGAAAAATCCGGCTTCCAGTAACATTCGGTTTTAATCTCGCCGTTTTTCCAGATCATCCAATGCGCCGGTTCGAGCTTGCGAATTCGCTTATAAGCGGAAAGCGGCGCGGGAACGTAAGCGTAAGACAAATAAGAATGAATCGCTTCAAAATCAATATGGCGGCTGATTTCCGGGTGCAGTAAAAGGGCTTGAAATTCCGAGCCGAAAACTAAATTGCCGTTCGGCAGATGCGCGTAAAGCAGAGGCTTTTTGCCGATGCGGTCGCGGGCGACGAAAAGCGTCTGTTCGCGCTCGTCCCAGATAGCGATGGCAAACATTCCGCGCAGATGCTTAACGCAGTCCGCGCCGTATTTTTCGTAGAGATGAACGATAACTTCCGTGTCGCTGTTGGTGTAAAATTGATGTCCGTCGTCATCAAGCTGTTTCCGCAGCGACTGAAAATTATAAATCTCGCCGTTAAAAACGATCCATTTCGTTCGGTCGCGGCTGTAAATCGGCTGATGCCCGCCGGCAACATCAATTATTGACAAGCGGCGCATCATCAATCCAACCGAGTCTTTGAGATAAATTCCGTCTTCGTCCGGTCCGCGATGCCTTATGGCTTCGTTCATTCTGACCAGCACGGCGCGATCTACCGCCTTTGAATCGGCATTAACAATTCCTACAATTCCGCACATTTATATAATCCTAATTGAGTAGTCACATTCTAGATTCGTTTTCCTGCAATTGATGTCTAATTTTTTGCTGCTTAATTTTGCGTTGAAAGTTTTTGTTTTCCTTACGCTCTTGAATTATTTCCCAACCGACAGCAATGAAAATGAACAGAAAAACTTGAATTTGAGTTCTTTGACGATAAGCGATTCCGACATTTCCTAAAAAAATCGAGTAAGAAATTATCAGCATCAAAGAAAAAAGCAGAACGGGAAGCGCGTGTCGCAGACGATTTTTTAAGGTATACCATAAACCGCTTACCATAATCGGAATTAGAGTCCACCAAATAAACACTTCCGGCAATACCAAGAGTTGATTTAACTTTTTTACATCCCACGGAAATGGCGCAAACATTAAATATGTGAAACCGATTGGAAGAGCAGAAATCGCTCCGGTCGGAGTTGAAACGTCCAAATCTTCTCCAAAACTAGATTCTGCTGCTTCAGATAAATACTGTCGGCTTCGCTGAACATACTCGAGGCTTCCGTATTGACTGAGATCACTGTTCGCATTACGTATCACACCCAGATAAGTTAATCCTACACCGATTATAATAATTACGATTAGATTTCTGATTATTGATTGAACGGAAGGGCTTAAGCCGATAATAAAACTTCCGGCGACTGCGACTGCCACCATATAGAAAATGTAAAAACGCAAAGACAAGATGCCGAAGAGAGATAAAATCAGAAATAAGATCGCCGCGTAACTAAACTTTTTTTGTAATTGCAGAATCATCGTCATTGCAAATACCAACATAAAGATGATTAATCCATCCTTGAGTAACTGCGATGACCAAATTATAAGCGAAGGAAACAAAGCAACTAATATGGCTGAAAGTTTTGCAACTCTCTGGTTGTTAAAAATGTTTTTCGCACAAAAATAAATCATCGGCGCAATTAACGCGCCGATGATTCCGCAAAATGACTGAGCGACCAAAATACTCGGACCGCAAATAAAATAGATGGCACCGACCAAATAATTTATTCCCCAACCAGGATTCGTAATGCTTTGCGCTCTGTCCGTAATTTCGTCATTTGGAACTGGTAATCCTTGCCATATCTCCATTAATCTTCGCCCCCAAATATCAAAGCCTATTGCATCGGGACCGAATACCAGCCTTAAATCGAAAAAATGTATGAACTGACCGAAACTTATTCTGACAAGAAGCGCGATTAGAAAAATTCTCGTTAAAAATTCATTTTCTTCCGAATAATGTCTGAACAAATAGACCGATGGAATAGACAATGCTAAAATGACCAAGATCGATAATGCGCCTTCAGATGGGTTGAGAAGAATCATACTCAAGCCGAGAAGCGCACATAAAATTATGAGAATTCTATCCATTAAATAAAAACTATATATTTTCTTGAAGAACTAAATTGTTTGCCTTTGCGTAAACCTGATCGAAAACTTTAACCACTCGCGGCATTTGAACCTCAGCGGAGAATTTCTCTACCACTGTTTTTCTACCGTTGGCACCCATTTCGCAACGTAAATCAGGATTCTCAACTAATAATTTTAATCGCTCGAACCATTCTTGTTTGGTATCCACTATAAACCCATTCACGCCGTCTTGGATAATTTCGCCATTTGAACCCATTCGAGGCGCAATAACGGGTAAGCCTACCGACATATACTGAATAACTTTGTAAAAAAACTTCCATTGATTCCAATTGGAATCAACTAAAGGAACTAAACCAATATCACCTTCTAGTAAATCGTTCACCTCTGTCTCTGCAGACCATTGACGTATTTCAATATCAACGCCATTCATATCAATATCTCCTGCACCGATAATTAAAAGTTGAGCTGTATGCTCCCTCTGTAGTTTTTTCAGTGGCTCAACGATTCCTAGTAGGTTACGCATTGTGCTATGACTACCAATCCAAACCAAGCGAACATCATTTCCTGCCTGCCTTTTCTGCCTCTCTATACTCGGTTTGTACCTTTCTATGTCAACACAGTTTGGCACGACGGTTACATTTGGATTATATATTCTTGCATAATCACCAATCAGTTCGTTGATAGCAATTACGTGAGAACTTAACTTAAAAATCTTATGGGTTTTTTTTGAAAACTTCAAAAGGCTTGCCCATCCGCTTGTCGGACTTTTGTAAGGTATAAAAACCGGGTCATCTATATCGTAAATAATCGGTATATTCTGGCGAGCAATAAGGCTTTCAAGCCAAGCTGGTCCGATTAATGCGGCTTCTCTATAAACAAAAATTACGTCGGCAGGAAATTTATTCATTGCACGTTTCAACTGTTGCTGGTAGCAACCAAGCATCCGCCCAACTTTGGCAAGCGTATTTCCACGCTTGTATAAAATCTCATGTAAAGAGTCATTCTCGAATGGGAAGAACTCCACCTTCCAACCCGCTTGTTTCAAGTAATTTTCCCACAACTCAATTCTTACTCTTTGACCAGGCGAAAATCCAAGAATGTTGGGAACGAGAGCAACGATCCTTTTTTCTTTTATTTTGAAATTGTTATCAACCATTTTTTGCGTGTCGGAGCAAATTTCTCTCGGCAAGCTGTTTCTCCGCCACCGAATCAATATTTGAAAAATCCTGTTCGTTTTGGGAAGCCCACTTTAAATACTCGCGCAACCCCGTCGAAAAGGAAACTTGTGGATGAAATTCGAGTTTCTTTTCGATCAACTGTATATCAGCAACGGCGTGATGGATATCGCCTAAACGATATTTTCCCGAAAAACTTATATCCTGCTTGGCATTCAAAACATCGAAAACCTCTTCGCCAGCTTTTTGCAATGTTATTGTCTCACTTGTTCCAACATTGATTGTTTGATTAAAAACCTTTTCGTTGTTCAACACTAAACTCAAGGCTTTAACCACATCGCTGATATAAACAAAATCGCGCCTCATCTGTCCGTCTTCGTAAATTTCGATTCCTTTACCGTTTATAATTTGCCGGAAGAATGTTCCTAATACACCAACATAAGGATTAGAGAGGGATTGTCCGGGTCCGTAAACATTGAAAAGTCTTAAAATGGTTATCGGCAAATCGTAAAGTTGTCCAACTTGATAAGCGATTTGTTCCTGTTGAAGTTTCGTTAAACCATAAATTGAAGTGGGCATTGTTGGATGATTCTCATTCATCAATTTAGCTTCCATCACAAGACCGCAAGCATTGCAATAGACTTCCCATTTTCCCGCGTCGAGATTGTCTTGTCCGCGCGGGACAGGAACGTATTGTTTATCGCACACTGAACAGATGTGAAGTCCTTCTCCATAAACCGCTCTCGAAGAAGTGAGTATCCACTGTTTGACTTTTGCTTTTACGGCTGCTTGCAAGACAACTGCAGTCCCATGAGTATTAGTTGCAACGTAACGGTCAATTTCGTACTGTGACTGTCCAACACCGGTTTCTGCAGCTAAATGATAGACGACATCTACGCCTTGCAACGCATTTGTAACTGTTTGCAAATCTCGCACATCGCCCTTTACAAACTCACAATCCATAAAATTTATACTTGGATCACTTCCGTGAACCTGTGGCAATAAATTATCAAGAATGCAAATTGAATGTCCGCTCTCTCTTAGAGATTTCCTCAAATGAGTTCCAATAAAACCTGCTCCACCTGTAATTAATATCTTTGACATATGTGTTTATTAAATTTTTTTATATTTTTGGCTAGACAAAATTCGCCGTTATCAGCCCGCGCCGACGCAAAATCATTTAATTTTCGATTAAGTCATTATAAAGTGCAAACTGTCTTTCACAAGCAGAATTCAAAGCATAGTGAGTTTCCGCTGCTCTCCTACATCGCATCGAAAGTTCCGGGTCTTTGAGTAAATGCCGCAATTCCTTGTATGCCTCTAAGTATGACTCTTCCTTATGCCCTTTTATAATAACTCCGACCCGTTCACGGCGAATTATTTCGTCAGTGTCGCTGACGTTTGGGGTTGTTACAACGGGCAAGCCGACCGCCCAGTATTCGCCGATTTTTGTCGGTGAACAGCCGTGTTCGCTGATTCCTTCGGTCAAAAAAAACAATCCAGCCCGATAATTAATTAGATGCGAAGCCATCTCGCTGTAGGCAATAGCTTCAAGAGACCACGCTTCACGAGGTAAATCAGCGTCATCAAGAACCGTAGTTATAAAATCAATATCGGTTTTGCTGTAAATTTGTAATTTTACTTTTGAGTCAACCTTTTGCAATGTTGCGGTAAATTCGCCGATTTTATTAAGGATATAACGAGGACCGACGTTACCGATATAAACGAATTTCGTTTCATCTTCGGAAAACTTTGGTTTGGTGATAGGCAAACTAAATCTTTCCAAATCAACACAACTCGGTACGACAATTACAGAAGTTTTTTTGCGCGAAACCTCCGACAATCTTTCGATTATCTCTTTCGCCCTAAAGGAAAGCGCGATAATACCGTCGGCGCGTGCATACATCAATTTTTCCAGACTTTTGGCAATGCGATGCGCTCGTGAATCTTTTATCCAAACACCGCCGTCAACTTGTTCGTCCGGGTAAAAACCTTCGTTGTGGTAAACGAATTTCGAGCCGATAAGCGGCGCAAGAGACAGCCCGATAAGTCCGCCGATGTAGGTGCGCGCGTGAACAATGTCAAAATGCTTGCGGACACGTTTATGAATGCCGCGCGCAATGCATTGAATAATATCAAAAACCGTTGCCGGAATTTTAGGGCTTTTGTGATATTGCAGGGGAATCCATTCGATCTTGTCCTCGGTAAGCATTCTCCGCACACGATTCATCTCGTCGAATCGCACTAAATCCGATGATTTTTCAAAAGTTATGAGTGTTAATTCGGCACCCATCTGCGCCAATTTCTTTACCGCCGGCACAATAAGAGATTGACCGAGCTGTTCTAAAGCTCCCCAATAAGCAATGTAAAGGATTTTGGGAGATTCGTTTGGATTTTTTTTTATTTTTTCGACCACTGTGATTTTTTGGTTTAGTTAGAAAATTTAACTGAGATGTTAATCTCTTTTTCTATAATTTGCCGTAAAATACATCAAGCATAGCAGTCATTTTCCGAATATCAAATAACTGTTGCACATCGGATCTACCCTGAGAAACGATTTTTCCACGCAGTTCTTCATCGACGAGAATTAAGTTTATAGCTTCGTATATCGCATCCGAATTTTTGTATGGAACGACCAATGCGTTCAGCCGATCCTTGATAAAATCTATGGCTATGCCGGAAACGGTAAAAACAGACGGCACTTCCAAAGCTAAGGCTTCAATGTAAATTAGCCCGAAGGCTTCAGATTCACGATCTATCGGAACATGGACGAACACTTCAAAATTTCTATATAAATCAAAGATTCGACTCTCAAATTCAATCAAAACATATTGCGACGGTAATAAGTGTTTTTCGAGCAAAGATTTTATTTCTTCCTTGTAATAGCCGATTGCATTTGTTAAAACGAGTTTAGTTTTTGGATAACTTTCCACTAATTTGGCAACCGCCGGAATAATGTATTGAATTCCTTTCAAAGGTATAAAACGACTGTTCACACCAATCACCGGATAACTTTCCGTCAGCCCGTATTTTTGTTGAAGTTCCTGTGTTATTATTTCATTGCTTTTAAGCTGTGAAAAATCATAACCATGATGAATAACTTCAACTTTTTCGGGATTAACCTTTTCTTTTTGAATTAATACTTCGGCAACCATCTGTGTAATAGCTATAATTTTTTTAGATAAACGATTTACAAATCTATCGTAATATACTCCGTGTGGAAAATAATCGTGATTTTCCATCGAGTTATGCCGCGTGTGAACTCGTTTTTCGATACCGCTTAATCGCGCTGCTATTAATCCAACTAACGAAGCATCTATAAAATGTGTGTGAACAATGTCAGGTTTAATTTCGGCAAATAATTGACGCACACGAAAAACCGCTTGAATCAATTCTTTCTTGCTGTAATATTTTATCCATTCGACTTGATGACCACGCTCTT
Organism: uncultured Pyrinomonadaceae bacterium; assembly: GCA_964245305.1. Taxonomy (GTDB): domain Bacteria; phylum Acidobacteriota; class Blastocatellia; order Pyrinomonadales; family Pyrinomonadaceae. Next base: position 18,595 of record CAXTMQ010000056.1, read on the forward strand.
TGAAAATCTGATACATTTTCGGAAGTTCAGGATTGAGGAAGATAAAGCTAACTTCGTATTTATTTTTATCCAAAAATTGCCCAGTCGTAATCATCAAAGGATTTTCGCTCATTAGTGAAATAATGTAGCAAACTTTTATTTTCATCCTTTGTAACTTACCGATTGTTTGTTTAAAAATTGCTCGCGTCCTTCTCGAAAACCACGATTGATAGCTCCGGCTAACGCCAATTTATAAAAACGCCAGAGAACCGGACGAGGCACGTGCGAACGCTCAAGCCACGCGCAAAAACGCAACAAAGTTTTTTGAGAAGCATCATTGCCTAAAAAGCGTTTGACCTGTTTGCGAAACAATAATTTTATCGAATCCTCTCGCCAATCTACCGGAAGGTTTTCCTTGACCAGCAAAAGTCGCGGATGCTCATCGCCATTTCGCCGCCAGGAGAAAAATTCGGTGCGGGCATAAATTCTTTGCCGCAAACAATAATCATCAAACGTCCAGCCAGCCCAATCATTGTGAACGACGACGATACTGGGAATCAGCAAAGTCTTAATTCCAAACTGTTTTCGACCGCGCACTGCTAACTCATTGTCTTCGCCACTGTAAAAATCCCGGTCAAAACCGTCTAACTGCAAAAATTGCTGGCGTGGCAATGAAAGGTTTTGTCCAGTGATACCTAAAATTTCTCTTGCCTCTTCAGTTACGGCGAAAGTTGGATAGAACGGTTTGCGAAATTCTCCGAAGTCGGAATTCTCCTGTTCCGGCAAATTTACGACCTGTCCATTTATCCAAGAATTTGGGTATTGCCGTAAGGCTTTCAAGTGGCGTTCCAAAAAATCGGGTTCGGTCAAAATATCATTATCAAGAAAAATCAGATACTCGCCGCTGGCAACTTTTGCTCCGGCGTTGCGGGTTGAAGACGCGCCGGGAAATTTCTCGTGTTCGAGGCGAAGCGGCACGGGGAATTTAGATTGCCACGCCTGCACGAG
>CAXTMQ010000057.1:0-19177 GCA_964245305.1 uncultured Pyrinomonadaceae bacterium
AAGTCGCCGGTATCGAATTGGACCGAAAAGTTCTCGCCGATTTAGCCGTCAAACAGCCGGAAGCCTTTGCGACTTTAGCCGGACAAGCCAAGGACGCGATCAGCAAACAGGCATCTGCGTAAATTTGTATTTACTAGAAAGCAGATTCTTAAAAACCCTAAAGCGTTCGAGACATTTTTCGGACGCTTTGTTTTTTGATGAACAGAAATAACGCGAAATTATTGACGTTTACAGGAATTGCCTGCGTGATAATTTCGGTAATTTTGCCGATTTACAATCTCGCCGTTAAAATAGACGTTTCGCCGTTGATCGCCGCTTTTTGTTTCGTCGTCGGAGTCGTTTTAATCGTCTTTTCGCTGGCTTATTACACGGAGAAATAATTTCAAAAATCGTAAAAATTCTATGTCGGAAGAAATCAAACAAGTCGAAACGATTCGCCGAAATTTCGCGGCGGATTTTGCGAAATTCGCATCGCTGCAAACCGAAATCAAAAATCTGAATCTGGCTGATGCCGAAAATTTGAGCCGTGAGTTAGGCGAATTCAAATCGAAACACACGGGCAAAAAATCGGAAATCGCGGGCGCGAAGAAATTGATCGGGAGAGTCGCGCCGGAAGAACGCGGCGCGTTCGGGCAATTAGTTCAATCAATCGAACGTGAAATCACCGACGCGATTGAGGAAACCGGAAACGCGCTCAAAACATTTATCAGCGACCAAAAAATCGAGCGCGAAAGATTAGACGTAACATTGCCCGGAACGCGCCCGCGCCAAGGTCATCTGCATCTTTTGACGATTTTGCGGCAGAAGATCGAAGATATTTTCGTTTCGATGGGTTATACGATTGAAGACGACCGCGAAATCGAGACGGATTATTACAATTTCGACGCGCTCAACATTCCCGAAGGTCATCCGGCGCGCGAATCGCAGGACACTTTTTATACGACGAACGGTTTTGCCTTGCGCTCGCAGACTTCGACCGTGCAGATTCGCGCGATGGAAAGGCGCGGCGTTCCTCTGCGAATCATCGCGCCGGGCAGAGTTTTCCGCCGCGACACGCCTGATCCGACGCACGTTCCGATGTTTCATCAAATCGAAGGTTTGTGCGTTGAAAAAGGCATCACGATGGCGCATTTGAAAGGCACGATGCTCGAATTTCTGCGCCGTCTGTTCGGCAGGGAAACGCGCATTCGCCTGCGCCCGTCTTACTTCCCTTTCACCGAACCGAGCGCGGAATTCGATTTCTCCTGTTTCAAATGCGGCGGCACGGGAATTTTTGAAAACGAACGCTGCCGCCCGTGCAAAGGTTCGGGCTGGATCGAACTCGGCGGTTCGGGAATGGTTCACCCGAACGTCCTGAAAGCCTGCGGCGTTGACCCGCAGGAATATTCCGGCTTCGCCTTCGGATTAGGTTTAGAACGAATGTGCGCTTTAATGTATGCGCTCGATGATATTCGTCTGATGTTCGAGAACGATGTCAGATTTCTGGAGCAGTTCAAATGATTTATGCTGGTTTTTCTTTCAATAATAGGATTCCTTCTATTACTCCTGTTAATCGCTCCGTTCAGAAGAAAAAGCGATTTCGAAATAAACTTTAGCCTTCCGTATTGTCCAAGATGCGGACAAAAAGTTCCGGCGTTTGGAAGTCCGAAATCGTTAAGTCAATTTCTTTGGGGCGGCTGGACTTGTTCTCGTTGCGGTTGCGACATGGATAAGTGGGGTAAGGAAACTTCAACTATCCCAAAACTTGATAAATAATTGCGGTATGAGCGGGTGCATAAATAAATTGACTTTACCTGTGATTTATTTTATGTTTTGGTTGTATTGGGTTTATTTTCTTTTCGATAATTTCGGTAGCAACTTGCGCTGGTTGATATTGTATTTAACCGGAATCAAATATAAAATTTTATTCGCCGTTAAATCTCTTGCATTAAATCCCGAACATCAAGAAGTTTTTCAGAAGTTTAACTTCGATTCGAGTCTCCATTTAAATCTTTTTTGTTATCTCCGACAAAATCTATGTCCGTAAAAGAATCCGTAAAAGAAAAGGAAATTGAAACTGAAGACACCTTATCAGCTTCGGTTATCTCGGATGAAACTGTTGACGAATCAATCGAGCCGGAAAAGCCGAAGCGTTCGCGGCTGCCGGTTTATGCGGTCGCCGGAATTATCGGCGCGCTTCTGATCGGCGGTTTGGGCTGGTGGCTTTATTCGCGCCGGTTCGAGAAAACCGACGACGCTTTTGTCGAAGGAAATATTTCTCTCATCAGCCCGCAAATCAACTCGCACGTTAAAAAAATCTACGTTAAAGAAAATCAGTTCGTCAAAAAAGGCGATGTTTTGATCGAACTCGATTCGCGCGAAGCGGAAGCCAATTACGAACGGGCGAAGGCTTCTCTGCAAACGGCGGAAGCTCGAAAATCAAAAGCGGCGGCGAGTTTCGGTATGACGCAGAAAACGAGTCAAGCCGGCTTGACGCAGGCTTCGTCGAATTATTCGGCGGCGCAAAACACGGTCGAGCAAACGCGCATCGCATCGGATTCCAAGTTGAATTCGATTGAACAGGCGAAAAATCAAATGCAAACTGCCGAAGCGAATTTAAGACAAATCGAAGCGCAGATTCCGGCGGCGGAGGCGACTCTGGAACAAACCGAAGCGCAAGTTCCGGCGGCGCAGATTAAATTTGAAAACGCGACGGCGGAATACAAACGCTCGCAACAATTGTTTGAACACGGCGATATTTCCAAACAGGATTTAGAACGCGACAATCGCTTTTTGAGCGACGCGCAGGCGACGAAAATCGCGGCGCAGAAACAGGTCAACGTCGCGCAGGCGCAGTTGAACGCTTTGAAAAGTCAGGTCGAAGTCGAAAAGTCTCGTCTGAACGAATCGAAAAATAACGTCGTCGCCGCCGAAAACAATTACCGCGAATCGCTCTCGCAGATTAATATCGCCGCTTCGCAGGCTGACGAATCGAAAGGAAAAATGCTCGGCGCGGACGTTTTGCCCGAACAGCAGGCGATTGGCGATTCGGAATTGAAAACCGCCGAAGCCGAAGTCGCGCAGGCGCAAGCCGCGCTCAATCAAGCCGAATTAACGCTTTCCTATACGAAAATTTACGCGCCGCAGGACGGCTATGTTTCCAAACCGACAGTTGTCGAAGGTCAGCTCGTGCAGCCCGATCAAGCGTTGATGTCAATTTCTCTGCCCGGAATTTGGATCATCGCTAATTTCAAGGAAACGCAGATCGAGCGCATTCAAATCGGTCAGCCGGTTGACATTTACATTGACGCTTATCCAAGCACGACGTTTCACGGCAAGGTCGAAAGTTTCCAGGTCGGCACGGGTTCGCGCTTTTCGGTTCTGCCGTCGGAAAACGCGAGCGGCAATTTCGTCAAAGTCGTGCAAAGAATTCCCGTCAAAATCGTTTTCGATACGATTCCCGAAGACAAATATCTCCTTTTTCCCGGAATGTCGGTTACGCCGAAAGTTCACGTTCGTTAAATCTTCAAAATGCAATCCGGTTCCGACAACTCCGAAGCCGAAATTCCGAGCGGTCAATCGCCATACGTCGTCGTTTTCGTTTTAACGATTGCGACATTTATGTCGGTTTTGGATTCGACGGTGGTTAACGTCTCGCTGCCGAAAATGGCGGGCGATTTATCTTCCACGCCGACCGAAATCATCTGGATCATCAGTTCTTACATCGTCGCCAACGCCGCCGTTCTGCCGATCAGCGGCTGGCTTGCGACTTATTTCGGACGCAAAAATTATTATATGGCTTCGGTCGTCGGTTTTACCGTCACATCGCTTTTGTGCGGCTTGGCGACGAATCTCGAAGCGTTGATTTTTTTCAGGATTTTGCAGGGCATCAGCGCGGGCGGCATTGCGCCGTCCGAACAGGCGATTATCGCCGACGTTACGCCGCAGAATAAGCTCGGACGAATTTTTTCGATTTACAGTCTGGGCGTGTCGCTCGCGCCGATTTTCGGTCCGACGTTCGGCGGATTTATCACCGATACTTTAAGCTGGCACTGGATATTTTTCATCAATGTTCCGGTCGGCATTATTTCCCTAATTTTGACCTGGCTGTTCGTTCAGGAATCGAAACAGGCGGAAAAAGCGACTAAAGAATTTCGCAAAAGCGGCAACGCGATTGATTGGGTCGGAATAATTTTGTTTGTTACGGGCATTGCCGCGCTCGAATTCGTTTTGGGCGAAGGACCGAAGGAAGGCTGGTTTGAATCGGATTTTATTTTTGTGATGCTGGCTTATTCGGTTATCGCGCTGCTCATCGGCATCACCTGGGAATATTACCAGAAAAAACCGGCGGTCGATATTTCGATGTTTGCCAATCGCGGATTTACCGGCGCGTGTATTTTGATCGTGGCGGCGACTTTCGTTATCTCCGGCACGAGTTTTCTGTTTCCGTTTTTCACGCAGACCCTGCTCGGCTACACGGCGATGGATGCCGGAATGATCGGTTTGCCCGGAACGATCTGCCAACTGATCGTCATTCAAACGGTCGGTTATTTTTCCGATAAAACCGATATTCGACGAATAATTTTCATCGGCTTGGTTCTGGCGGTTTTCGCGGTCTGGAATTTTTCCACGCTCAATCTGAATTCTTCATACGGCGATATGGTTTGGGCGCGCGTTTATTTTTCGATAAGCGTCGCGTTTCTCGCGGCAACGGTCAATACAGCCGCTTATTACGGTCTTCCGCCCGAGAAAAACAACAGCGCGTCCTCGCTTCTGAATCTCGCCAGAAATATGGGTTCGAGTTTCGGCATCGCCTTAACTTCGACGATAATTTCCGTCAAATCGCAGGTTCATATTAACAATCTTTCCGCACACACGAACGTCTATAACCCGAATTACACGGAAACGATCAACAGACTCGCGCAGCATTTTCAAGATTTGGGCTTGAAAGCCTCGACCGCCGCCGGCGCGGCAACCGGCACAATGTGGCGCGAAGTTCTGCGCCAATCAACAATGAACGCGATTCTCGATGCGGTGAGCGTCTTTATCATTCTGCACATCTGCGTAATTCCGCTCGTCTTTCTGCTTAAAAAGAAAAAGTCCGACGCATAACCTCGAAAATTTTTCTTAAACAATTCATTCGCATCAATTTAGACTCGCCAACGCATTATTTGATATGATTTTGCTGTTTGCTAATTTTCAAATATGCGAATCAGGAAAAATGATTTTACTCAGCCACGACGCTTTAGCGCGTGGATTTTTTAGATTCGATTCGAGCAGGGCGTTTTAACGTCCTTTGTAATTTTGAGAAAGGACGTTAAAACGCCCTGAGATATTTCGATATCAAACCGACCACGCGCTAAAGCGGCGTGGTTAAGTAAGACAAAATCGAACGGATTTTTCTGCCGAATTTCTGTTCTTAATCTGCATTAATTTATTTCTATGGACATTAGTTACAACTGGCTGAAGGATTTAATCGAGATAGATTTGCCGCCGCAAGAATTAGCCGAAAGATTGACGAGCGTCGGGTTGGCGGTCGAAGGAATTCACGAGCGCGGCGACGATTTTATCTTCGACATTGATTTGACTTCCAATCGTTCCGACTGTCTTTCGCATCTCGGTATCGCCCGCGAAATCGGCGCGATTACGGGAAAAGAAGTGCGTATTACAGATTCCAAATTTCAGATTCCAAATTCTGAAAATTCAGAATTAGTCCGCATCGAAGATTCAGACTTATGTAATCGTTTCACTGCGCGCGTTATTCGCAATGTGAAAATCGCGCCGTCGCCCGAATGGTTGGTGAAACGGCTCGAAGCCATCGGCGAACGCGCGATTAACAACGTCGCCGACATTACGAATTTTGTAATGCACGAACTCGGTCAACCGATGCATTCGTTCGATTTTAATAAATTAGCGGAAAACCGCATTGTCGTGCGCCGCGCGAGAAACGGCGAAACAATCAAAACTCTGGACGAAGCTGAAAGAAAGCTCGATGAAACGATGCTGGCGATTTGCGACGCGGAAAAGCCGGTTTCCGTCGCCGGAATTATGGGCGGTTTAGATTCTTCGATTACCGACCGGACGACCGACGTGCTGCTCGAAGTCGCTTATTTCAAACGCGAAAATATTCGCCAAACTTCGCGCAAATTAAAACTTTCAACCGAAGCCAGCCACCGTTTCGAGCGCGGCGTGGACATCGAAAATTTAATTCGCGCCTCGAACCGCGCGACCGAATTAATCTTCGAACTCGCGGGCGGCGAAGCCGGAGAATTTATTGACGTTTACGCTGAAAAATTCACGCCGAACGAAATCGAATCGAACGATATTCAATTCGCCGTCAAACGCCTGACCGGATTGGAAATAGAACTGCCGGAAATCCTGAAAATTCTATCCGCGCTCGGCATCAAGCAATCCGACCAATCGCAAATCTTTCTTTCTCCAAGCTGGCGACACGACATCGCCATCGAAGAAGATTTGGTCGAAGAAGTCACGCGGATTGTCGGCTATGACAAAATCGCCGAAACTCTGCCGCCGTCGGAAAGCGCGGGCGCATATCAGCCGTTCGAGCCGCGCAAAAAACGTCTGCGCGAAACGCTTGCGAATCTCGGTTTTGACGAAGCGATTTCCTACAGTTTTATTGACACGAAACACGACGAACGATTTGATCTAATTCCGAATTTCATTGCGGAAAATTTGGATGAAAAATACATTTCGCTGCAAGATTCGATTATCGAAGGCGCGACGCGGATGCGTCCGACTTTGCTTGCCGGTCTGCTCGACGCGGCGCGGACGAATTTCAATCATCAAAAACGCGATCTGAAACTTTTTGAACTCGGAAAAGTTTTTTCCGCTTCGGAAAAAGAACTTGATCTGCCGAATGAACGCGAGCTTTTCGCCGTCGTTTTAACCGGCGGCGATGTTGCGGCGGGCAAAGCGATGATACAGCGCGAACTGGATTTTTACGACGCAAAAGGCGCAGTCGAAAGCGCGACGGCGGCGTTAAATATACCCGCGCTCGATTTCCAAACGGAAGATTTCAAACATCTCCGCAAAGGTCAATCGGCAAACATCAAATCAAGCGGAAAAACCGTCGGCTCAATCGGACGGTTGAGCGACGAGATTTCCGCCGCTTATAAATTCCGACAGCCGGTTTTCGTCGCCGAACTCGATTTACAAACGCTGCTCGAAACTGCCGAAAACGCAATCGTTTATCAACCGCTGTCCGTTTATCCGTCAATTATCCGCGACGTTTCGCTTCTGATTAAACGAACCATCAGTTTTGCGGAAATCAAACAAACGATTGAAAAACAGAGTTACGAACTGTGCCGGAGCGTTGAATTTGTTGACGTTTACGATGGCTTTGGCGTGGCGGACGATGAGCGTTCGATCACGATTCGGCTCGAATATCGAAGCGACGAACGAACGCTTCTTGAAGAAGAAGTCGAAACGATTCACGCCGAAATTCTGAAATCGCTCGAAGAAAATCTCGGCGCGAAACAAAGATTTTGATTGGAAATTTTGTGATTATTCGAGAAACCGCTTGAAGTTTTCGCAAAAAATTACCATAATCAGACAGCAAAGTTAAACACACAACATTTTTGGAGAACCCAAATGAGCAATTTGGCTGGAATGGAAAAATTTTCGCATCTCGAAGATAAAATTTATCTGACGATAGAAAACGTCCGCAAACTGCGCGAAGACAAAGAGCGCATCGAGCGCGAAATGACTTCTCTGCGTCACGAAGTCAGCAATCTTTTAACGGAAAAAACGCGGCTTGAAGAGAAGGTCGAAGATTTGCTGTCGGAACGCGACGCGATTCAATTAAAAGTCGAAATGATGCTCGACGCGATCACCGTTATCGAACCCGACGTGGCGGAAGCCGTCCACAGATAAAAATTTATGCTCAACGGCAAACCGAAAACCGATGCAGTCGCGCAGTCAATTCGCGTCGAAATTTACAACCAAACTTATAATATTCGTTCCGACGGCGACAACGATTATATTCTGCGCCTCGCCGGCTATGTCGACTCGAAAATGCGCGAAATTTCTTCGGGAACTTTAACCGTTGATTCGCTCAAAGTTGCGATTCTCGCCGCTCTGCACATCGCCGACGAATATCATCAATTAAAAACCCAACAGGAACAAAACGACGCGCAGCTCGCCTCGCGCAGCGCGGAATGCGCCGAGATGCTCGACCGCGTTCTCAAACACCGCGACTCCGCGCCGCAGGAAGTCGAAGTCGAACAGTAATTCTTAAAAGCGCGATACAACAATTTATTCGTTCGGTAAAAGATAAACATCGAGTTTCGATAAATTTCAGTTTTTCAAAAAGGAGAAAGTCAAATGGCACGATTCGCCTTGAGTTATACGGAAGTTAATCAAAAACCCGCCGTTGCCGCGTGTTTGGATTCTTGTTTGAAGGATGCTTTGCCGGGCGCGACCGCGGCGAACGGCGCGACCGCGCAGACCTGGAAAAATCTGCAAACCTTCGCCGCTCTCAACGGCATTAAAAAACTGCCGAATGAATTAACGCCTGACGCTTGGAACAAACTGACCAAACAAGCCAAAGCCGATTCTCTGCACTTGATCAAATCGTCGGATTTGCCCGATTGGATGCGGAAAATTTCGGCGTATAACGCGGCGAAGCGGACGGATTTTCCGCCGATGATTATCGAAGATTTTATAGACGCTTACGCCGAAGCGTTTCCCGAATATCTGCCCGGCGATAATAGTTGGCGGGCGAATCTGCAAACTTTTATCGGTTATATTCAGAACGACGCGGATATGACAGACATTCGCTGGATTTCTTATCTGCTGGCGACGGTGATGCACGAATGCCGGCGCGGCGCGGACAAATGGAAGGCTTTCTGGAAGCCGATTGAAGAAACGCGCGGCGGCATCAATCAAAACAAAGCATATTGGAACGAAGTAATCGTCCGCGACCGCGCCGGAAAAGCCCTCGACGCGAACAATCAAATCATCGCCAACGAAAAAACCGATGCCGCGAAATTAGTTAAACGCGCTTATTTCGGACGCGGCTTCGTGCAGATAACGTGGCAGGAAAATTATCTGAAAATGGACACGGTTCTCGGTTTGGGCGGCAGACTGCATATTAATCCCGATTTGACGATTCAAGACGCAACCGTTTCATATAAAATCGCTTCTTACGGAATGCGAAACGGCTGTTTTATCGGCGATCCGGCAGAGCCTCTGAAAAAAGCGATTGCCTGCAACGGCGCGAAATTGCCCGACTATATTTCCGGCGCGACGACCGATTACATCGGCGCGCGGCGCATCATCAACACCGACGGCAAAACCAACGGTAAAAAAGTTGCCCGCTACGCCGAAAAATTTGAAGCGATTATCAAAGCGACGAGCGCGATCATGGTCGCGCCCGAACCGAAGCCGTAAGAAATTTTTATGCTGTTCAGATTCAGAGAAATTTTGTCGTTGTGCGTCGTCGCTTTTTTGCTCGGCACGGCTTGCCGCCAAACGTCGCAGGCACAAGAAAACCGCGCCGAATCGCCCGCCAAAACGCCCGTCGAAACGAGTCAAAAATGTCAACCGCCGCCGCTTCCTTTACCGAACGATGAACCGGCGCAATCAATTTGGAACGGCACGAGCGGCGGATTTGAGATAGATTGGACGACAAACGATTTCACCGCCAAATCGAACGGCGCGAATTTTTCAATCGGGCAATACGCCGTGCAGAAAGCCATTGAAGAAAACGGCGCACCGGAAAAATGGTTTTGCGACCACGAAACTTACAGCAAAAGTTACGAACTTCTATCCGTCGTCGGCTCGCTCGCCGCGTTCGCGGAGACCGATTCTTATAGCCCGCAAACTTATCTGACGATTAAATATCGCGCTGTTGATTTGAGCAATGCGGCGCGGCGAATTTCGCTCGCCGATTTGTTTCCGGCAAGCGAAATCGTTCAGCAGTTATTGAAAAATCCGATTATCAAAACGAGCGTCACCGAGCGTCAGAAAATCATCGCCGCTTCGACCAAAACCAAAGCGGCGATGCCCGCAGATCCTGCTGAATTTTTCAAACTTTTTGAATGTCTGCCCGACGAGAAAACGGACGAAGCGAAAAATTGCGGCAGCATCGAATTAAACGCCGCGAAAAAAAATTCGCTTGCCGTTCGATCCGGCGCGAGCCGCATTTTTATCAATCGAAGTTTGCTTGAAGGTTTTGCTTTTAAGCGAATAACGGGCAGTAATGTCGCCGTTGAAATTCGTCTCGATGCGCTGACCGGCAATCGTTCCGAAGAAGGAATTCCGGTTGAATTGTTGTTGAAAATTCCCGCCGCGCTCAAAAACGATTTAATGAAAGCCGACAAAAAACAGACGGGATTTTTAATGAAGGACAAAAATACCGTTTGGAAAAAAGACGCGGACGGCGAGTTTTTAACGACCAATATTTTTCTCGCCGGAAACAATTAAACGCGCGAAACTTTGCTTTTCGATTTTCCGCAGCCGCAGTCGGCTTCGCACGAAGATTTCGCCGAAAAACCTTTTATTTTGCGCCACAAAATCTGCCCGACATAAAGCGCGGCAGCGATGATGATAACGGCGACGATAATGTTTTGAGCGTCCATATTTTTTCCAATTATGAATTACAAATTAAAGAAACATCCGTAAAATATCGTTCGACAATTTGTAAAACTTTTTATTCAAATACCACTAAGGTTAATCATACAACTTCCCTTCCAACATTCGTATTTTCAAACTGGTAATTAAGATTATCCGAATCCTAAAAGTCTACCGCCTTGATATGTCAGAAACGCGCCGACATAAGCCAGAATGGTCATATAAGCAACCATAAAAAGCGTCCACGACCACGAATTTGTTTCGCGGCGGACGACGGCGACCGTTGACATACACTGCATTGCCAACACGAAAAAGACCATTAAAGTCAAAGCCGTCAAAGGTGTCCACGCGGGCGTACCGTCGTCGCGTTTCGCGTCGCGCACCGCGCTGATCAAGCTGACCGATTCTTCGTTCGAGTCTTTGCCGGTGTTGTAAATAATACTCAAGGTTGAAACCAAAACTTCTCTCGCCGCGAACGAAGCGATCAACGCCACGCCGATTTTCCAATCGAATCCGAGCGGCGCGATTGCCGGTTCGATCAAGTGTCCGAGTCGTCCGGCATAACTGTTTCGCAATGCCGTGCCTTGCTTCGCTTCTTCGGTTTTCGCCGCTTCATCATTTGCGTTTTCATCCGTTTTCACTTCGCCGCTGTTCGCGTCGAGATTACTTCCGGGCGCGATTTGTTCGACGTTGATCGCCTGCGAAGTTTCGCCGTCGGGCTGTTTCGGGAAAGCCGTCAAAGCCCACAAAATAATCGAAATCGCTAAAATCACCGTTCCCGCGCGTTTTAAAAACTGCCAGCCCGAATTGAACATATTCAGCGAAACATTGCGCCAGTTCGGAAGACGATACGGCGGCAACTCCATCACGAACGGCGGCGGCGGCGCTTTTAGAAGCGTCCGCTTCAAAATCGAAGCGACGACGATTGCCGTTAAAATGCCCAAAAGATACATCGCCAAAATCAAAATTGCGCCGACCGAGAGAAATCCGAAAATGGTCTGTCCGGCGAAAAACGTCGCAATCATCAACGTATAAACCGGCAGACGCGCCGAACATGACATGAACGGAGCGACCAAAATCGTTGCCAGACGATCTTTCGGACTTTCTATCGTGCGCGTCGCCATAATGCCCGGAATCGCGCAGGCGAAACTCGAAAGCAGCGGCACAAACGCTTTGCCGTGCAGACCGACGCGCGACATCAAACGGTCGAGCAAAAACGCCGCCCGCGCCATATAACCCGTGTCTTCGAGAATCGAAAGAAAAAAGAAAAGCAGCAAAATCTGCGGCAGAAAAACCAGCACACCGCCGACTCCGGCAATCACGCCGTCAACCAGCAAATCGGTCAGAATGCCTTCGGGCATTTCCGCGCGGACGAAATCGCCGAGCGCGCCGAAGCCTTTTTCCAGTAAATCCATCGGCAAATTCGCCCACGAAAAAATCGTTTGAAAAACCAGCAAAAGAATCGCGGCGAGAATAGCGATGCCGAAAATTTTATGCGTCAAAACACGGTCAATCCTTTCCGACAAATTACGTTCTTCGGATGATTTATGAACGACCGTTTCCTGATAAACGTCGGATATAAAATTATAACGGGCGAAGATTTTTTGGTTCGTCGCGCCGTCGTCCTGCAAGCTCAAATGCGCGAAATCTTCTTCGGAAATCTCCGCGATGGAAAAATCTTTTTCGGAAAGCGTTTTTTCGTTGATGACTTTCAAAACTTCCGCGCCGAGCGTTTCGATGCCGATTCGTTGCGGGGCGCGGACTTCGACAACCGGAACTTTTAACAGCGCGGAAAGTTTTTTCGTGTTGATTCGGAGGCTTTCCCGTTCGGCGGCATCAACCATCGTCAAAGCGATGACGACCGGAATTTTGTATTCGAGAAGCTGCGTAACGAGATAAAGATTGCGTTCGAGATTTGTCGCATCAACGACGGCGACGACGGCATCGGGCTTTACTATATCAAGGAGTCTGCCGGTTAAAACGTCGCGGGCGATTTGTTCGTCCAAAGATGTCGCGTCGAGACTGTAAAGTCCGGGCAGATCAATCAAACGCGCCGGTTTTTCAGCTTCGTCAATGCGCCAAACGCCTTCTTTGCGCTCGACGGTTACGCCCGGATAATTGGCGACCTTTTGCCGCAAGCCGGTCAAAGCGTTGAAAAGCGTCGTTTTTCCGGCGTTCGGATTTCCCGCTAAAGCGATAACGACGTTTGAGCTTTTCGTTTGGGTTTCAGCAATCGCGGTTGTCCGAATTCGTTCTGCGGTCGGTGTGGCGTTTAAATTCATTTTGAATCTTTAGAATCGCTGATTTCAATTGTTTCCGCTTCGGATTTTCTGACCGCCAGATGATAGCCGAGAATGCGAATCTCTAAAGGATCGCCGAACGGCGCGGATTTTATCATCCGCAACGACACGCCCGGCACAACGCCCATTTCCATCAAACGCTTGGTAATAGCGTTGTTTCCGTTGACGGCAACGACCGTCGCGCTCGCGCCGATTGGCAGATTATTTAAATTCATTTCGATTAAAATTCTTTTTCCGACCATTCTGTCTTTAGATACACCAAATTGTAATTTAGTTGAAATCAATTTTCAATTTCAATAATTAAAAAGACGGCGAGTTTGAATTAATTTCGGAAAAAGCCTCGGCGCAGGATTCGGAGAATTAAAATTTACTGCGAATTTTGTGAAAAACCCGGAAAAAGATTATTTCGGCGGAATTTGTTTTTCGGTAACTAAATCGGCTTGATACGCGCCGAACATCAAACGCAAAGGCAGGCGTTTGTCGTCGGTTCCGAGCCAGACACGCATATTATACTGGTCGAATGCCGGATTACCGGTTGAAACGCTGATTAATTGAGCGGGAATTTTTTCGCCCTTTAAAGTAATTACGTCGGTATCCGACGGGCGAAGCGTGAGAACGTATGCTTTGTCGTCGAAAAAGACGGCGACGCGCGTGTCGTTGACCGGATTGAGCGCGTCTCTGCTCGGCTTGAGATTAAACGAACGCACGGCATAAGCGAGCGACAGAAGGCTGTGCGTCCCGACCGGAATTTCCGCCTGCGCTCCTTTTCCGCCCGTCGCCGTGCCATTTTGCTGGTCGAAAATTATCTGCTGGCTGAACGGCGCGAGCGTGCCGGTTAATTTGTAAATGATCTGCTTCGGCGCGAGCGACAGCGGATCAACCTGTGCGCGAATTTCGTCGTTCAATCTGAAAAGTTGTTGATTCGGCTGGGTTTCCGTCACGGTCGCCGTTAGGACGAGACTGTCCGAGCCGCCGATTTGCTTGCGCTCTTTCGCCTGCAAAGTGACGATGCCGAGCATTTGACCGTTCGTAGAAATTTGATAATCGAGCGTTTCGCCCAAAGCGAACGGCAATTCTTTCGCCAGCGGCTGATTGTCGAGATACGGTGTCGGTGTCGCCTTGGGCGTTGATGTCGGCATAGGACGCGGCGGCTGAATCGGTGTCGAAATCGGCTGCGTGACAGCTTCCGGCTCGACGATTTGGATGCTTGCAATCTCGGCGCGAAAATCTCCTTTTGCAGTTTTTAATCGAATCAAAACCGGAACTCGCGCGTCGTCCGCGCTGAAATTGATTTGCAAATTCGTAATTCCCTTTTCAGTCAGATAATCGCTTTGCACGGTCGAGACGTTCGTTTCAAATTCGCCCGCGCCGGTTTTCAATTTCGCGCCCGCGCCGGTATTTGAGAACACGACGTTGTAAATTTTCTCGTCTTCTTGAAAATTAAAATTTCCACTGCCGCCCGCGTTTCTGGCTTGGTAAATCAGCGTCAGCAAATCGTTGTAAATCGTCGAATTGACGAGATAATTATTAATCGTTTCCTTCGGTTCGATGCCCGTGTTCGAGATTTTTTTCGTGTAGAGCGGCAAGCCCGAGTCGCTGGCGGCGAACGTCGTGCGCGATTCGTCCAAAAAATAAAACGCCGCGCTGACCAAATCGTTTGTTTTGATTTTGGCGCGCAGTTCAACCGCGTCTTTATCGCCGAGTTTGCCGCGCGAGACGGCGTAAACTTCGGCATAACCGGCGTTGTAAAATTTTTCAAATGAAATGCTGTAAGTCAGCCGTTCGCCAATGCGAAACGGCGTTGTCGCGCTCTGAACTTTGACGGGAATTTGCGCCGAAGTCGTTTGAAAATCTTGAAAAGCGATTGCCGCGAAGCTCGCCGATAATGTGAAAACGAAAAATAAAAGCCGGTTTGCGCGATTATTGACAAACTTTTTTTTCGGATTAAATTTTTTGAGACTCGAACGATTCATTGATAAATTTATTTTAGATTGACTCGATTTCCGATAAAATTTGTCGCGCGGCGGCGATTCTATCGGCGGCTTGCACAATCGGACGACCGATGACTAAATAATCCGCGCCCGCTTTTAATGCTTCGCCCGCCGTTTTTACACGCTTCTGGTCGTCGTAAGTTTCAACTATTTCATCATTTGCATTAAAATTCGCGGCGCGAATTCCCGGCGTGACGATTAAAAAATCCTTTCTTTCGATGCTCTGACGAATCAATTCGGTTTCCAGAGGCGACGCGACCACGCCGTCCAAGCCGCATTTTTCGGCGAGTTCGGCGAGTTTCAAAACCTGTTCGTTCATTTTCGTCTCGATTCCGACTTCGCGCAGAGTTTTTTCATCGGAACTCGTCAAAACCGTTACGCCGATAATTTTCGGTTTTTCTATATTTTCTTTCGCGCAAACTTCGCGGACGGATTCGACGGTTTTTCGCATCATCTCCGCGCCGCCGAGCGCGTGAACATTAAACATCCAAACGCCGAGCCGCGCGGCTTCGATTGCCGCTTTTGCGACCGTGTTCGGAATGTCGTGATATTTGACATCGAGAAAAATTTTCGCGCCGTCTTCGACTAATTCGCGGACAAACATCGCGCCTTCCGCAGTGAAAAGCTGAAGACCGATTTTGAACGCGCTGACTTCGCCGCGCAAGTCTTCGATAATCTGCCGCGCTTCGGCGGCGGCTGCCACGTCGAGCGCGACGATGATTTTTTCACGATTCATCGGCATTTTTAGGCAAGCGATTGATAAATTTGTCCGCGGAAGAATTTGCTCAGCCGGAGAGAACCGCCGAACAGAAGATGTTTTTTCGCCGCGCCGAAATGTCTGAACGGTAAGGCGATTTCCATTTCCGGCGCGCTTCTTCCATTCAAAAATTCCAGACATTGCGCGCCTGCTTCTTTGGCTTCGAGCGCGGCAAAGCGGGCGTGTTCCGCGCTTTCCGTCTTGCCCGAAAAATTGTAGACGACGCTTTGCAGAAACCAAGCGTCGGCGAATTTAACATCGAGCGAAATCGCCGCTTGCAGATGTTTGAGCGCGGATTTATATTTGCCGAGTTGAAAATAACTCGCGCCGATCAAATATTGAATTTCCGGCGCGTCCCGGTTTTCCGAAGCCTGCTTAAATGCCGCGAGGCTTTCCGTCCAATTCGATTCAAACGCCGCCAGTATTCCCCAGATGTAATTGACGCAAAACGATTTGCGTTCGTCCGTAACCAATACGCTCAAAAGTTTGCGCGCTTGTTCCGCGTCGCCTTCATCGCCGCAGATTACGCCGAGCAGAAATAAAATTTTCGGATTATGATTTTCCGCTTCAAAGGCTTTTTCGAGATACGTTTTCGCCGACGCGAAACGGTCGGCGCGGAAAAATTGTTCGGCGAGAAAAATCTGGAACGCGACATTTTTCGGCGAAAGCAGAGCGGCGCGTTCGAGATTGAGAAACGCCTGTTTTTCTTCCGATTGTTCAAGAAGTTTGATGCCTTCTTTGACGAGATGCGAAAAAAGCTCCGACTGTTTCGAGTCATGCGCGGCGAAGATTTCGCTTAAAATTTGCTGTCGTTTATTTTTCGCCGACAGATTTTCCTTTTTTTCGTTAAAGGTTTCGAGCGTGTTCCGGCTCAGAAGCTCTGACAAATCGGGATTGACGTTTTGCAAAGTTTCAAAAAACGACTGCAAAAGCGCGTGGTCGCGCTGAAAGGATTTGGCTTCGCGGGCAATGAACTCGTAGGCGAGCGCGAGTTGTTCGGTGATTTGCGCGAGCCTTAATTCGAGAATCGAAACACGCTCCAAAAGATGGTCTTCATAAAACGAAGGTTCATAATTCGTGTCGTATTTTAAAGATTGCGGAAAGACGACGAGCAAAAGGCGCGTTCCGCAGCGGACGCAATTCGTCTCGCCGACCGAATTTGCCGCGCGGCAGTTTTGACAATAACAGGAGATTTTTTTTTCCACTTTTTATTTTTAAAAATTAAAAGCGGCAAGCGGCAGGCGGCAAGTTTTAGGATTTTCGCTTGCCATTTACCGATTACCACTTTACCATTTCGCGCTAATCCAAATCCAGCGGATTTTTAAAAGGCTTGTCCGCGTCGGTGTCGGCGCGTTTCAAAGCGGCTTGGAATTTCTCTTCCAAAATGCGCTCGCGGTCTTTTTGCGAAGACATTTCCTGCGCGAAAATATTCTCGCGCTGTTCTTTTTGTTTGGCGAGGTCTTGCCGTAAATCTTCAAACGAACCGAGCTTTTTCGCTTTTTCTTCGTGCGCGAGAATTGCGCCGGTGCTTGCGTCAACGGTCAAAGTCGCTTCGCAGCAAGGACAAATTATCGTAAATTTTTCCATAAAAATTTTTCGTAAAACTCAAAATCGAATTTAATTCGCTCCTTTTTTCGACGCTTCTTTCGAGACGTTTTCAGCCGGCGCGTTTTTCGGAATCGCGCCGGCGGCGATTAAAATTTCGTTCGCCGAGGCATTAACCGAGTCGCTGATTTTGCTTGCCGGAAGGCTGACGACTTTGCCGTTTTTCAAATAAACTTTCAGCGTCGGATTTTTCGGATCAGCCAGAATCTTCTCGGTTTTTACGAGCAACGGATTATTTTTGAAAGTTCTGGTTTCAACCGGAATGCCTTCATTGTTCATCGCGCTGGAAATCTCCGAATTGTCCGGCGCGGCATTTGTTATCGGAACGGTTTGTATCGGCGCGGCGTTCGCATCGCCGCTTTTTGTTCGCTTTAATGCCTCGAAACTGTCTTTATTGATTACGCCGCCGCTTCGCAGTTTGACGTTGCTTGATCGCGCGTTTGATTCGTCTTGAACAATCGGATTCGCATTTGCCACCGTCGGATCAATCGAACTGTTTTTATTCGCCGTTATATCGGTATTCGAGCTTGTCTCGACGGTCGAATTGCTTGAGCATCCCGCGAGAGAAATCGAAATTATTGTCAAGTATAAAAACTTCATCGTTACTTCTCTAATCTTTTCGTCAAAGCGGCTTTCACCGCGTTCCATTCCGAATCAATGATACTGAAATAAACCGTATCACGAAAGCGTCCCGCGTCGGTGATTTGATGCTTGCGGAAAATTCCTTCCTGCGTCGCGCCGATTCGCAAGATGGCATTTCGGGATCTTTCGTTCAGCGCGTCGGTTTTCAGTTCGACGCGAACACAATCCCAAGTCTCGAAAGCGTGACGCAGCATCAAAAATTTCGCTTCCGTGTTGACGCGCGTTCGCTGGAATTTAGAATTGATCCACGTCCAGCCGATTTCGGCGCGGCGATTTTTCACATCAATATTTCCAAAGCGCGTCGAACCGATGATTCTATTCGCGGATTTATCAATCGTCACGAACGGCAGAGAGCTTTTTCTCTCCGCTTCGCCGAGCGCGGTTTCGACATAACGCAGCATATCTTCTCTGGTTTCGACGACATTCACCGTCCAAAGCCAGAGCGATTCGTCGCTT
Source organism: uncultured Pyrinomonadaceae bacterium (assembly GCA_964245305.1). Lineage (GTDB taxonomy): Bacteria > Acidobacteriota > Blastocatellia > Pyrinomonadales > Pyrinomonadaceae. Next base: position 18,324 of record CAXTMQ010000057.1, read on the forward strand.
GCCGCTTCAAACAATTCAGACAGATGCTCTAATTTTAAAGGCGCGAGTTTCACCGTTTCGCCTTCCAAAGTTACGGGTTTGATGTTCATAAAAAATTAAGGTGAAAAAGTGCAAATGTGAAAAAGTGAAAAAGCTGTTCAAATTAAACAAACTTTTTCACTTTTCCGCTTTTTCACTTTCCGACTTTTTAAACGTCGTAATACATCGCAAACTCCAACGGATGCGGTCGCATTCGCAACGGCTGAATTTCGTTTTCGCGTTTGTATTTGATCCAACGCTCGATCATTTCCACAGAGAAAACGTCGCCTTTTAAAAGAAATTCGTGGTCGTTTTCGAGTTCCTTCAATGCTTCGTCGAGGCTTCCCGGCAAGCTCGGCACGTCTTTTAATTCTTCGGGCGACAAATCGTAAATGTCTTTGTCGAGCGGCTCGCCCGGATCAATCTGATTTTGGATGCCGTCGAGTCCCGCCATCAAAAGCGCGGCAAACGTAATATACGGATTGCACGACGGATCGGGCGGACGGAATTCCAAACGTTTCGCTTTCGGTGACTGCGAAAACATCGGAATTCGCACGGCTGCCGAACGGTTTCTCGCCGAATATGCCAAGTTGACCGGAGCTTCAAAGCCCGGCACGAGCCGTTTAAAGCTGTTCGTCGTCGGCGCGGCGAACGCGACCAAAGCCGGCGCGTGTTTCAAAAGTCCGCCGATGTAAAATTTCGCCATTTCCGACAAACCGGCGTATTGATCGCCGCCGAACAGCGGCTTGTCGTCTTTCCACAAGGATTGGTGAACGTGCATTCCCGAACCGTTGTCGCCGTAGAGCGGTTTCGGCATAAACGTCGCGGTTTTGCCG
>CAXTMQ010000058.1:0-18651 GCA_964245305.1 uncultured Pyrinomonadaceae bacterium
AACGATTGGAAATTATCCGAGCAGAAAGGAAAAACCGTCGTTCTGCTTTTTTATCCGGGCGACGATACGCCGGTTTGCACGAAACAACTTTGCTCGGTCAGAGATAACTGGTCGGAGTACGAAAAAACCGGCGCGACCGTCGTCGGCATCTCGACCGATTCCGCCGCGTCGCATAAAAAATTCGCCGATAAATACGATTTGCCTTTGACTCTGCTCTCGGACGAATCGGGCGAAGTCAGCGGAAAATACGCGGCGAAATCGTCGCTTCCGGGACGGTCGGCGCGGGCAGTCGTCGTGATTGATAAAAACGGCATCGTGCGCCACCATCAAGTCCAATCGCTCAGCATTTTTCGACCGAAAGACGACGAAGTTTTCAAGGCGATTGAACAAGCAAATCTGGCTTGATTTTTCTTCAATCGCCCGCGTAAGGGGCAGTTCCGGTGTCAACGATTTTCCAGATTTCCGATTCGGGAACGTAGAAAGGTTTTTTGGTAATCCGAATTTTCAAAGTTTCCTTCGCTTCGTCGTAAATCGCGCGCAGTTCGACTCCGAACGGTCCTTTGATTTCGACATCGTCGCCTTCGGGAACATTAACGCCTTCGCGGGCTAAATCCTTTCGCAGATTGACCAATTCTTCGCGTGTAATTCCGCCATATTGTTTGGATTCGGGCATAAATTTTTCTTCTTTTTTTGTCGCAAATTAAAAATAAAAGCCTCTCTATGTTATGCTAATTTGAAACGAATTACGACTAAAAAGAGGTTTTAAAATGGCTTTATTTTCAAGCGACAAATTTAAATGCGCCCGCTGCGGGCAAAAAAACGAGCCGCTCGGCTATGCTCCGGTTCCGACCGAACTCGGACAAAAAATCGGCGCGGAAATCTGCCGGAATTGCTGGCAGGAATGGCTGCAAAAGCAAAAACAGTTAATCAATCATTTCGGTCTGGACATCTCGAATCCCGATTCGCACGATTTTTTATTCGATCAGATGAAACTTTTCTTTTACGACGAAGGCGTTTCGCTCGCGCAGATTGATACGTCGAAAGAAGGTTCGGTGAATTGGTGAGAAACTGCGTTTTTTCAAAGTTTTACGAAAAGCGGACGACACGGAAAATCGTCCGCTTTTCGTTTGGGAATATAATCAGACCGAAACCGCATCTTAGATTGGGACGAACTATTGAACGGTAAACACACGATTTTGAGGGAAACGATGCGACAGATTTTTACGGCAACGATCTTTTTATTTTTGGCGATTTCAATCGGTAATTTATACGGAATGAACGATTTCAAAAAACAGGCAAAAGTGCGCGCGCCGGAATTGACCGGCGGCAAAGGCTGGCTCAACACCGACAAACCGCTTTCGATTGCCGGTTTGAAAGGCAAAGTTATTCTGCTCGATTTCTGGACTTACGGCTGCATTAACTGCATTCACATCATTCCCGATTTGAAAAAGCTCGAAGCAAAATATCCGAAAAATCTCGTCGTCATCGGCGTTCATTCGGCAAAGTTCGAGAACGAAAAAGACACCGAGAACATCCGCAAAATCGTCGTCCGCTACGGCATCGAACATCCGATTGTCAACGATGCCGATTTTAAAATCTGGGACGCATACGCCATCCGCGCGTGGCCTGGTTTAGTCGTGATTGACACGAACGGTTACGTTATTAAAACCGTTTTCGGCGAAGGCGGTTTCGGCGAAATTGACCAAGCGATTTCCGAGACGATTGCCGAGTCTCGCAAGAAAGGCGAATTGAATGAACAGCCTCTGAAATTTGCTCTGGAAAAAGCGAAAATCGGCGATCTGCCACTCGCGTTTCCGGGCAAAGTTTTGGCGGATGAAAAATCGAAGCGACTTTTTATCAGCGATTCAAATCACAACCGCATCCTCGTCACGGATTTTGGCGGAAAACTTCTCGAAACAATCGGCAGCGGTGCGGCGGCAAAAACCGACGGCGATTTTAAGACGGCGGCGTTTAATCGTCCGCAAGGCTTGGCTCTCGACGGCGAAAAATTATACGTCGCCGATACCGAAAATCATTTGATCCGGCGCGTTGATTTAAGGGCGAAAAAAGTCGAAACGGTTGCCGGAACGGGCAAGCTCGAAGATTTCGACGGCAGCGGCGGCGCGGCTTTGACGACGGCGATAAATTCGCCTTGGGCATTGCAGTTCGTCGAGAAAATGCTGTATGTGGCGATGGCTGGCTTGCACCAGATTTGGCGCGTTGATTTGGATAAAAAAACGATTAATCCGTATGCTGGAACGCGCGCCGAAGCGCGTTACGACGGCGCGATTAGCGAAGCGGCTTTCGCGCAGCCGTCTGGACTGGCGACGGACGGCAAAAATCTTTTCGTCGCCGACAGCGAATCGAATATTATCCGCGAAATTGATTTGACGAAGGAAACGGTCGAAACATTGGTCGGCGGCGATTTGTTTCAATTCGGCGACACCGACGGCGAAGGCGACGACGTGCGGCTTCAGCATCCGCTCGGCATCGCGTTTTACGACGGGAAATTTTTGATCGCCGACACATACAATCACAAAATCAAAGTTCTCGATCCGACGGATAACACAGTGAAAACTTTCTTAGGCGACGGAAAATCCGGTCAGATTGACGGCGATAGCGGAAAGGCGGAATTTTACGAACCCGGCGGTTTGAGCGTTGCCGACGGAAAACTTTTCGTCGCCGACACGAACAATCAAGCGATTCGTGTCGTTGATTTGAAAACGAAAATCGTTTCGACTTTGAAAATCGAAGGCTTAACGCCGCCCGCGCAGACTGAAAACGAAAACGTCGCGCCGAATTCAAAGGAAATTCAGGTTGACACGCAAACCGTCGCGGCGAACACGCAGAACTCGCTGATTTTCAACATTAAACTGCCCGAAGGTTTTCATCTAAATCCGAACGCGCCGCAGAAATATGAAATTTCGACCGAAAACGCGGCGGCTGTAAAAGTTCCTAATCCGGCGCAGAAATTCAAAACTCTGCCGCTCGTCGTGCCGTTTCAGACAACACAAAAAGGCGCGGCGGAATTACGGGCGAAAGCAACCGTTTATTTCTGCCGCGAAGACAATACGGGCGTTTGTATGATAAAAACCTTGATTTGGAAAGTGCCTTTGAATATCATTGACGATAAAAAGGCGGCGAATAAAATCGAGATTGCCGCCGCGCTTAATTGAATTTTATGAAAGCAGTAATCTTACTTTTGTCTCTAATCGGTTTTGCCGCAATCGCAGTTCCGGCGGGCGGTTACAAACATAAATCAGAAGCCGAAATAAAGGCTCTGACACCATCTCAGCGCGTTGACGAATGGGTTAATGAACAGGTGCATCATAGGCATGATGTGTTGGATCGGCAACAGGATTTAATCAGAAAATATATTATGCCCGACGGTGTGAAGGCGTTGCCGCGGCTGACTGAGATTATCAACGAATATGATCCGACGCACTCCTCCGGCAGAAGCGGACGCAAAGGCGAACGCTTTGACGCGAGTTGGCTGATGCTCGGTTACATTGATGATTACGCCGTGCGCCTGCGTAGTTCAAACGAAGGCAGACAGGCGATAGATGCGCTGGAACAAGCCGTCGGACGAATGCGGGCGGCGGGTTACGGGCAACCCGAGCAACACGACTGGAAACGGCACGGCAGTTTCCATCTGGCGTTGCTGACGCTAAACAGAGCCAGAGAAATAAATAATAAAGACAATAACATTAAAAATACATTTCGGTTTGAATATAAAATCATCTTGTCGAACGCCGAATTACTTGAACTGAGTAACTTCCTGACGACTAATTATCCTGATTATCCGAGTTGGAGCGAAACGAAGATGGTCAGGGAAAATATACAGTCAGATGGGGTTACAAAATCAGTGCAGATTGACGTTCTGAAAAAGCCGGAACGATTTTACGACGCTTATCTGGAGTTCAAGAAAACCAAGAGTTCGGCTCTCGTTTCGTCTCGACCGTAATTTCTAAATTTTAGTTATCTCTAAATTTTTCATATGATTTCACGATTGCTATTCACGACTTTGATTTTCGTTCTTCTGTTTTCATCGGCGGCGACTGCGCAAACTGTCAATGAAGAGCGGATCGCTTTTTCGACGGCGGACGCGCCGTGGCTGGTTTCGCTCGACAGCACGAATCTCGAAGTTCAAGACCAGCAGATCAAACAAGACCGCAAATCCGGTTATTTTCTGCTCTCGAACGAAAAAGATGGGATGACGGTTTCTTTGTTTATCGAACCCGTCGTCAAGTGCAAAACCAGCACGGAGTGCCGCGATTTCGTTTTGAAAACCGGCAATCCCGATTGGGGTAAATTTCAGGATTTGGTTCAATCGAAAATCGGTGAAATCAGTTATTTCGAGTTTTTCCGCCCGACCGTGCAAGGTCAGCCGCTTGAAATATTCGATATGTACGCCGAATTTGTCGAAGACGGTTACTGGGTTGACCTGCATCTTTCCAAAGTCAAATACAAAAAATCGGATCACGCCTTGTTCGAGAATTTCGTGAAAGCGGTCAGATTCGTTTCCAAAACCGCCAAGCCGACGAACGACGCGGAAAAAACCGCCGATGCCGCGCGGCAAGCTTTGGAAAATTGGATGATTTTGTGGGACGCGGGCAAATATCAGGAAAGCTATAATAATTTATCAACCGTCTCGAAAAAGGCTTTCGACGATAAAAAATGGTCTGCCTATTACACGACGGCGCGCAAACCGCTCGGTAAATTGAAGGCAAGGAAAATTCTTCAATATCAAATAATCAAATCTCTGCCGGGCGTACCGAATCAGTCGGGCGTGTTTTTTCGCTATTTGAGTTCTTTTGAAAATCAGGAAAACGTATTTGAGACTTTCAGTCTGATTCTCGAAAAAGACGGAACCTGGCGAGTAGCGAGTTACAATACGAACGAATAAAACGTGTGCCGAATCTCAGAAATTTAAATCATAAAAATTAACCTCAAAATTAAAACTGCCAGAAAATCGGCACTAGAATTATTGCCGTGATGAAGACGATGACGGTTAAAATCGTGCCGACTTTGACGAAATCCATAAAGCGGTAGCGTCCGGGCGTGTAGACTAAAACGCACGCCGGTTCGAGCGGCGTGATGAAGGAAAACGACGCGGCATAAGTGATGGCGACGGCGAACGTGCGTGGATTCAAGCCGAGCGCGACGGCGGTTTTGACGGCGACTGGCAGAACGACGAGCGCGGCGGCTTGGTTCGACATCGGTTGGGTTAAAGCGACGGTCAGCGCGAAAAATCCGGCAAGCACGGCGGTCGCGCCGTATTGCTCGAAATATTCGACAATCAAACCGGCGAGATATTTATCCGTGCCGGTTTTTTCCATCGCCACGCCGAAGCTCATCATACAGGCGATCAAAACCAGCAGGCGAAAATCTATCAGCGAATAAAGCTCGGAGTGCCGCACGGTTTTCGTCGCCAGCAGAAGCAGAACCCCTAAAAGCACACAGATGGCGAGCGGGATTTCGTAACCCGTGACGAGTTTCGACAGCGACAGCACGAGAAAAAGTCCGAATGCGGCAATCGCCCAGCGGCGTTTGCCGGTTCGCAGACTGCCTTCGGAAACGTCTTCGAGCAGCATAATTTGACCGCCCGTAACATACTGCTCAAGCGAGCGGCGATTGCCCTGCACGAGCAGAACGTCGCCGAATTTTAGTTTCACGGTGCTGATTTTGTCGAGAAATTTTTCGCCGTGCCGGTTAATAGCCAGCACGGTTAAATCATAGATTTGGCGAAAGTTGGCGGTTTTCAAGGTTTGCCCGACGAGGTTTGAATCGCGCATCACCATTATTTCTAAAAGTTCGATTTCGCCGCTTTCCAGATCGCGGTCGTCGAGCTTGAAATCGGCTTTGATTTCGAGTCCGGCTTCGGCTTTGACGTTTAAGATATTGGCGAGTTTACCTTCGACCAAAAGCAGATCGCCTTCTTCGATGCGCTCGGTCGGGCGCGGCGTGATGCGCTGTTGTTTGCCGCGAATAATTCCCAAAACGGTCAAATCCAATTCGACGTTAATATTTGCTTCACCGAGCGTTTTGCCGATTAAATTCGAGCCGGGCAGAACGATTACTTCGGAAATATATTCGCGCATCGCATATTGCTCGGTCAAAGATTCTTCGCCGCCGCGATTCGGCAAAAGTCTGATGCCGATGAACAGCATATAAATCAACCCGACGGTGACGGTTATCACGCCGACCGCCGTTAATTCAAACATCGAATACGGCTCCATTCCGTAACGCTGAATCGCGCCGCTGACCGCGAGATTTGTCGAAGTTCCGATCAAGGTGCAGCTTCCGCCCAAAATCGCGCCGAACGCGAGCGGCATCAAAAGTTTCGACGGCGCGATACGCGCGCGGTTCGCCAAACCTAAAACGACCGGAACAAACATCGCCGTCGTCGTCGTATTTTTCAAAACCGAAGCCGAAATCGCCGCGACCGTCATTATCAAAGCCGTTAAGAAAAATTCGTTGTCGCCCGCGATGCGATAAAGCCTGCGCCCGATTAAATCAACAATGCCGGTTTTGACTAATCCGCCGGTCAAAACGAAAAGCCCGCCGATGATGATAATCACGTTGTCGCCAAAGCCGGACAGACCTTCTTGTATGGTCAAGACGTTTGTCAGAACCAGACCGATAACCAGCAAAACGCCGACGACATCGACCGGAAATTTCTCGGTTGCGAACAGAACGACGGCGACCAGCAGCAGAATTAAAGTGACTGCGATTGGCGACATTTGTGCTGAATGATACCGAAATTTTTGCGGTTTGAAAAGAAATTTTTCGACGCTTTCAAGTTTCCGAATTTGGTCGGCGCGGTTTCGGCTGTGGTATACTTTCGATTCAATAATTTTTCAATATGAGTCAAGACAATTGTTTATTCTGCAAGATTGCGGCGGGCGAAGTTTCGTCCGACCTGGTTTACGAAGACGACGTTTGCGTGGCGTTCAACGACATCAGCCCGCAAGCCCCGAAGCATATTTTAATCGTTCCGCGCGAGCATATCGAATCGCTCGACAAGGCGCGCAACAAACATCAAAACACGCTCGGCTATCTGCTTTTAATCGCGGCGGAAGTCGCCCGCGAGCAAGGCTTTGCCGACGACGGTTACCGCGTCGTCATCAACACGAACGATCACGGCGGACAAACCGTTTTTCATCTGCACGTGCATCTGCTCGGCGGTCGTCCGTTCGTTTTTCCGCCGGGATAAAAATCAGCCGACAATATCGAAATTTTTCGCTTCAAATATTTCAGACGTTGTCGGAAAAACTGAAATTTCTGAAAATAAATCCGCGAAAAAACCATTATGAAAAAAAAACTTTTATTTTCATTGCTGACCGTCGCGCTCGCATTTTCTCAAACGAACTGCGCGAAAAACGCGGCGGAAAATTCCAATCAAACGAATGCCAATCAGCCGCCGGCGCAAACTTCTCCGGCAGTTGACGCGAACGTCAAAACTGTTGACGCGCCCGTGCCGACTTTTACGAACGCGGACGAGGCTTTGGCGGAAGGCAAGCGTCTGCTTGACGCGCTTGAAACCGACAAAGCGATTGACGCGCTTTCGCAAGCCGTCAAACTCAATCCCGATTTAGCCGACGCGCATTTCAATCTCGGCATCGCTTACGCGCTCGTCGAAAAAGATGAACAGGACAAAGAATTAACGCAGGTCGAAACCACGCCGACACCGAAAACGTCGAAAAATTCAAAGAAAAACGCCGCGCCCGTCAGAACGAAAAATTCCGAAAAAGCGTTTGAAAACGCGGTCAAGGCGTATAAAAAAATTATTGCGAAAAACGACAAAGACGACGCGGCGCAGTTTAATCTCGGACGCGCGCTCAACAAACTCAACGAAGACGAAGATTCGATGAAGGCTCTGCGCGAAGCCGTCAAACTCAAACCCGACGATGCCGAGTATCAGCTCGAATACGGCAAAATTTTAATCAAGCTCGCCCAATACGACGAAGCCGTCGCCGCTTTGAAAAAATCCGTCAGCCTCGACGCGACGAATCTCGACGCGCAGGAAGAACTCGAAAAAGCCGAAGCCGGTAAAAAGCGCGTGGATTTCGGCAACAAACCAAAATTACCGCAGGAACAAGAGCAATCGAAAAAACGCAGCGCGAAATCAGACGAGCCGGACGATTCGGATGCTTCGGACGATTCGCCCGAGCCTGAAAAATCGCCTGCCGCCGTTGAAAAAAAACCGGACGAGAAAAAGCCTGCCGAAAAGAAGCCCGCCGAGAAAAAACCGGCTGAAAAGAAATCCGCGAAACAATAATGAAAGCCGACGAAAGCGATTAGTCCTTCGTCGGCTTTTTTATGTTTTCTGCATCTAAAAAACACACCCTTCATAAAATCTGTGTCAACTTGACATCGGCTCGGAAAATTCCGAGTCTATAAACAGATGTCCGACATTGAGCCGAATTTCAAGTAAATAAAGATTTTATGAAAATCGAGATCGAAAGTTCGCAGACGTTTCCGCTCGAACGCAAAATCAAAATGCACGAGGCGCGTGAAGCGATTATTGACCGGCTCGCCCGCGATTTGCCGACGAATATTGATCTCGAAAGATTCTTAAACGTCGTCGTTTCGGAAATCGGGCGAATGATGAACGCCGACCGCTGCGATCTTCTGCAATTAACTGCCGGAAAGGAACTTCGCATCAGTCACGAATGGCGCAAAGACAAGAGCGTTCCGCCGTCGGAAGGCACGACGATTCCGTTCGATGCCGAAAAACTCACCGAAAAGTTCGATTTAACACAGCCGATTCGCATCAACGACACTTCCAAAACGAAAGACGCGACCGTTAAATTTTTCACCAAAGCTCTCGAAACTCGCTCGTTGCTCGTCGTGCCGATTATTATGCGCGGCAAGATTTTGGGACTTTTAGGACTGCACGATACTCACGAACCGCGCGAATGGCTCGACGAAGAAGTTTCGTTTCTCGAATCAATCGCGCGCCAGCTCGCCATCGGTTATCAATACACGAGCCTTTACGTCGCGCAGGAACAGGAATCGAAAAGCACGAACGCGCTCCTTGAGATCGCCAATATTTTAAATTCGCATTCGGATTTCGGCGAGGTTTCAAGCAAAGTTCTGGAACGCGCGGTCGAACTTGTCGGCGCGGATTACGGCGCGCTCGGCGTACTTGATCAGACGGGAAAACGCATCTCGCTCGCCGCTTTCAAATCCGCGCCGAATGTCGAACCGAACACGGTTTTGCAGATGATTCAGGAACACAATCAATCGCTCGACCTCGAACCGTTTCCCGCTCTCGGCGATATTTTGAAAGAAGGAAAAACTTTGCAGTTGATTGATAAAAATCTGCCGTTCGCCATTCGATTGATTTTCAATTCACAGCTCGGCGGACGCGCCGCGCTCGTCTCGCCGGTGCGCGTCGGCGGGCAGGCGTTCGGTTTGCTCGGTTTTGTCTGGAGCGTCGAGCGCGAAAACGGTTTTGAAACGCACGAAGTCGCGCTCGTCGAAGGAATTTCCGATCAAATCGGCACGGCACTCGAACGCGATCAATTGAGCGCGGAAATAATGCGTTTGAAAAGCGAACTGCACGAACGCTACACGTCCGAGATTATCGGACAAGCCAAGCCGATTCGCCGCGCCATCGAACTCGCGCTGAACGTCGCCGACACGAACACGACCGTTTTAATTCAGGGCGAATCGGGAACGGGCAAGGAACTCCTTGCGAATTTGATTCATTATAATTCGGGACGCGAAAACAAACCGTATATCAAATTAAACTGCGGCGCGATTCCCGAAACTTTACTCGAATCAGAACTTTTCGGACACGAAAAAGGCGCGTTCACCGATGCCAGAAATCAACGTCAAGGACGTTTTGAAGAAGCGAACGGCGGAACTTTGTTTCTTGATGAAATCGGCGAAATGTCGCTTGCCGCGCAGGTCAAACTTCTGCGAGTTTTGCAGGACGGCGAGTTTACGCGCGTCGGCGGCGGCGAAGTTTTAAAAACCGATGCGCGTGTGATCGCCGCGTCGAACGTGGATTTGGAAAAGGCGGTCGAACTCGGATTTTTTCGCAAAGATTTATTTTATCGTCTTTCGGTTTTCCCAATCGTCGTTCCGCCTCTGCGCGAACGTCCCGAAGACATCCATCTGCTCGTTTTTCACTTTCTCGAAACTTACAAACAAAAAACGAATCGCTTCGTTTCCGGCATTTCCAAAGAAGCCCTGCGCGCGCTTGTCAATTACGAATGGCAGGGCAATGTCCGCGAACTCGAAAACGCCATCGAACGCGCCGTCATCATCGCGTCGGGCAGGCAGATCGAACCCGATGATTTACCCGAAGCGATCAGCAAACAAGCCTTTGAAGCGTTCGCGCACGTTCGACAGGAACGCCTGCGCGCCGCCAGCGAAGGCACGTCAATCGGCATCGAAATCGAACTGCCCGCCGCGATGGACGAAGTGGAAAAACAAATTATCGAAGCGACGCTCGATTATACGAACGGCGACAAATCCCGTGCCTCGCGCCTTTTGAACATCGGCAGGAAAACGCTTTATCGAAAGCTCGAACAATACGCGCCGAAGGAAAATTGATGGACATTATCGTCGGCACAGCCGGACATATCGATCACGGGAAAACCGCGCTCGTCAAGGCTTTGACGGGCGTTGATGCCGACCGTTTTCCCGAAGAAAAAGAGCGCGGCATTACGATTGACATCGGTTTTGCCGAACTCGATTTGGACGATTTAAAAATCGGTTTCGTGGACGTTCCGGGACACGAGCGGTTTGTGAAAAATATGCTGGCGGGCGCGGGCGGGATTGATCTGGTTTTGCTCGTCATCGCGGCGGACGAAGGCGTGATGCCGCAGACGCGCGAACATTTTGAAATCTGCCGTTTGCTCGAAACGAAAAGCGGTTTGATTGTTTTAACCAAAACGGATTTGGTTGATGAAGAACTGCTCGAACTCGTCAAATTAGACGCGGCGGAACTCGTCGAAAATTCGTTTCTCGAAAACGCGCCGGTCGTTGGCGTTTCCGCTAAAACGGGCGCGGGTATTGAAGAATTAAAGAAAAATCTCAAGACGCTTGCCGGACAAATTCCCGAAAGAAAAAACGAAACGGTAGCGCGTTTGCCGATTGATCGCTCGTTCACGGTGAAAGGGTTCGGCGCGGTCGTGACGGGAACTTTAGCGACGGGCGAAATCGTCGAAGCGAGCGAGATGGAATTACTTCCAATAAAAAAATCGGCGCGCGTTCGAGGCGTTCAAACTTACGGAAAAACAGTCAAAACGGCGCGAGCCGGTCAGCGGACGGCGGTTAATCTCGGCGGCGTTGATCATTCGGAAATCGAGCGCGGGATGATTTTGACAGAGAAAGACATTTTGCGTCCGACGCAAATTTTCGACGCGGAAATCGAAGTTTTAAAGTCGGCAAAAAAATCTCTGAAATCGCGCCAGCGAGTGCGCGTTCACATCGGCACGATTGAGGCGTTGGCGCGCGTGCGTCTGCTGAACGACGAAAATGAAATCGCGGCGGGCGCGAAAGGTTTTGTGCAGATCAGCTTGGAAATTCCGATTGTCTGCGTTCCGAGTGAAAGATTTATCGTCCGCCAATATTCGCCGCCGATGACAGTCGCAGGCGGAAAAGTTTTGGATAATTCGGCAGTCAAACACCGGCGTAAAGACGTTGAAACGACGCGAAAATATCTGCAAAATCTGATCGAAGCGGACAAGCCGAAACAAATAAAACTTTATCTCGAAACAGCGAATGAAAACGGTTTGACGTTCAACGATTTGCAATCGCGGACGGGTTGGCGCAAAGAGATTTTACAAAATTCGATCAAGGAAAATCTCGAAAAAAAATCAATTATCGCGGCGGAAAATTTTTTCATCGCGCGAACGCCGTTTGAAAACTTAAAGTCGAAAACCGTCGCCGAAATCGAAAATTTTCATCGCCGCGAGCCGCTCGCTAAAGGAATTTTGCGTGAAACTCTGCGCGAGAAAATTTTTGCGCGAATTCCGCCGGAAATTTTCAAAACGGTTTTGGAAAATTTGCAAGCTGAGCGTAAAATCGCGGCGGAAAAAGATTTCGTGCGAATGAGTTTGCACAATCTCGAATTATCGGCGGACGAAAAAACGGCGCGCGAACGAATCGGAAAAATTTATCAAAACGCGAAACTCGAAGTTCCGAAACTCGACGACGTTTTGCTCGAGGCGGCGAAGAAAACGAAACTAAGCAAAGAGCATTCGAGAAAAATTTTACAACTGCTGTTGAATTCATCCGAGATTGTGAAAATCACCGACGAATTTTATTTTGCGAAAACGGAAATTGACGAACTCGTCAGAAAATTAAAAGCGTTCGCCGAAACGTCCGCCGACAAATTAATTGACGTTTCGAAATTCAAGGAAATCGCCGGAATCTCGCGCAAATATGCGATTCCGCTGCTTGAATATTTCGACCGCGAAAAAATTACGCGACGCGCCGGAGACAAGCGTTTGATTTTATAAATTATGCGAAAATTTTTGACGGCAAAATGGCAGGATTTGGTGATGGCGAATTATGAAGTTCCGCCGGAAATTTTGGCTGACCGGTTGCCGAAAGGCGTGAAACTCGATTTTCACGACGGCAAATGTTTCGTCAGTCTCGTCGCGTTTATGTTTCTCGACACGCGCGTTTTGGGAATTCCCATTCCGTTTCACATCAATTTTGAAGAAGTCAATCTGCGTTTTTATGTGAAAAGGGAAACGCCCGCAGAAACAAGACGCGGCGTTTGTTTTGTCAAAGAAATCGTGCCGCGTTTGGCGATTGCGACCGTCGCCCGAATTTTTTACGGCGAACCTTACGAAGCGTGGCGAATGAATCATTCAAAAGCAAAAAACGAATTGAGTTACGGTTGGTGGAAAGCGGATTTTCAAAATAATGTCGCGGTTGAAATCGGCGAAAACACGGGCGTTCCCGGAGAAAATTCGCACGGTGAATTTATCATCGAACATTATTGGGGCTACACGAAACGCGGCGCGAATCGCGCGGATGAATACAAAGTCGAGCATCCGAAATGGGAGCTTTTCGACGTGAAAAATTACGAAATCAAATGCGATTTCGGCAGACTTTACGGCGCGGAATTCGCATTTTTGAACGATATGAAACCGCACTCGATTTTTATGGCGAAAGGCTCGCAAGTTTCGGTTTACAAAGGCGCGAAACTCGCATTATAAGATTTATAAATTATGATTATCGGAATCATCGCCGTCGCCAAAAATTTCGCTATCGGTAAAGATGGAAAATTGCCCTGGCATTACGCGGCGGATTTAAAATTTTTCAAGCAAACCACGATTAATCACGTCGTCGTGATGGGATTGAACACTTGGCGGTCAATCGGCAAGCCTTTGCCGAATCGTCTGAATATTGTTCTGAGCCGGAAAACGCAAATCGAAGCGCAGCCGAATGTTTTGCTGTTGCGCGGCGAAGATGAAGTTTTGGCTTTGGCGAAATATCTAAACTGCGATTTGTTTATCATCGGCGGCGCACAAACTTATGCGAATTTTGCCGACGCGATTGAAAAATGGATTGTGACGGAAATTCCCGAAACGATTAACGACGCGGACGTTTTTATGCCGACGGATTTTTTGAGCGGCTTTGATCGGATCGAAGCGAGAACGCTCGACGAAGATTTGCGCGTTAAGGTCTATTCAAAAAAATAAATTCGTTGTAGAATTAGCGGAAAAACAAAAAGGAGAAAACTTTTATGATGGACGGCAAATCCTGGGACAAATGGATTGACGAATATTCCGAATCGCATCAGAATCCGATTAACAAATTAACGCACACTATCGGCATTCCGATGATCGCACTGTCTTTGATTTTGATTCCGACGAGTTTTTTCGTCGCGGGCTTTTGGAAAATTCCGCTCGCGCTGTTCGTCATCGGCTGGATTCTGCAATTTATCGGGCATTATTTTGAAGGCAAGCCGCCGGAGTTTTTGAAAGACCGCCGGTTTTTATTCGTCGGCTTGCGCTGGTGGTTTAAGAAAACATTCGGCGCGTCGAAGAAAAAATAAATTTTCCGGCGGCGACGCGAATTATTTATTTTCATACCAGAAATCTTCAAATCCGAGATGCTTGACCAGCATGCCTTTTCCGTCGAGCAAATCTATATCCATTTTTAAATCGTGTCGTCCGGCGGGCAGTTGAAATTCGTCATACGGCAGAAAAACCTCCAAATCCTTGTATTCGGTTTTGTCGAATTTCGGTTTGATAGAACGGAAGGCGGCGAGCTTGCCGTTGACATCACGGTAGCTTCCGGGTTTCGAGGAAAGTCCGCTGCCGTCTTTGGTTTGAAAATGAATCGCTAAATAACCGTCGGTATCTTTCATTCCGGTAACGGTGAAATTAGTCGTCATCTTCATTCCCAAACGACCGCTGTCCCTGACATTATAAGCTACGTCAACGCCGTCGTATTCGACATTGACATTCGTATCATCTTCCGGCTCGTCGGTCGGTGTCGTCTGCGCGGTCGGCGAAGTTTTCGGCGTTGTCGTTGAAACCGGAGTCGGTGAAGTTTTATCGTTTGAGCGCGTCGGCACGGGCGTTGGAGTCGAATTTAGCTGCGCTTTTTTATTCGATATGACGTTGTAAGCGACGATTGCGACAATCGCCACGCCGAATAAAAGAAGCAGAGCGAGAACGCCGCCGACCGCGAGAAAAATCTTACCTTTATTCGAGCGCGGCTGATTGACGGTCGGGGCGGAATAGCCGGACTGCGTATTGCGGTTAAAGCCGACCTGCGTGGCGACCGACGGATTATTAAAAGTGTCGGTTTTCGCTTCGGTCGGTTTCTGCGTCTGATCGTTTTGCAGATTGACGACAATCGGCGCGGCTGGCAGAACATTTCCGCACTGCAAACAAAACTGCATCTGGTCGGCATTTTCATTTCCGCATCTATCGCATCTTTTCATCTCGTTTTACAAATCTCCTTTTCCAATTGTTCAAGACAATTTCAGCAAACTATTTCGCCGTTTATCTTAAACGAAAATCGAATTTTGATAAAGAACGGCGCGTAAATTTTCATTCGCGCCGGAATTCGTCTAAACTTAACGAAAATCTACGCGATGAAGTTGCCGCTTATTTTAGCTTTGGACATCGGAACGTCGAGCGTTCGCGCCGCGCTTTACGACGCGGCGGGCAATGTTCTGCCAAAAACGATGGTCAAAAACGAACGCCTGCTTGAAGCGACCGAAGACGGCGGCGCGGAGATTGACGCGCTCGAAGCCTTTCAGCAAATCGAACGGGCGATTGACGATGTTTTAACGAAAAGCGCGAAAGTAAAAGGCGAAATCGCTTACGTCGCGGCTTCATCTTTTTGGCACAGTTTGCTCGGCGTTGATAAAAAAGGAAAACCGACGACGAAAGTTTTCGGCTGGGCTGATACGCGCAGTCGAAAATACGTCGCCGATTTGCGAAAGCGATTTGACGAAAGCGCGGTTCACAATCGCACCGGCGCGAGATTTCATTCGAGTTTTTGGACGGCGAAACTGCTCTGGCTCAAGAAAGATTTTCCAAAAGTTTTCGAGCGAACAAATAAATGGCTTTCGTTCAGCGATTTTGTCGCGTTGAAATTTTTCGATCAAGCCGCGACCAGCGTTTCGATGGCTTCGGCGACCGGAATTTTCGACATTCGCTTGAACGATTGGGACGCGGAACTGGTTAAGTTTTTAAAAATAAAAAAAAGCAATCTGCCGAAAATCGTTGCCGCAGACGCAAACACTTTTCGATTAAACTCCAAATATCAAAAGCGTTGGGCGCGTCTGAAAAACGCCAAATGGTTCACGGCAATCGGCGACGGCGCGGCGAATAACATCGGCGCGGGCTGCGTCGAAAAATCGAAAGCCGCGCTGATGATCGGAACTTCCGGCGCGATGCGCGTCGCCTTCCGCGGCGCAGTTCCCGACAAAATTCCGGACGGTTTGTGGTGTTATCGAATTGACCGCAAACGTCTGATTATCGGCGGCGCGTTGTCGGACGGCGGCGGGCTTTATCGCTGGCTGAAAGACAATCTGCGTTTGAAAGCGGACGACGATAAAATCGAATTAGAAATCGAAAAACGCGAACCCGATTCGCACAATCTGACATTTTTACCGTTTCTCGCCGGCGAACGCTCGACTGGTTATCACGAAACGGCGCACGGCGCGATCCTTGGCTTGAAATCCGCGACCGACACGATTGATATTGTCCAAGCCGCGCTCGAAGCAGTCGCCTATCGTTTCGCAGAAATTTACGACCAATTAAACGCCGTCGCCAAAATCAAAGAAATCATCGCGTCCGGCGGTGCGCTCAGAGAATCACCCGTTTGGACGCAGATCATCGCCGACGTTTTACAACAAAATATGTCTCTACCTGACGTGCGCGAAGCCTCAAGTCGCGGCGCGGTTTTGCTTGCGCTCGAAACAATTGGCAAAATAGAAAGCATCGAAAAACAAACAACGCCAAAAGGTCGGGAATTTAAATTCGACAAAAAACGAAACGCAATTTATCGAAAGGCGCGAAAGAGGCACAAAATTCTTTATGAGGTATTAATTGTGCAAGTATGATGCGAAGTATTTTTATTACAATTTTGCTTTTTGTTTTTTGCTTTGTGCATTTTTCACAAACAAATGAAGAGCAAATTTCTGAATCTCAACAAAATCCTAAGTTTCTTGCTGAGTTCAATGATAGAGATAATGAGTGGTATAAAATTACCGCAGAGTTAATCGGTCGGGAACTGATAAATAATTCCTCGGCAATAGGTGTAATCAGTGTTAGAAATTCCGGCGATAACAGGTTTATTCTTCGATTAAAAAGACTACAACAAGGAATTACTTTTAACAATCTAGATGCAAGTCGCATAATACTTTTGATAGTAGATAAACAGGATCACGATACAAATGTTTCAGTCGCATCTGATTGCTCAGAAATACCGAAATGTAAAGACTGTATCGTGGTTCGAGCAGTAGACATTAACAAGATCAAAATACCAGCCAAACCAAAAACAATTACAAAAACTAAAAAGAAGAAATAAAATTATGACCGCCGCCAAAACCAAACAAAATATTGACGAACTTTGTATTAACACGATCAGAACTTTGTCGCTCGATGCCGTGCAGAAAGCAGAATCCGGGCATCCGGGTCTGCCACTCGGAATGGCTCCGACGGCTTATGTTTTGTGGACGAAATTTATGCGCCACAATCCGAAAAATCCGAAGTGGTTTAACCGCGATAGATTTTTATTGTCAGCCGGACACGGTTCGATGCTGCTTTACAGCCTGTTGCATTTGACGGGTTACGATTTGCCGATGGAGGAATTGAAACGGTTTCGGCAGTTGCATTCCAAAACGCCGGGACATCCTGAAAATATCTTAACGTCCGGAGTCGAGATTACGACCGGACCGCTTGGGCAAGGGTTTGCGAACGGTGTCGGGATGGCGATGGCGCAGGAGCATCTGGCGGCGAAGTTTAACCGCCGAGGGTTTCCGGTGATTGACCATCATATTTACTGCATCTGTTCGGACGGCGATTTGATGGAAGGCGTATCGTATGAGTCGGCTTCGATGGCGGGGCATTTGAAACTCAAAAATCTGATTTATTTTTACGACGACAATAACATCACTATCGAAGGCAATACGAGTCTCGCGTTTAATGAAGACGTTACGAAGCGTTTTGAAGCGGCGGGCTGGCACGTTTTGGAAGTCGCCGACGGCAACGACATCAAGGCGATTGAAAACGCTATAAAAGCGGCGCAGAAAATCAAAGACAAACCGAAATTAATTCGCGTCAAAACGATCATCGGTTTCGGAATGCCGAAACAGGGAACGAACAAAGCGCACTCGGACGCGCCCGGCGAAGAAGCGGTTAAAGAAACCAAACGCAATCTCGGCTGGGACGAAAACAAGCATTTTTACGTCCCGAAAGAAGCGTCGGCGAAATTCCGCGAAGCCGTCAAAAACGGCGCGAAACTTGAAAAAGATTGGGACGCGCTCGTTAAAAAATACGAAAAGGAAAATCCCGAATTAGGAAAAACTTTAGCCGACACGCGCAAAAACGAATTGCCCGACGGTTGGGAAAAAGCCTTGCCGAAATTCGATTCGGTCGAATCATTGGCGACCCGCGCGTATTCGGGCGAAGTCATCAACGCGCTCGCGCCGGTCGTGCCGCAGCTTTTCGGCGGTTCGGCTGATCTCGCGCCGTCGAACAACACGACGATTAAAGAATCGGGCAGTTTCGAGCCGGACACTTACGAAGGTCGAAATATTCATTACGGAATCAGAGAACATTCGATGGGGTCTGAAATGAACGGCATCGCCCTTTACGGCAGCATCATTCCCTACGGCGGCACGTTCCAGACTTTCAGCGATTATATGCGCCCCGCCGTACGCCTCGCCGCGCTTTCGCACATTCAGGTTTTGTTCGTCTATACGCACGATTCCATCGGCTTGGGCGAAGACGGTCCGACGCACCAATCGGTCGAACACCTCGCCGCCCTCCGCGCCATTCCGAACCTCAACGTCATCCGCCCGTGCGACGCGCACGAAACCCGCGAAATGTGGCGAGCCGCGCTTCTGAGCAAAACCGCGCCGACTGCCTTTTCACTCTCGCGCCAAAAAGTCGCCGTCATTGACCGCAAAAAATTCGCCGATGCCAAAGG
>CAXTMQ010000059.1:0-18433 GCA_964245305.1 uncultured Pyrinomonadaceae bacterium
ATTCGTTTTCGACCTCCAAGGGCGAAGCGAAAAATCTCGTCTGGGGCGCGACGATTCCGATTGAAAAAGCCGATAATTCGCAGGCACTTTTCGACGGCGAATACGAAGTTTTGCAGGATTCTTTGATGAAGCGTCGCCTGATGCGTTTGAGCGCGCCGTTTCCGCCGGTCAGACAGCTTCGCATTTTCAATTTTCCGCTGCATTTCGGCTCGGCGCGTCGTAAAATCGGCAGTTTCGTTTCGACGCTTTTCCGTCCGAATCCGTTCAGCGAAAATCCGTTTCTGCGCGGGTTTTATTTCACCGCGTCGCCTGCCAACAAATTAAAAGCACCTGCGGGCGGACAAACGATGTCGAATATTCCGCAGACAATCGGCGGAACGTATTTCACCGAGCGGCTTTTCCGCGATGTCGTTCTGCGCGACAAGGATTTGGTTCGCACTCTGCAAGACCAAAAACAGCGTCCGCCGATTCTCGGCTGGCTTTTAACCGCGCTCGGCGCGTTGCTCGTTTTATCTTTGCTGGTTTTGGCGGGCGTTTCGCTTTACAACAACAAGCAGATGCTCGACAACGCGGGCGAAAAAGGTCGCGCCGTGATTGATATTTCACGCGCCGACGCGGGCAACAGTCCGCTCGGCAAAAAGCCTGAAGAAGCGAAAAAAGAACTCGACGCGACCGACGATTTGCGGCAAGTGATGGCGCAGCTTGACGATTACCAGCGCAACGGCGCGCCGTTTTATATGCGGATGGGTTTTTATTCGGGCAACGGCATTTACGAAAAACTTCTGCCGATTTATTTCAGCGTCGTCGAACAAAGATTTAAAAATCCGACGGTCGCGCGTATGCAGACCGAATTGAAAAAATTCGCCGCCGCGCCCGCCGTCGCCAATCCGAACCAGTTAAAGCCGCAGGAAGAAGAAACCTTAAATAAAAATTATGAATTGCTGAAGGTTTATCTGATGCTGTCCGAAAAATATAAGGACAAAGCCGACGGCGGAGCGATTGCCAATACGCTGAAAGATTATTGGACGAGCGAGTCCAAACTGCCGCCCGATCTTGCCGGCGAAGCGCAGGAACAACTCAAATACTGGGCGCAGCAAGCCGACAGAAAAGAATTTCCGCGCATCAGTCTCGACGATAATTTGGTCAAAGCCGTCCGCGAAAAACTCAAGGCGTTTCCGGCAGTCAATCGTTATTACAAGAGCAAAGTAGCGACGATTTCCAAACAAATTGACGAACAGTTCGGGCAAACCAGCACGGACGGACTTTTGACCAGAAACAATGCCGACACGAGCTTTATCGAAGGCACATACATCGTGCCGGGCGCATACACGCTCGAAGGCTACAAGCTGATGAAAACGGCGATCAGCGACGCGGGCAGCCAGCTTGGAACTGATGATTGGGTGATGGGCGAAGAAGGCAAAACCGCGCTCGCGCAGTCAACCGATACGGGCAAACTCGAAGAAATTTATCTGCGCGATTACGCCGATCACTGGCGCAATTTCGTGCGCGGCGTAAACGTCAGACCGTATACGAAAGAAAACGCCAAAGACGCTTTGCAGTCGTTTTCCTCGGCAAATTCGCCGCTCAAAGTTCTTTTGACGCAAGTCGCTCTGAACACGAATTTCTCTGCCAAACCCGTCGCCGGAAGCTGGTGGGACACGATCAAAAATCTTTGGGGTTCTTCAAACAAGCCGGTCGCTACGGGCGCGAACACGCAGGTCGAAAAAGATTTTAACCCGCTGTTCGTCTTTATGGGCGAACCCGGCAAAGCGAACGCGCCGATTGACACATATCAAGGCGAAATCGGCAGAGTTTCCAACAAATTCAGCGGCTTCAGTATCAATCAAATCAATCAGATAGCGCAGGATTTGGCGAAGGACGACGATAAGGCGTTTCCCGAATTGAAGAGCGCGAATTCTAAAATCACTTCGATGCTCACCGGATTCGGCGGAACTTCTTCCGGTCAGGACGTTGCCGGACTTTTGCGAAAACCGCTCGACAATTTGAATACTTTGCTCGGCGCGGGCGCGCAGCAGCAACTCGAAAAGACGTGGAACGAGCAGCTTCGACCGCAAGCCAAAGAAATCGAAGGCGGTTTCCCGTTCGCGGACGGCGCGAGCGATACCGATTTGGCGAAACTGACGGCTTTCCTGAATCCGGTCAACGGCAGTTTCAAAAGTTTCTACGACGACCGCATCAAGAAATATTTCGACGGCAATCCGGGACAATTGAAATTGAAAGACACGAGCGAAGTGAAATTCAGCGATGATTTTGTCGCCTATCTGAATCGTATGCTGCTTCTGCGCGAGGCGTTATACGGCAAGAACGCTACGCCGAGCTTTGAATATGATTTCCGTCTCGCGCCGACGACGGGAGCGATTGTCGAAATCACGATTGACGGGCAAAAAGTTACGTCCGAAGGCTCGGCTTCGAGTAAATTGAAATTCCCCGGCGGTTCGACCGAAACCGGCGTGTTTATGAGTCTCGCTTCGTCGAGCAGCACGACGACTTCGCCGAGTTCGACAACGACGAAGCCGGCGACGACCGCTTCGCCGACGACGAGCAACACGAATACGAGCAAGTTTTTACAGACCGACACTTCGACTGATTCGTCGAACGCGACGATCAAAGAGCCGGGAACTTGGGGATTATTCAAATTCATCAATCGAGGCAATCCCCAGAAAGGACAGAGCGGCGAATATTCTTTGACTTATACGCTCGGCGGCAAAAAAGTCTCGGCATCCGTCAAACCGAGCGGCGCGGATTTGTTCGATAAGGAATTTTTTAAATCAATCCGCGCGCCGGAGAAATTGGTGAAGTAATAATTCTTTGTTTACTTTTATAAAGCGCGACGAATAAAATTTGGAAATGCGACGGGAAGAAGCGATGTAATTATGAGCAAAAAAGACCTTTACAAAGCGATTACCGTTACCGTTCCCCGGGCAAAAAATATAGATGAGGCGGTAGTGAAAGCCGTCTTAGTAAAACTCGGGTTGAAAACGCCGGAACAACTTGCGGCGTTCAGCTCGAGAAATAATTACAACGATATTGTGGCGTATTGTTTGAAATACATTCATTTCGGCAATAATTATACGGGCATCGCGCGGGCGGCGCGGATTGCTCAAACGGTAACGGTAACGATTTATGTGGCGGTTGGAATAGTCAACCAAATCAAAACTTTCCTTGGTCAGGTAGTTACCGAAATTAAAAATCGCGCCGATGATGCTGCGCAGCAAATCGGCGGCGGATTGGTAAATGCGGGCGACGGAATCGTCAAAAATAATCTCGAAGGCTTAAATAATTTAAATTCCGGCGGCGGACGCGCTTTGGGCGGAACTTTCAACGCGATGACCGCGCCGGTCGGTTCGGACAGATTCTGGAGCGGCGCAGGCGATATGTATGACGGCGCGGCGGAATTCGGAAAAGGTTTGGGGAAAATTTTTGTCCAAACTCCGGCAGATGCGGCTTTGCTTCTGGGATTGAAAATTAATAGCGGCTGGCAAACATGGTGGGGACTCGAACATATCGGTCGTCCGCCTGACGGAACTGAAAGACAGATTTTATCGCAGGTTTTCGGCTCTTCGGTGGAGTTGGACGCAATCAGAATTAAAGCAGGATATGCGGGCATTCTAAATATAGGCAAAGACAACGGATTTACTCTTTACAATAATCAGCGGGCAATAACTATCGGTAATACGATATATATGAAAAATAATCCTCCGGGACAACCGGGATGGTATTCGACGCTGGTTCACGAAACGACGCATGTTTGGCAGAATCAAAACGGCGGCACGGATTATATGGGCGAGGCTTTGCACGCGCAGTTTACCGCCGGTTACGGTTACGGCGACGATATTTCCAATAATAAAAAATCCTGGGCGATGCTTAATCCCGAGCAGCAGGCGCAACTGATTCAAGACGCTTATGATAACGGTTACTTTCAAAACAACGGATGGTCAAACGCCAAACCGATTTACGTTACTTCGCAAAATCAAACGCAGTCGCAAATTCCGGCGCAGTTTATGATTAATTATATGAATCAAGTGTTGCCGCAACTGCGAAACGGGCAAGGAGCAACCTAGGCGATGCGAAACGGGAAAGCGTTTTGGTTGATTTTATTTGTCGTTTTTTGCGGGTGCAGTAAATACAGCGTAGTTTGCAATGACCGTGATCCGGTGGAACAAGCAGGAATTAATCATTTTCAGACGTTTGTTGATCAGGTTGAAAAATTCAAAGCCGACAACGGAAAGTATCCGAAAACGTTGCAGGAATTAGGAAGCAGCGTTTTCGATGACGGAGCGAAAATTCCAGATGCGCGAATAAAGCAGTCAAGTTACAATTTTTCGCCGGACGGAAAATCTTTTTCAACCGAATTCTTTTTCGACCGGGAAAAAAGTTGTTTGGTCGGCAACAATCGCGCCTGTAAATATACATCGGAGACGAAAAATTGGTCTTGTTATTAACAGCGGCGTGATTTTATAGAGGTGAAATTTTGAAAAAAGAGGAATTCGGCGGTTGATAAATCAAAACAATAAATATGAATGAAGCGAAAACACAACTCGACGCGGGAAATTTAAACAGGGCGGTCGAAGAAGCCTTAGCCGCCGTCAAAGCCAACCCGACCGATGCTAAAGCGCGGACGTTTCTTTTTGAACTTTCGTGTTTTTCCGGCGATTGGGAACGCGCCGAAAAACAGCTTGACGTGATCGGTCATCAGGATGTCAACGCGATGATCGGTTCGCAGATTTATCGCCAGAATTTCAAATGCGAGCGCGACCGTCAAAAGTTTTTCGACAGCGGTCAAAAGCCGGAATTCCTCGGCGCGACGCTGCCGCACGTCGAAGACTTACTGGCGGCGAACAATCGCATCCGCGAAGGAAATTTAGCCGAAGCGCGTGAACTGCTCGACAAAGTTGAAGAAGAAAGACCGGCGTTTGCCTGTAAAATTAACGGCGAAGCGGTCAGCGATTTTCGTGATTATAACGATTCGACGAGCTGTGTTTTCGAGGTTTTCGTCAAAGATCAATACGTTTGGCTGCAATTCGAGGAAGTCAAATCAATCGAATTTTTTCCGCCGAAAACTTTGCGCGACCTTTATTGGGCGCAGGCGAAAGTCGAAACCGTCAGCGGCGTGAGCGGCGAGATGTTTTTGCCTGTGCTTTACGTCAATTCGTCGAAAAGCGAAAACGACCAGGTGCGGCTCGGCAGAATGACCGATTGGCGCGATCTCGGCGAAGAAATTTTCGCTGGCGAAGGAATGAAACTTTTCTGGATGGACGGCAAGGAAAAATCTATGCTCGACATTCAAACGATTGAATTCGACCACGAAGAATCCGTTGAAGACAATTCGGACGCTGAATAGCTTGACTTTATATCGGCAATTGGATTATTAACAAATTAAACGAAAAACTTAATTCTTTCGATTGTTTCGATAAAAGCGAGGACGCAATCTTTTTTTCAAATGAACGAAGAACTCCAACAACCGCCGGTTATTGATTTAGAGGCGATGTTACAGCCGATTGAGGGCGAAAATCCGTCGGGCGAATCATTGCGCTATTCGGGCATCTACGATCAGATTGCCGAAGCCCGCCGCGCCGACGATAATCTGAATCAGGGCGCATGGAAAACCGATATAAAACTTGCCGATTACCGGCAGGTCGTCAATCTCGCCGTACCCGCTCTGACCAGTCAATCGAAGGATTTGCAAATCAGCGCGTGGCTCGCCGAAGGGTTGAGCAGCATTTACGGTTTCGCCGGTTTGCGCGACAGTATGAAATTGATGACCGGTTTGCAGGAAAAATTCTGGGAAACCGTGCATCCCGAGATTGACGAAGGAGATATGGAAGGTCGCGCGAACGCCGTTTCGTGGCTCGAAACGCCCGCTTTTACTTTACTTGTCAAAAAAATTCCGATTACCGACGGCGCGGCTTACAATTATCTCGATTGCGAAGATTCGAAAAAATTCGACATTCCCGAAAATCTCGAAACGCTTTTATCGGCTGACGAGCAGCGTTACCGCGAACTACAGGCGCAAGCTGAACGGGAAGGTCGCGTCACCGGCGAATTGTGGCGCAAGGCAAAAAGCCAGACGCGCCGCGCTTTCTGCGAGCAGTTAAATTTTACAATCGAAGAATGCTGGACTGAATATAACGAGCTGAATCGCGTCATCGAAGAAAAATTCGACCGCAACCAAGCACCGGGACTTTCGGGTTTGAAGAAAACGCTCGAAGATATTCACCAGCAAGTCAAACTTCTGCTCGAAGAAAAGCGGCGCGAAGAACCCGACGCGGTTGAAGTTGTCGAAGAAGTCGTCGCGGCTGACGGAACGGTAACGGTTGCCGGAGTCGCCGCGCCGACCGGAGCGATTCAAAACCGCGCCGACGCGCTCAAAAGATTGTCGGACATCGCCGATTTTTTCCAGCGGACAGAGCCGCACAGCCCTGTTTCGTATCTGGTTTCGCGCGCCGTCAAATGGGGAAATATGCCGCTTGAAAACTGGCTCAAGGACGTTATTAAAGACGACTCGGTGCTGTCGAATTTGCGCCAGACGCTCGGTTTTAATACCGGCAACGAAGAATCATCGAGCTAGTAAAAAAGTTTACGAATAGTAATAATAAAATCAAAGTTTCTAATCAAACAAAAGGAGAATAATCTAGATGCCAAAAAAAGAAAGTCTGCAACATAAAATTGACCGCGTAAGACCGCCGCGTATTCAAATTACATACGATGTGGAAATCGGCGGAGCGATTGAATTAAAAGAACTGCCGTTCGTCGTCGGCGTGATGGGCGATTTCGTCGGCAAGCCCGAAGAACCGCTGCCCGCGCTGAAAAACCGCAAATTCGTCGAAATTGACCGCGATAATTTCGACCAGGTGATGTCGGGAATGAAACCGCGTCTGGCTTACAACGTGGACAACAAACTGCAAAGCGACGGCAGCAAAGTCGGCGTTGAACTGAAATTCAACAGTTTGGAAGATTTCGAGCCGGACAACATCGTTCAGCAGGTCGAACCGCTTCGCAAATTGGTCGAGGCGCGTAAAAAACTTTCCGATTTGCGGTCGAAAATGGACGGCAACGAGAAATTGGAAAATATGCTGAACGAAATCATCGCCAGCAGCGATAAACAAAAAGAATTAAGCGATTCGCTCGGTTTGGACGGAGCAAAGGAGAAATAAAAAATTATGGCTGATAAAGCGAAACAACAAGAAGCCCAAGTTGAGGTGCAAGAGCAGCAGGGAACGAGTCTGCTCGACCAGATTTTGACCGATGGCAAAATGGCGCGCGACGAATTTCAAAAGGAACGCGCCAAAGATATGATCAGCGAATTCGTCGGACAGGTAATGGCGGGCGAGTTAACGATGTCGCAGAATATGGATATTGCCATCAATTCGCGCATCGCCGAAATTGACCGCCTTTTGACCGATCAGATGAATGAAATTATGCACCACGCGGACTTCCAAAAACTGGAAGGCTCGTGGCGCGGACTCAATCATCTGGTCAAAAACAGTTTGACCAGCCCGCAGCTTAAAATCCGCGTGATCAGCGTCAATAAAAAAGATCTTCTGAAGGATTTTGAACGCGCGGTCGAATTCGATCAATCGGCTTTGTTCAAGAAAATTTACGAAGAAGAATACGGCACGTTCGGCGGCGCGCCTTACGGAGCATTGATCGGCGATTACGAATTCGGCAATCATCCGCAGGATATGGCTCTGCTCGAAAAATTATCGGGCGTGGCGGCGACGGCGCACGCGCCGTTTTTGAGCGCGGCATCGCCGGAATTATTCGGTTGGGATGAATACAATCAGATGACCGAAGTGCGCGATATTTCAAAAATTTTCGACCGCACGGAATACGTCAAATGGCGCAGCTTCCGTGAATCGGAAGATTCGCGCTACGTCGGTTTGACGTTGCCGCGCGTGCTTGGACGCGAGCCTTACGGTTCGGCGACGAGACCAATCGAGCAGTTCAATTTTGAAGAAGACGTAACGGGCAAAGATCACAGCAAATATTTGTGGAGCAACGCCGCATACGCGCTAGGAACGCGCTTGACCGAAGCGTTTTCGATGCACGGCTGGTGCGTGGCGATTCGCGGAGTCGAAGGCGGCGGTTTGGTTGACGGAATGCCGACGCACACGTTTGAAACCGACGAAGGCGAAGTCGCTATGAAATGCCCGACCGAAGTCGCCATCACCGACCGCCGCGAAAAAGAATTTGCCGATAACGGATTTATTCCGCTCGTTCACTGCAAAAACACCGATTACGCGGCTTTCTTCGCCACGCAGTCGGCGAATAGAGCGAAAAAATACGACACCGATTCAGCCAACGCGAACGCGCGGCTTTCAACTCAGTTGCAGTATATTTTCGCGGTTTCGCGTTTCGCGCACTATTTGAAGGCGATGATGCGCGACAAAATCGGCTCGTTTATGTCGCGCGAAGAAGCGCAGATATTTTTGAATCGCTGGATCAACAATTATGTTCTGGACAGCGATGTGGCGAGTCAATCGGCAAAGGCTTCGCGTCCTTTGCGTGAAGCGCGTATTGACGTGGCGGAAGTTCCCGGAAAACCGGGCGCGTATCGCGCGGTCGCTTTTTTACGTCCGCATTTCCAGCTCGACGAACTTTCGGTTTCGCTTCGGTTGGTCGCCGATTTGCCAACGCCCGCGAAATAAAATTAGGGCGAAGGAATTTATTTTTCGCAAAGTTCGCAAAAGTAAATTCCTTCGTCGTCTAATTAACGTAAATGAAACGGAATCTCAATGAAAGTTAAGTCTTTGAGACGTTTTCATTGAGGGAAAATTAAATTATTACTTAGATAGAAATAAGGAGAAAAAAGAAAAATGGCAACAGATATGTATATCAGATTCGACGGAGTGGACGGAGAATCACAGCAAAAAGGACTTGAAAAATGGATTGAACTCGGCAGCTTTGCGATCAGCAGCAGAACCGAACAGTCAACCGAACTCGGCGAAGGCAGCGGCGTTGGCAAAGTGACGCTTGACGGAGTGAGCTTCCATACTGTTACCGGCAGACACACACCGCAAATTTTCGCCAAAATGTGCAAAGGTACGCACTTCCCGATTGTCGAAGTCAAGTTCTTGAAACAAACCGGCGATGATGCATCGCAAACTTACTACCATTTGAAAATGGAAAAAGTTTTCGTAACCAGCAACAGCGTCAGCAAATCGCCGGGCAGCCTGCCGGGAGAAGGTCTGCACTTGACCGCTGAAACGTATGAACAGGAATATTGGGTGCAGGGCGGCGACGGAGCATTGACCAGCGTCGGCAAAAACAAATACAACTCGAAAACGAACGTCGTTACGTAATTCGGCTTTAACCGTTAAAATACGCGGATTTAATAAACAAATGTCCGAGAATAATCCGAAAGGTTTGTTCTCGGACATTTTCTGCTTGAACATTCATCAAAATTTCGTCAATATTTATTCAGGTAAAAAAGATGGCTTCGCGCGATAACGACATTAACATTACACCGTCAATTATTGACCGTTTGATTGATCTCGAACCGAAAGTTTCGAGAGAAGCTCCAAAATCGCGTTCGCAGGATTTGCGCGAACTGAAACAATCGGTGCGGCGCGATGTCGAATGGCTTTTGAACACGCGCCATACGGCGGACAAAGTTCCCGAAGATTTGGAAGAACTGAACAATTCGATGGCGATTTACGGCTTGCCGGATTTTACGGGAATGAGTTCGAAAAGCATGGACGATAAGAAAAATTTGATTCGCAACATCGAAAACGCTCTGCGAATCTTCGAGCCGCGTTTTATAAATTTAAAAGTCTCGCTCGAAGCCGCCGACGAATTTTACAGGGGCGTAAAGTTTCGGATTCAAGCGACTTTACGAGTCGAGCCGACACCCGAACCGATTGTTTTCGACACGGTTCTGCAAGTCGGCAACGGCGAGTTTAAGGTCGAAGAAAAATAAAATCCCTTAAATACTCCGGCGCGAATCATTCAAACGCTTCGCCGCTTATCATACCGGTTAAATTATTGTATTATTAACGAATACGACTCTCATTGCTCTTAAAATAATTTTTAGCGATTTAATTTTCACGGCTCGGAAATGTTTCGAGACCGTAAAAATCTAAATCTTTAAGGTTTTCAGCATTAATGCGCGACGAACTTCTTGGTTATTACGAACGCGAATTGATTTTTCTGCGACGGATGGGAGCGGAGTTTGCCGGCAAATATCCGAAAATCGCGGCGCGTCTTTTAATTGATGAGGAAAAAATCGAAGACCCGCACGTCGAGCGTCTCATCGAAGCCTTTGCCTTTTTGTCCGGTCGCGTCAGTCTCAAGCTCGACGACGAACTGCCGGAAATTACCGAATCTTTTCTCAATATTATTTATCCGCATTATCTCGCGCCGATTCCTTCGATGGCGATTTCGCAGTTTCTTTTCGGCTCGTCGAAAGACAAACTGACCGCCGTCCAAAATGTCGAGCGCGGCGCGAAACTTTATTCGCGTCCGATTGACGGCGCGCCGTGTCGTTTTCAGACTTGTTACGACATTCAGCTCGTGCCGGTCGAAGTTCTCTCCGCCGGTTTAGAATCAACCGCGCCGCCGAACGCGCGCGGCATTTTGACCGACAGCCAAATCCGCATCAGTCTGCGCGGCTACGGCGACGCGATGCTGTCCGAATTAAAAAACGGCGAAACGGGCGAGCCGCTCGAATTTCTGCGTTTTTACGTCAACGGCGATCCGCAGCTCGTTTTTCCGCTTTATGAACTGATTTTCAATCACGTCTCCGCCGTCGAGATTCAGCCGAAGGAAACTCCGCTCACCAATAAAACGATGATGACGATGAGCAATTTCCAACTGAAATTGCCTGATCCGGTCATTCTTACAAAAGACGCGATTCGTCCAGTCGGTTATGAGGAATTTGAAAGAATGCTGCCGTATTCAAAATTCTCGTTTCCCGGTTATCGTCTTTTGACCGAATATTTCACTTTTCCGTATAAATTTTTATTTTTCGACATTTACGGTCTCGATCAAGCGGCGCGGAAAAAATTCGGCAGTTATTTCGATATTGTCATTCATTTGAAAAATATCGTGCCGCCGCGCGCCGAGATTACGGCGGAGACGTTTATGCTCGGCTGTTCGCCGATTATCAATCTTTTTTCGCAAATCACCGATCCGATTTATCTTTCGCAGCAGAAATACGAATATCAGGTTTTGCCCGACGTGCATCATCAACAGGCGAACGAAATTTATTCGATTGACGAAGTTTATACGACCGATCCGCGCACGAATCAGACGCGTGAATTCACTTCGTTTTATTCGATGCGGCACACTTACGGCAAGGAAAACGAAAAGGTTTTCTGGTATGCCAACCGCCGCGCGTCACAGCGACCCGAAGACGACGGAACGGAAATGTTTATGACGATGGTTGATATGGATTTTAACCCGCGCGTTCCGGCGGAAGAAGTTTTGACCGTCAGGGCGACCTGCTCGAACCGCGATTTGCCGGCGCGTCTGCCGTTCGGCAACAAGGAAGGCGATTTCGAGATTGAAGGAACGGCTCTCGTTTCGCGCATTCGCTGCGTCACGAAACCAACTCAAACGATTCGCCCGCCGCAGCGTCGAGCGGCGCAATGGCGGCTGATTTCGCATCTGAATTTAAATTATTTATCGCTCGTCGAAAATCAAAACGGCGTTCCCGAAGCGTTGCAGGAAATTCTGCAGCTTTATAATTTCGACGATTCGGCGGTCAATCACAAACAGATTTTGGGCATCACCGGAATTGAAAGCCGCAAGGTCGTCAGACAAATCGGCAACCGCACCGGCGCGGGTTTCGTGCGCGGCGTGGAAACGATTTTAGAGTTTGACGAAGATCAATTCGTCGGCAGCGGTTTATATGTTTTCGCAGCGGTTTTGGAAAGATTTTTCGGGCTTTACGCGTCTTTGAATTCGTTCAGCCAGCTCGTAATGCGAACGAAACAGCGCGAAGAAATCGTCAAAAGATGGTCGCCGCGCACGGGCGAAAGAGTTTTGATTTAGCCGCGACAAAGAAATTTTTAAGCTCGATTCGATAAATATTCTGTCAATCGGTTTTCTTCACAAATTTGTGACCTCGAATTGTGGAAAAATTCGCTTTTAAAGTGTAAGTAATGGCGGGAAAAGATTTAAATCAGGAATTAATTGACGAGCCTTATAAGTTTGAATTTTTTCAAGCCGTGCGACTGCTCGAAAGAATATTTCCCGAACGCTCGGCGGTGACGCGCACGGTTTCGCCGCGCAACGAAGTCGTCCGCTTTCGCAGCAACGCTTCGCTGAGATTTCCGCCGAGCGAGATTTTTGAAATAAGAAGAACCGCCGACGAATTTTCCGACAAGGAAAAAATCGAAATGTTCGTCAATTTTATGGGAATGCTCGGCATAGTCGGCGTTCTGCCCGTGCATTACACGGAACTCGCGGTTGACCGCGCCCGTTACGGTGACACCGCTTTGTGGGCATTTCTCGATATTTTCACGCACCGGATGGTTTCGATATTTTTCCGCGCGTGGGAAAAATATCGTTTTCCGGTTCAATACGAACGCGGCAACGACGATTTTACCGCTTATTTATTCGATTTTGCCGGACTCGGAACGCAAGGCTTGCGCGGCAGAATGAATTTGGACGAAGAAGGACTTTTGCCGTATAGCGGCTTGATCATTCAAAAGCCGCATTCGACCGTCGCGCTCGAACAGATAATCGCGGATTACTTTCGCATCAAGGCAAAAATCGAGCAGTTCAGCGGTCAATGGCTGACGCTCGACGAAGAAAGCATTACGAGGCTCGGCGAAGCCAACAGCGCGCTCGGCAAAACGACGATTATCGGAACGAAAATCTGGGATTATCAATCGAAATTCCGCGTGGTTCTCGGTCCGTTGAAATTCAAAGAATTTCAGGAACTTCTGCCCGTCGGCACGGCTTACAAACCGCTTCTGGCAATCATACGTTTTATGACCAATCAGGAAGTTGATTTCGACGTGCAGTTAAAATTACAAGCCAAAGAAGTTCCCAGCACGATTTTAACGACGCGGGCAAAACGCCGACCGATGATCGGCTGGACTTCGTTTTTAAAAACGAAACCGTTCAAGCAAGACGACGAGCAGGTGATTTTGCAGGTGGAAGATTAAACGACAAAATCATTGATGAATTTTAAGTTTTTCGGCAATTCTGTGTTATTTTAAAGGCTAAAAATCGGAGAAAAATATGAATGTAAATCTGAAATCTCTTATCGGGAGATTAAACGATACGTGCCGGACGGCACTCGAAGGCGCGGCTGGTTTGTGTTTGTCGCGGACGAATTATGATGTGGAAGTCGAGCATATCTTAGCGAAACTGCTCGAAGCGGACGATACGGATTTCGAGAAAATCATACGTCATTTTGAAATCAACCGCGACCGTCTGAACAAAGATGTCAACACCGCGCTCGACCGTTTGAAAACCGGCAATTCGAGAACGCCGGGTTTGAGCGACCGCTTGCCGCAATGGATTCAGGACGCTTGGCTGCTCGCGTCGGTCGAATACGGTGCGGCGAAAGTTCGTTCGGGGCATCTGATTTTAGCGATGATGTCCAACGACAATTTCGCGCGGCTGGCAAGAGAAATTTCGCGCGAGTTGAACGCGCTGACGACAAATCTCGACGGCTTCAAACGCGAATTTGCGACTATCGTTTCCGGCTCGATGGAAGACCGCGAAGCGACGAGTTTATCAGAATCGGGCGGCGTTTCCGACGGCGCGCCGGTCGCATCGGGCGTTCCGGGCAAATCTAAAGCACTCGACCAATACACCGAAGATTTAACGGCGAAAGCCAAAGCCGGAAAAATTGACCCGATTTTGGGGCGCGATTTCGAGATTCGGCAGGTGATTGATATTTTAACGCGCCGCCGCCAGAACAATCCGATTTTGACGGGCGAAGCCGGTGTCGGCAAAACGGCGGTCGTCGAAGGCTTCGCGCTCCGCATTTCAGAAGGCGACGTTCCCGAACCTTTGAAAAATGTCGCCGTCAGAACGCTTGATTTAGGACTTTTACAAGCGGGCGCGGGCATCAAAGGCGAATTTGAAAATCGCTTGAAATCGGTGATTGATGAAGTAAAAGCCTCGCCGACACCAATCATTCTTTTCATTGACGAAGCGCACACGATGATCGGCGCGGGCGGACAAGCCGGACAAAACGACGCGGCGAATCTTTTAAAGCCCGCGCTCGCCCGCGGCGAACTTCGCACGATTGCGGCGACGACTTGGGCGGAATACAAAAAATATTTCGAGAAAGATGCCGCGCTCGCGCGTCGTTTCCAAGTTGTCAAAGTCGAAGAACCCGACGAAGAAAAAGCCATCGGAATGATGCGCGGTCTTTTGGGTAAAATGGAAGAGCATCATAACGTCCGCATTCTGGACGAAGCGATTGTCGAATGCGTGAAATTGTCGCACCGCTATATTACCGGACGACAACTGCCCGACAAATCGGTTTCGGTTCTCGACACCGCTTGCGCGAAAGTCGCCATCGGTCAAGGCGCGACTCCCGGCGCGGTCGAAGACGCGACCAGACGAATTCAGCGTCTGACCTCGGAAATTGATTCGCTCGAACGCGAACTCGTAACCGGCGCGGAACACGACGAACGGCTCGGCGAGCTCAAAGAGCAACGCTCGACGACCGAAGAAAAGCTCGCCGCGCTCAACGAACAATGGACGAAGGAAAAGGACTTGACCGAAAAGATTCGCAACATTCGCATCAAGCTCGAAATGTCGCGGCTTGATAAACAAAACGGCAAACCTGAAACCAACGGAGACGCAGCGGAAACGAAAACCGATGCGGCTGAATCAAGCGACGCGGCGCAAACCGAAGAATCGGCAGATGTAAAATCGGAAGAAACAACGACCGAAGCCGCATCTGCGGAAAAAATTGATGTCGAGCAGTTAAAAAGGGAACTTAAAAAACTGAACGCCGAACTCAAAGAAGTGCAGGGCGAAAATCCTTTGATGCAGCCGGTCGTCAACGGTCAAACCGTCGCCGAAGTAATTTCCGGCTGGACGGGCATTCCGGTCGGCAAAATGGTTTCCGACGAAATCAACGCGGTTTTGAATTTGGCGGGAACTTTGAAGGAAAGGGTCGTCGGGCAAGATCACGCTTTAAATGCGATTGCCGAGCGCATTCGCACGTCGCGCGCCGGTTTGACCGATCCGAAACGTCCGATTGGCGTGTTTCTGCTCGTCGGAACTTCCGGTGTCGGAAAAACCGAAACCGCTCTGGCGTTAGCCGACACGCTTTACGGCGGCGAGCGCAATCTGGTTTCGATCAATATGAGCGAATATCAGGAAGCGCACACGGTTTCGAGCTTAAAAGGCTCGCCTCCGGGCTATGTCGGTTACGGAGAAGGCGGCGTTTTGACCGAAGCCGTCAGAAGAAAACCGTATGCGGTCGTGCTGCTCGATGAAGTCGAAAAGGCGCATCCCGATGTAATGGAGCTTTTTTATCAGGTATTCGATAAAGGTCTGCTCGAAGACGGCGAAGGACGCGAAATCGATTTTAAAAACTGCGTGATTTTGCTGACTTCCAACGTGGCGACCGACACGATTATGAAATTGTGCGCCGATCCCGACACCAAACCCGAACCCGAAGGCTTGCTCGAAGCGATTCGTCCCGAACTCGTCAAGGCGTTTAAGCCCGCGCTTTTGGGCAGAATGACGGTCGCGCCGTATTATCCGATTTCGGACGATATTTTGAAGATGATTATCAAACTTCAACTTACAAAAATCGCGCAGCGTATTTCGGCTAATCACAAAGCGCAGTTCACCTACGACGACGCGGTGATTGACGCGGTTGCCAAACGCTGCACCGACGTTGATTCGGGCGCGCGCAATGTCTTCAACATTTTGAACGGCACAATGCTGCCCGAAATGTCCGGCGAATTTTTGTCGAGAATGGCGAGCGGCGACGGCGTAAAAAACGTCAAAGTCACTGTCGGCGGCGACGGAAATTTCGTTTACGATATTCAATAGAAAACTCAGCCGGAAAGATTCGCTCGTCTTTTTTCGTAAAAACGGGCGAATCTTTCCGGCTGAGTTTTTATAAGTGTAACAGCTAAATACGATTGAAAAAATTTGTAAATTCGCGCCCGCGTAAATTTTTGCTCGAAAAAGTGCAATTTACGCGCGGTTGTTCCGTCTTGTATAGACTGACAGAATTGTCTTAATGATTTTGAGAGATTTCGACGAAACGATAAAAGTGTTTTGAAGTTTCGATTTTGAATATATAATGGCAACATCTTAACGAAACCGTCTGTCACGAAAATTTTGAAAAAAGTTGATGAGGAAATAACGAAATGGGAAAAATGACGCAGGATAACAGGCTTCTTTCAATCTCCACGCCGCTGGGGAAAGATTATCTGCTCATCAATAAAATATACGCGGAAGAAAGAGTTTCCGAGCTTTTCCAGTTCAACGTCGAGCTTTGGTATGACCAAGCCGACGACGACGCATTTGTAATAAATGTCGTTGACGGCAAAGATATTGTCGGTCAGCCGGTCAGCGTCAAGATGAAACAGGACGACGGCGGCGAGCGAAATTTTTCGGGAATGGTCAATAATTTTATCATTCTCGGACGCTTTAAAGATTATTCGATTTACACCGCGACTATTGTTCCGCACGTTTGGAAATTGACCAGACATTCGCAAAGCAGAATTTTTCAGCATAAAACCGTTCCCGACATTTTACGCAAAGTCTTTGACGGCTTTAAGTTCGAGGTTCAGACACAAGCCGCTTATAAGCCGAGAAACATTTGCGTTCAGTATCAGGAAACCGATTTTGATTTCGCGTCGCGCCTGATGGAGGAAGAAGGCATTTATTATTATTTCGAGCATACCGACGAAGGCGAGAAAATGATTCTCCGCGACGATTTTAAGAGCCCCGACAATTGTCCGGGCAAAAGCGAAATCGGTATTTACAACGAAGATTTGACCGGCGAGGTGTTTGAAAGCGCGATTAAAATCTGGCAAGTCAATTACGCGCTTCAAACCGGAAAGGTGACGCTCTGGGATTATCATTTTCAGGCTCCGACCAAACATTTGGATGTCGAGAAAACGAGTATTCACAATGTCGGCGGCAACCGCCAAATCGAAAATTACACGTTTACTCCGGGCTACGCGAAAAATTACGACAATATTGATAAAAGCGGCGGCGACCGAAGCGATCTGCCTAATGTCTTCGACGACAATAAACGAATGGTTGCCAATCGGATGCTGATGCTCGATTCGCAGTATAAAACCGTCAACGGCAGAGCCGATTGCTGCACTTTAACTCCGGGCTATCGTTTTCAGCTTAAAAATCATCCGAACAAAGACTTTAACGGACAATATATTTTATTGGCGGTCAAGCATCAAGCCGAGCAAAGTCCGGCATATTTAATCGGCTTTACCGCGCCGATGGCTTATGAAAACGAATTCGTCTGCATCGCGCACGGTTCGGGTAGTGCCGAATTCCGTCCGTCTTTGAAAACGCCGAAGCCGGTCATTCACGGCAGCCAGACGGCGGTCGTCGTCGGGCGGGCGGGCGAAGAAATTTTCACCGACAAATACGGGCGCGTCAAAGTGCAGTTTAACTGGGACAGAGAAAACAAATACGATCCAGACAGTTCCTGCTGGGTGCGCGTCGCGCACGACATCGCCGGCAAAAAATGGGGCGAAATGCACATTCCGCGCATCGGTCAGGAAGTAATCGTAGATTTTCTCGAAGGCAATCCCGACCAGCCGATTATTACCGGCTCGGTCTACAACGAACTGTCAATGCCGCATTACGATCTACCGAAATATAAGACTTTGACTTATATTAAAACGCGCACCACGCCCGACGACGGCAAAGGCTTTAACGAACTGCGTTTTGAGGATAAACAGGGCAAAGAGCAGGTTTTCATTCATTCGCAGAAACGGATGGACGTGCGCGTCCGCCAGTCGCTTTATGAAACCTGCGGCGGCGACCGGCAAGAGTTGATCGGGCTTCGCACCGATAATAAGCCCGGCGGCAATCTGGCTGTAACGGTCGGCGGCAATCACGATTTTCACGTCAAATATGACGAATTCATCGGCATTGACGGCAAGCGTTACGAAAAAGTCGTCAAAGATTTGGTCGAAGGTTACAAAGGCGACAAAACCACGATTATCACCGGCAAATCCGAACAAAACGCCCGCGAAATTATTTTTGAAGCGGCGATGAAAATCTCGTTCAAAGTCGGCGGCAACTGTATCGTCATTGATCCGACCGGTATCACGATTGCGGGAACGCCGACGGTAAAAATCAATTCGGGCGGCTTCGGAACGGAAACTTCCAGTCCGATGCTCGGCAACCCGCTCGACGCGGAAGCCGCCGATACGGGCGAACCGGGTTATTTGGACAAACCGCGCACCGGCGGAGGCAGACCGGGACGGCGTTGGGAACA
>CAXTMQ010000060.1:0-18367 GCA_964245305.1 uncultured Pyrinomonadaceae bacterium
CGATTTTCGCCGTCGGCAAAAAATGGCGCGAAACGGAAGCGGCGAATTTTAGAATTATTTTGACCGACGAATGGCATTTTCCGATGCGGAAGCGGCGCAAATGGCGGCGGAAATCATCGAAACGTATCGAAAATTATTCGGTAAACCGCCTTCCGAAAAAATTCAGATTCTGCTCGCGCGTTTTCCTCAAAATACGGCGTTCGGACGCTGGGAAGCCGAAACGCGCGGCTCGACCGTGACCGTTTTGTCGAGCGATATGCCGTTTAAAACTACTTCTTTACAGCGTTTGCACGAACAGATGCGGCACGAGATTTTTCATCTGTGGATTCCGAACGATTTGGCTTTGACGGGTAATTACGAATGGTTTTACGAAGGTTTTACGGTTTATAAAGCTCTGCGAACCGGCTTGGCGATAAATCAGATTCGTTTTGAAGATTTTTTGGCGACGCTCGGCGAAGCGTTCGACGCGGATGATTTTCAAATGCAGAAAACTTCGCTGCTCGCAGCCTCAAAAAATCGTTGGAATCGAGCGAATTCAACGATTTACGGGCGCGGAATGGTCGTCGCGTTTTTGTGCGACGCAGCGATTTTGAAACAAAGCAAAGGCAGGCGTTCGATTGACGACGTTTTTCAAAGAATTTATCGGGATTATCGTGTTCCGAATAATTTGGCGGACGGCAATACGGCGATTTTGAAAGTTTTGAGCGATGAAGCGGAACTTGCGCCGATTGTTGAAAATTACATTAAAAAAGCGGATAAAATAAATTGGGAAACGGATTTGGAATCGCTCGGCATCGAAACCCGGAAGGAAAATTTATCAACGAAACTCAGCGTCAAAGCGAAACTAAACAAACGTCAAAAAGATTTA
The DNA here is from genome assembly GCA_964245305.1 of uncultured Pyrinomonadaceae bacterium. Classification (GTDB taxonomy): domain Bacteria; phylum Acidobacteriota; class Blastocatellia; order Pyrinomonadales; family Pyrinomonadaceae. The sequence continues at coordinate 869 of CAXTMQ010000060.1, forward strand.
TTAAACGAGTTGGGCTATAATAATTGGCGAAAAATCGGACAAAAATAAAAATGAAAGCATTTAGAATTTTTATATTAACGGCAATATTATCCGGCAGTTTTATATTCAGCGGCTGCGGCGTGGTCAACAGCGCGGTGGACAATGTTTCAGGCATTATCGGAGCGAACGAAACCGGCACGATCATTGCGAATCGAGCGCAGATACGCAGTTCTTATTCGGTCGTCGCGGCTGACCTTCTGGAAGTCAAACGCGGTGACGCGCTCGACATTCTCGACGAAGTTGATTTTGAAAAAGTTCATTGGTATCGCGTTCGCGCCAACGACGAAGACAAAACCGAAGGCTGGATCGAAGCGCAAAATTTAATCTTGAGCGATGTTCTGGAAAAATCGAGAAAAATCGCCGACGAAGATAAAGACAGCCAACCGCAAGCGACCGCGCAGCTTCGCGCCGCGACGAATTTGCGGCTCACTCCCGAACAGCGCGACGACAACATTCTCGTCAAGCTCGACAATCTTTCGACGTTCGACATAATCGGCTGGCGTTATGTTCCGAAGGCGCAGGACGCGACGGAAGTTGACAATGCCCGCAAAGGCGACGACAAGCCGGTCAAAGGAAAGACGAAAAACGCCGACATCGAAGCGGCGAAGGAATCGAACGAGCCGGAAAAACTCGAAGACAAATACGACATTTGGTATAAAGTGCGGCTCGACCGTTCGGTTTCGCCCGCGCCCGCCGGTTGGATTTTCGGCAGACAAGTCGAACTGCAAGTGCCGAGCGACATCGTTTTTTACCAGCAAAACAACAAAAAATATGTAACCTGGCAGCGGCTCGACAATATCGAAGCCGATAAAACTCCGAACAAGGACGGCTCGAAAACTTCAAAGCCGGGAAGTTGGGTGATTTTGTCGCGCAGCAATGTCGTCAAGGCGCAGGACGATGTAGAGCCGGATTTCGACGGAATTCTCGTTCTCGCCTACGACAAATACAACGAAGAACATTACACCGCGTATCGAAGCGGCGATGTTTGGGGCTTGATTCCTTTGAAAGTCGAAGGCGCGCCCGACAATAAAACTTTTATCCTGAAATTACGCAACGCGAACGGGCAAATGGAAGAAAAGCGGTTCGTGACTTTCAAAGACGCGAAAGGACGTTTGAGGGTTACGCCGCCCGATGGAATTGCGACGACGAAATAATCGAATAAATTCTCGAATGAACGAAGACATTGATCTCGAAAATCCGTTCGGCGAATCGTTTGAAATGGAAATCACCGATTCGCTCGATCTTCACGCCTTCGCTCCGCGCGACGTAAAAGCGGTCGTCGAAACTTATCTTGAAGAAGCGCGAAAGAAAAACTTCAAAATCGTTCGCATTATTCACGGCAAAGGAATCGGCGTGCAGCGCGAAACGGTCAGACGAATTTTAGCGGAAACCGATTTCGTCAAATCGTTCAAAAACGCGCCCGAATTTTCCGGCAATTGGGGCGCGACGATTGTCGAATTCGTCTGAGCGTTCGACGGCAACATAATTTCGCGCCGCCGAAACGAACAGTTACGTCGAGCTACAAAATTATAATTTGAACATTTATCGCTTTACGGTTGTTTCGCCATTATCAAATCCCACATTGATTTATTTGATTTATTATCCGCCTTTTTCGGCAGCTCGGCAGGTTTGGCTGAATAAGTTATTTTAGTAAAATTCAGCGATAAAGATTCCATCGGGCGGTCTAATACTTCATCGCCGCGTCGCCCGCTTATTTGGTAAGAGGAAATCATCACGCCTTCGAGTTCAATACTCAAATAAACTCGCGGCTTGCCGTTATTTAATTCAACAAAATCAATAGTTACTTTTTTCGGCTGTCCCGTAAGAGATTCCTGGACAAGAAGTGTGCTGGTCTCATCATTGACTTTATTGACGGCAATTTCAGACGGCGGTAGTGCCGACGGATTTACCGACCGATTTGCCGACGGATTTGTCGTAGAAATATGACGGTCAATTCCTAATTGTGCCGCTGTCAATTCAATCCATCCTTCGTGTCCTTTCGCAGTTACGTTTCCCTTGATTCCTTCATAATTCATATAAATCGGCATTGAATTTTCCTCCTTTTTCTTCGGTAACGATTGGGTTTTAGTTAATGATCGGAAATGACGAGTAAGATTTGCCGTTAAATTTATTCGTTTGAATAAAAATCGGCAAAGCTCCAAAACGCCGCTGTCAAAAACTTCTATCTTGATAAGAAGTTTTTGGAAAAGTATTTCATAAAGAATAAATTCGGATGATGAGCAGTAAATTTATCTGTCTTCGATAACGTCAGCCCAAACGACTTCTTCTTCGTCGGAATCGTCGAAGATATTTTCGAGAATTTCGTTTTGTTCCTCGATTTGTTTTTCGGCTTCGATTAAGCGTTTTGAAAGGTGTTTGGAATGACGTTCGAGTTCGTAAATTCGTTTTTTCTGTTCGTGGTTGATTCTTTCGAGATAAAGCAGATAGAAAAACTGCAAACCGGCGACACCGGCGAGCGACAACGAAAGACCGATCAGAACGTAAAGCATAAACGATTTATCTCACATTAAAATTGTTTGAAGTTTTTTCTCCAGCTAAAAAATTTTCGGTGCTGTTTTCTGTGATTATACCTTTACAAACCGCAAAGGAAAAGCCAAAATTTTAATATCGAACATTCAAAGGAAAAAATATTATGAGCGAAGAGAAAAACGATTCAAACGGCTCGCCCGCGTCTTTAGACCGGCGCGAGTTTCTTGTAACTTCGATTTTAGCCGCCGGAGTTTTCGCCAACGCGGTAATGCCGATTCAAGCGCAGACGCGCATCGTCACCGACGCGAACGGCTTAACTGCCGGCGAAGTGAAAATTCCGGTCAAAGACGGTCAGATTCCGGCGTATCGCGCGATGCCCGAAAAGAAGGGAAAATATCCGGTCGTGCTGGTCATTCACGAAATTTTCGGTGTTCACGAATGGATTCAGGATGTCTGCCGCCGCTTCGCCAAACTCGGTTATATGGCAATCGCGCCCGCGCTTTACGCCCGCGAAGGCGAAGTGGCGACGATTCAAACTTCGGGCGAATTGAACCGCCAGATTTTCTCGAAAATTCCCGACACGCAATCAATGTCCGATTTGGACGCGACCGTCGCGTGGGCGAAAAACAACGGCGGTAATACGAACAAACTCTCGATCACGGGTTTTTGCTGGGGCGGCAGAATCGTCTGGCTGTATGCCGCGCACAACAAAAATGTTGACGCGGGCGCGGCGTGGTATGGCAGAGTCGTGCCGACCGCGAATTCGCCGAAAAACGAAGCGCAGCCGACGACACCGATTGATTATGCAAAGGATTTAAAAGTTCCGGTCATCGGATTTTACGGCGGTTTGGACAAAGGCATTCCGCTCGACGGCGTGCAAAAAATGCAGGACGAATTGAAGAAGGGAAAATCTAAATCGGAAATCGTCGTTTATCCGAACGCCGATCACGGTTTTCACGCTGACTATCGAGAATCTTATAATAAGGAAGCGAGCGAGGACGCTTGGAAAAAACTACAGGATTGGTTCAAGAAAAACGGCGCGATTTAATGATCGAAAAAAGAAAATTATGAAGAATCGCGCGGATTGAAACTTTTTAATTCGATACAAATTACGGTTTTCCAAAACAGTTATCGTTTCTCGCAAATATTTTTATGAATAACAATAGTTTACAACTCGTCTACACGCTTTTGTGCGACGATGTGCGCCTCGAGATGGGCAATAAAATTTCGATGATGGGCGTTTTTCAGAACATTATGGTCGAAAAACTCCCGATCTCGCTGATAAAATTCGCGGTCGTCAATCATTGGCGCGGCGAAGGTCAGCATCACACCGAAGTGCGAATCGTTTCGCCCGACAAAAACAACGTCGTCGTTTCATCGCAGCCGACCGGCATCGAACTCGCGCCCGGCGGTTTTACCGATAACGTCAGCTTTTTTGTCAATGTCGTTTTCTCGACCGCCGGAACGTATTGGGTGCAAACGCTTGCCAATACGGTTCTTCTGGAAGAATTTCCGCTGATTGTAACCGATGCCGGAACGGTCAACGGAATGACGCAAACCGAAGAAATTTCGGAAACGGTTAATTAAAAAAGCAATCTAAAAGAAAACAATCCGCGAAACTCACTTCGAGTTTCGCGGATTGTTTTTTAACGCAAAGTTTTATTTTTCCGATTTATAATCCAAAGTAATCGCCAGACGATAAATCGCCGCGCTGTTGACTTCGATTTCCTTACTGGCGGTCGCTCCTTTGGCGGAAGCGGTGACACGATAAATCGCCGCGCTTTCAGGGAAGCGAAACGTAAATTCGCCGCTGTAACTGGCAACCGAACTGCCGACTTTTTTTGTCGAACCATCGCTCGAAACGCGCTCGATTTTTATTTCCGCGCCGCCGACGCTTCTGCCGTCGGGCGCGAAAACGCTGCCTTTGATAATAACCTGCGTTCCTTGGTCAACGGTCAAAATCAGTCGTTCGCCTAAATCGCCGATTTTGTTTTTTTTGACCTCGACATTGTATAAAACGCCGGAACTATAGCCGCTTTTGCTGAAAACCAGATTGTAATTTCCGGCTTTCAAACCGTCCAAAACAAAATTTCCTTTCGCGTCCGCCGTTACCGATTTCAAATCCGCGCCGTTTTGTCTGGCTGTGACAATCGCCGAAGCGATGCCGTCGCCTTTCGCCGTGCGAACTCTGCCTTTTACGCCGCCGCTTTCCTGCGCGAACGCGGCGGTCAGCGAAAAAACAAAAACAACGAGCAGCAGCGAAATCGGTTTGAAAAATCCCATACAATTTTAAGCGTTCGCCGATTCGGATTTTAATTCTTCGCGGAATTGTTCGGCTACGTCATTGATGATTTGATCGAGCGTTCGGGTTGGCTGATAGCCGATTAAACGCTTCGCTTTTTCTAAACTAGGCACGCGCCGCTGCATATCTTCAAAGCCTTCGCCGTAAGCTTCTTCGTAGGAAATATATTTTATTTCGCTGCGGCTGTTCGTTAATTTGATAGCTTTTTCGGCAAGTTGTTTGATGGTAACTTCTTCGGCGTTGCCGATGTTCATCACTTGTCCGAAACATTCGGGCGTTTCCAGAGCTTTGGTCAAACCTTCGACGACATCGAGAACGTGACCGAAACAGCGCGATTGATTGCCGTCGCCGTGAACCTGCAAAGGCTCGTCTCTGACCGCCGATTTAACAAAATTCGGCACGACCATTCCATATTGTCCGGTTTGTCTCGGTCCGACCGTGTTGAAAAGACGTACGACGACGACCGGCAAGCGCGTTTCCTTCCAATGCGCGAGCGCGAGAAATTCGTCTAATTCCTTCGCGCAGGCATAAGCCCAGCGATGTTTCGAGGTCGAGCCTTTCAAAATGTCGTTATCTTCGGCGAACGGAACTTGCGAGCTTTTACCGTAGACTTCCGAGGTCGAAGGAATCAAAACCCGTTTGCGAAAGCGCGAGCAGGCAGCCAGCACGACATCGGTTCCGCGAAAAATCGTTTCGATGGTTTTGACCGGATGTTCCATAATCAGCTTTACGCCGACCGCGCTCGCCATATGGTAAACTCTATCCGATTCACGAATCAGTTCTTCCATCAAACGCGCGTTCAAAACCGTATCAATAATCAGGCGAAAACGCTCTTTGCCTTCGAGATGCGCGACGTTTTGATAACGTCCGGTCGAAAGGTCATCAATCACCGTGATGTCGTGTCCTTCGCCGTATAATTTGTCGGCGAGATGCGAACCGACAAAGCCCGCGCCGCCTGTAATTAAAATTTTCATAATAAAATTTCCCTTGTATTAGTTATTGTCCTATGCTTTCACTCTTTCCGCAAAATAGGCGACGGTTTTTTGCAAGCCTTCGGCAAGCGGAACGGTCGGCTGCCAGTTAAAAAGATTCTTCGCCCGTTCGATGTTCGGCTGCCTTTGTTTCGGATCGTCTTGCGGCAAGGGCAGATATTTAACTTTGATTGCCTTGCCGATTGCCTTGCCGACTTCCGCCGCCAATTCGTTCATCGTAAATTCGCCCGGATTGCCGATATTGACGGGTAAATATATGTCTTCGGCTTCGCAGTTCATCAAGCGAGTAAAACCTTCGATTAAATCGTCAACATAACAGAATGAGCGCGTCTGCTCGCCCGTGCCGTAAATCGTCAATTCTTCGCCGCGCAAAGCCTGAACGATAAAATTCGACACCACGCGCCCGTCATTTTCCAGCATTTTCGGTCCGTAAGTGTTGAAAATTCTCACGATGCGCGTGTCAACGCCGTTTTGTCGGTGATAATCCATAAATAAAGTTTCGGCGACGCGCTTTCCTTCGTCGTAACAACTGCGATTTCCGATGCAGTTGACGTTGCCGAAATAATCTTCGGTTTGCGGATGAACGAGCGGATCGCCGTAGACTTCCGAAGTTGAAGCCTGAAAAATCCGCGCCTTGACGCGCTTTGCCATTCCGAGCATATTGATCGCGCCCATCACGCTGGTTTTCACGGTTTTGACCGGATTATATTGATAATGAACCGGCGAAGCCGGACACGCGAGATTGTAGATTTGGTCAACTTCCAAAAGTATCGGCTCGGTTACGTCGTGCCGAATTAATTCAAATTGATGATTGTCGAGCAGATGAACGATGTTTTCGCGCCTGCCGGTGAAAAAATTGTCGAGCGCGATGACTTCATTGCCATCGTTCAGAAGCCTTTCGCACAGATGCGAGCCGATAAAACCCGCGCCGCCGGTAACTAAAATTCGCATAGATTTTATGGTTTTAAGTGCGGAAGCGAAGCCGCCGGATTTGAGATTATCAGCGATTAACGGTCAAAGGCAAGTTCACCAAAATCGGCAAATTTTTGACGGCGCGGACTTTATAGACGGTTTGCGGAGTCGGGTCTTCCTGCGTCAGCGAGCGTCCGCCGACTTGTCCGGCATCTTTTTCCGCGCTCGACCACGCCGCGCCTTTGCCGCCGTCCTGCTCGAAAACTTCGGCTTCCAAACCCCATTCGTCAACCCATTCGCCGATTTGACGTGATTCGAGCGCGACGGCGCGCGGCGGCGTAGCGATGCCGCTGATCGCTTTTTCGCTGATAATTACGTTCAGCAATTCTCCGGCATAAAGCGGATTTTTGGAGTTAATAATGAAAAAAGGCACATCGTCGTCCTGCGCCGGAATGTCAATCAAAACGCCCGCGCTGACGCGATTATTGCCGCCGCGTGTCCGCTGCGTCGGAAAAATCAGGGTCGGCGAACCGAAAGTGCCGTCCGTGTATTGTTCAAAATCAACGACGTATAAAAATCCGTCGCGCGGCGATTCGACGGTCAGCCGCACTTTATCGCCTAATCTCAGCGTTTCGTTCGATTCGATCCGCTCCGGCACATATTCGACCTGCAAACCTTTTTCGACAACGCTCAAGGTCGCCGTTTCTTCGTTCGGCAATTTTTTTCGCAGCTTCCAAACGGTAAACCCGACTTCTTCCCATCCGGTATTAACCGCTGCGGTTACTTTGTTTTGATTGCCGGTTTTGATTTTCAAAGATAAAGACGGACGCGGCGATTGACGGCGTTTGAGGTATTTTTTCGATTTGGCGGGCGGAGATTTGAGTGAAGCGGAAACTTTTGCGGTCGGACGATGGCGAACAATTTCCGCCGTCGAACCGATAAAATCTTCGGAAAGTATTTCGCCTCTCGAAGAATCGTTTTTCTGCGCGGAAAATTGAAATAAAAATCCGCTCGCTAAAATCAGGATAAATGCGAAAGATAATTGGGTCGGAGTTTGAATATTTTGAAACATTTTATTTTCTCCGTAATTTAACGGTGTTCGAGTTCGATCAGATTAACCAGAATTTTGCCGGCATCGTCCACGACGATTTGACGGTTTGGCGAATCTTTTTTGATTGTCGCTCGAGTCGAACTATTGTCGGCAATAAATTTTTTAAGATTTTCAAGACCGGTATTCGGCACTACGCCTTTGTTTTCAAAAGCGTTTTTCCTCGCCTCTTCGAGCGTCGGATTTTCTTCTTCCGTCCAAATCAGCCAGCATTTTTCCGTTCCCGAATCGCCGCCGAAAATATTCCAGCCGGTGCTTAATGTTTCGTTCGCCGCGATATTTGCCGAGCCGTTGTTGCGTTTCGGAGTCGGGAACAAGATGGCAAATTTATCTCTCTGATCGCCCGTGCCTTCGTTAAACAAATAAAGAAAACCTTTTTTAGAACTGTCGGCGTTCAACTGAAATTTGTAGCCGTTCTCAAAAACTTCCTGCCCCGAAGATTTGAAAGGTTCTTGAAATTCCTTGCCGTCTCGCATTTTTTGGACGTTCAGCCAATAGCGAACGGAAACATTCGGTGCTGCGGTCGGAGCAGAATTAGTAATATTGTTCGTTTTTTCAGCACTCGGCGTTCTTTTCAGATACCAAATTCCGCTCGCTAAAACCGCCGATCCAATTAGTAGAGCTGCCAGACCGGCGACGAAAAAAAACGTCCGGCGTTTCGATTTCGGATGCGGCGCAATCGAAGGAATTTCAAATGCTTCAGGAGTCGAAGGAGTTGGCGGCTGAATAAATTGATCGCTTTGAACGGTCTGCGCGAGTGCCGGATGAGCGGAATTTATGACACGCGACGAGAGCGAATTGACATTCGTATTTGCCGCCTGCGCGAAATCGTGTCCGAATTGGACGATGTTATCGTAGCGCGCTAAAGGCTCGAAAGCGAGAGCTTTGAGCAAAATTTTTCGCGCCGCTTCCGGCACTCCGGCGGGTAATCTGCTCATCGGGATTTCCGCGCCTTCTTTTTGCATATCGAGCAGCGCGCCGGCGAACAGCAGAGGGCTTTCGACCGGAGGAGCAAACGGGCGTGTGCCGGTCAGCATTTCATAGACGAGAACGGCGAGAACGTAAATTTCGCTGGCGGCGGTATAAGGTTTACCCTCCAGCGATTCGGGCGGCATGTAAAAAAGCGTCCCGGCGGAAAAAAGTCCGGTCGAACTTTCGGCAACGCGCGATTCGCGGACTTTGGCAATGCCGAAATCAATGACTTTGACTTGTTCGCGCCCGCCGACGAGCGGCGAGAGCATCACATTTTCCGGTTTCAAATCACGATGCAGAATGCCTTGTTCGTGCGCTGAACCAACGGCATGGGCAATTTGTTCGGCAACATCAGCCGCGCGTCGCAAATCGAAGCGATTTTGCTCGACGGCTTCGCGCAAGGTTATGCCCTTGACGAACTGCATCACGATAAACGGCTGTCCGTCGGGCAAAACACCCGCGTCCTGAATGCCGACTACGCCCGGATGTTCGATTCTTGAAAGTGCTTCGCGCTCCTGCTGGAATTTTATTCCGACCCACACGTTATCGGTTCTTTCCAAAATTTTGACGACGACCGCTTTGTCAACGAGACGATTATCGCGGGCGAGAAAAATGCTGCCGAAACCGCCGTCACCGAGTTTTTTTTCGATTTGATAACGGTTGTGCAGAATGGTCCCGACCAGCGCGGAATCGGCTTTCATAATTTCACTCGAAAGACGAGCGTTTTTCGGCAAGGTTTCCGTTTCGCCGGCGATTGGATGGTCGGTAGAATCGTGAAGATGCGTTTTGATGTCGGACTGATTTTTACTCATTTGGTCGCTCTTTCCCCTAAATGCGCCGGATGGTTTTATGTTTAAAATCTGATCTTTAGTTTTTGACGAGCGAAAATAAATTAGCACAATTAGTTTGGAAAGTGAAATTTGTTGTTTGCCGAAATCCAAAATTTTACGCCGGAGCAGATTGATTTATTTTTGGTTTCGTATATAATTTTAGCGCAGCAAAACTTTAGTAAATACTTATAGACAGGTCTGATTAGGATTTCGACCGGCTTTGCCCAAAATTCGGAAAATCTAACTCTTTACGGATTAAACCGTCAGCTATTCGCTGTTCACAGAGTTTACTGCAAAATAAGTAAACCTTTTTTAATAATGAACAGTTAAAAGCAAAAAGTTTAGTTCGACTTATTCAAATTTCGTGCAAAGCCATTTCGACTACTGAAAATCACAAATCGGGCAACCGTCTTATAACCCGACAAGCCAAATCTTACCCTCGTCAATTTCGCGGGCAGGAAAATTCGACAGGAGATTTTATGATCTTTAATTCTTCAAAAAGTTCGTCGCTCATCATAGCGGTGATTATTGTTTTCAGTCTCAGCGTTTTCGTCAATCACTCATTCGCTCAAACGAAAAAGAAACGAACGACGGCGACTCCCGAAAAATCGCGGACGCTCGAGCAACCCGAAGCCGAAAAGCAATCGCCGCCCGCGCAAAAAAATCAAAAAACGGTTGTCGCGCCTATTACCAAGCGTCCTAAAAAGGTAATGATTACCGACTTTGATGCCCGCGGACTCGTTAAATGGTGGGGAGCGAATTGGGACATCGGCAGTTTATTCGCTAATTCGGTCGTCGGACCTCTGAGTCGCAGTATCTCCTACGAAGTCGTCGAACGGTCGCGGATGAACGATTTATTCGCCGAGCAGGGACTTCTTCAAGACGAACGATTTAATCAAAATTCAGTCACGAAAATCGGTCGTCTGCTCGGCGCGGATTATATTCTTTTCGGGTATCTGACAGACTTTACCCGCAAAAAAAGCAATAAAATCGTTTACAAAGAAGTTTCGGCGCAAGTCGCTTTTACTCTTCGTTTAGTAGATGTGGCTACCGGCAAAGTCGTTAAATCGGTTGAAAAAAGCTATATTTCGCCGAAACAAAAAGACATCGCGCTGTCCGGCGAGCAGGAACTCAATCCGAACGACCCGGAATTTTTGCAGTCAATTTTCGGCAAAGCCATCAAGGAATCGGTCGGGCAAGCCGTCGCCGAACTGACCGGCGAACCGATGCCGTCGCCGACAGCTACAGTGGGCGAAAATTCGGGCGGCGACAAGCCGGGAAGTAGTAAATCATCCGAACAAAACTTCGCCGGAAAGTCGGCTGACGGCGTGACGCGCGGCAAAGTAGCGGATATTACCGGCAACGTCATCACCATCAATCGCGGTCGGCAGCACGGCATCAAGGAAGGACAATTTTTCGCCGTCGTGCGCGTCCTGAAGGAAATCAAGGACCCGGAAACCGGACGGGTGATCGGGCAGAAGACTGAAGAACTCGCCCGTCTGCGAATTACTAAAGTTGACGTTTCGGCTTCGGAGGGAATACTGATTTCCGGCGGCGCGAATGCGCTCAACGTCGGAACGGATGTTGTACTGGTCGTTAAATAACTTACAAATTTAATTGATAAACGGAGAATTCGATATGTCGCCTTGGTCCACAAGAAAAAAAATGCGGCGATTTTGCCTCGCAATTTTTCTGCTCTGCTGTGCTTTTATTGCGGTTTCCAAAAGCCAAAATCTCAAGCTGCCGATTCTCAATGCCAAAGAAAAAGTCGCGCTCGTCATCGGCAACAACGATTATCAGGGCTGGCAAAAGCTCAACAATCCGAGAAACGACGCGAAACTGATTGGCGATACGCTGCGCGATCTGGGATTCAAGGTGATCTACCGCTACGACCAAACGCGCGACGGAATGGAAGAATCTTTCAAAGAATTTTCCAACGCGCTGCGACCGGGCAGCGTCGCCCTGTTTTTCTACGCCGGACACGGCTTGCAGGTACGCGGTGTCAATTATCTCGTGCCGATTGACCATACCGCGCAGAAAGACGTTGACCAATTGTGGGACATCGGCGCGGCGATCAACGGCATTTCCGGCAAAAGCAGTATGAATATCATTATTCTCGATTCGTGCCGCAACGCGCCGAAAGTGATCCTGGATAAATTGAACGGGGAAATCGGTTTTACCGAATTTAAAAGCACCGCGCAGGGCAATTTCGTCGCTTTTTCGACTTCGCCCAACTCGACCGCCGCTGACGGTGCGGGCGGCAACAGCCCGTATTCGACGATGCTCGCCGAAGGTTTGAAATGGAAACCGGCGCAGCTCGACCAGGTTTTTATGTATACGCAGATGCGCGTCGAAGAAATAACGCGCGGCAAACAGGTTCCGTGGCGCAATTCTTCGACCAAAGCCCTGTTTTATTTTACCGCCGACGAAGTTGCTCAATCGCCGCCGGTCAAATTCGTTTTTCAAAGCAAATTACGCAACCAAATCCTGAGCGGTCTGCGCCCGTATCAATTCTATGTTCCGGTGCTGAACGAACGCGGCACGATTCTCAATCAACAACCCGGCACGGCAAAGTATTTTATCGAAAACAGCCTGCCCGCGCCGCTGGCGATGATTGAAATTCAAGGCGGCAGATTCGAGATGGGCGCGAGCGCGGAAGAAGTCTCGGACGCGCTCGAACAGGCTAAAAAGTTTGACGAGTTCGACGAAGAAACTTACGAAGTTTTGTCCGCCGAACTGCCGCAGCACGGCGTAAATGTTCAGGGATTTTATATGAGCCGCAGCGAAATCACACAGGCGCAGTATTTCGCCGTAATGGGCGAACTGCCGCCGATTGAACCGCAGTTTCGCGGCGCGGAAATGCCGGTCGTCAAGGTAACTTTCACCGAAGCGAATGAATTTTGCGCCCGTCTGACCAAATTGACCGGCAGATTTTACCGTCTGCCGACCGAAGCCGAATGGGAATACGCCGCCCGTGCCGGAACGCGCACGCCTTTCGCTTTCGGCGAGACGATAAATTTACAGGTCGCCGCCTACAATTCGGCGATTCCATATAACAAAGCCCCGCGCGGAACGCGCCGCGCCGCGCCGACCGAAGTCGGCGCGCTCAATTCGACCAACGCTTTCGGTCTGGACGATATGCACGGCAATGTTTGGGAATGGTGCGCCGACTACTGGCACAGCGATTACGACGGCGCGCCGGTTGACGGCACGAGCTGGGATGAACCGCAGGAGATTGACAGCGACGACGCGGACGAAGAAGGCGCGATTGATTCTTCGCGCATCGCCCGCGGCGGCTCGTGGTCGTCGCCCGCCAGCCGTCTGCGCTCGGCAAGCCGCTATCGTTTCGCGCCGTCGGTTCGTTCGTCATCCGTCGGCTTTCGAGTCGTCGCTCAATAAAATTACTTTCCCTTCAAGTGTTTCTCGAAAAACATTAAAATCCGTTCGTATTCGTCTGTCCAACTCGTTGGACGAACAAAGCCGTGATTTTCCGACGGGTAAAGCATCACTTCAAAATACTCGGTTTTCTCGAGACGAATCAGCTTTTCGATTAACTGCATCGAATCCTGCGCCGGCACGTTGTCGTCAACTACGCCGTGTAGAATAAGCAGCGGTTTTTGCAATTTGTCCGCGTAGGAAATCGGCGACGAGCGTTTGTAGGCTTCGGGATTTTTGTCGGGAAAATTCAATCTTTCGGTCGTGTAAACCGGCGACGAAGCGAAATAATTTTTCCAATCGGCGACCGGGCGCAGAGCCGCCGCCGCCGCAATTTTTTCCGGTGCGCGAAACACCAGCATTTCCGCCATAAATCCGCCGTAACTGCCGCCGTAAACGCCGATTTTATTTATATCAACCGCGTAATTTTTCACCGCGAAATCAATCGCGTCCAAATGATCTTCGTAATCTTTGCCGCCGAGAAAATCGTAAACGTCGGTTCGCCAATCGCGCCCGTAACCGAGCGAGCCGCGATAATCGATATCCAAAACGACGTAACCCTTCTGCGTCAGCATCTGGTTGAACATAAATTCGCGCGAATAATTGTTCCAGCCGTTAATCGTATTTTGCAGGTAGCCCGCGCCGTGAACGAAAATCACCATCGGATATTTTTTCGCTTTCGTAAAATCGGCGGGCGTGTAAATTTTCGATTTGATAACTTTGCCGTCGCGCGAAAGAATATCTATAAATTGCGGCGCGTTCCATTTCATCTGCTGAAAACTCTTCGGCGTTGCATTAGTTAATAGTTGAGGAAAACGATTTGTCGAGCAATCTTTACACAAAACAGCAGCAGCGAAAAGATCGGTCGGTTTGTTCCATTGAGAATTTTCAAATAATAAGGTCGGGCTGGCAACTTCTTCGGAAATCTGAGCGTTGATTTTCATTCCGGCATCACGCGGATCGCTGCCATTTCGAGGAAATCCGGTGAAAAAATATTCTTTCTTCTGCAAAGCAATGTCGTAAAGATAAAATTCCCGTTCAGCCGTTCCCATTTCGGTCGAAGTAAAAATGATCTTCTGTCCATTTGCGAGCCATTTCGCCCAATCCGTTTCAAACGCGCCTTTCGTTAATTGTTTGATTACGACGTTAGAAGTAAAACCCACGCTTGACGGGCTTTCCTGACGAACTTCGCCCGTCGGATTCGGAGTTTTCTGCGCTGGTTCGAGCGTTGCCAGATAAAGATGATTGAAGCCGTCTTTTTCCGACGCAAATAAAATCTGCGCGGCGTTTTTCGGATTAGGTTCGATTGTGCGCGACGGTCCGCCGATCCATTTTTCGTCCGCTTCTTCAAAAACCAAAATCGTCTGCTCGTCTTTGCCGCCGACGTTGTAAACGTAAAAAATCTGCCGGCGTTTCGTGTCTTTGTCCACGCGGTCAACGATCAAACTGCGATTGTCCGCCGCCCAGCGAATGCCGCGCAGGTATGACGCGCCTGCGGCTTTCGGAATTTTAACTTCAAACGGTCGCTCGGAACTTCCGTCGGTTTTTACAGCATAGATTTTCTGGTCGGTAAAACCGCGCCGGAACACCGGTGCTTGAACAAATTCATCGAGATAATTCGGCACAAACAACGCCCGCTGCTTCGAGCCGTCGGAAACGACATACGCCAGCATTTTCGCGTCTTCGGTCGGCGTGGCAAACGAAACCGTCACGAAAGCCGCCGGATTCGCTTCTCTCGTCAGTTGCGCGAGAAAAGTTTTTTCAATGTTCAGCGCGTAAAAATTGCCGTTCGATTGATAAAGAATTGTTGCATCGTCAAGCCAACGCGCCGCAAACTCCGCGCCCTGCGTTCGCATAATTCGGCGCGGCGCGGAAATGTTCAAAGGCGACGCATTACCGATTTCCAAAACATAAATATCCGAGTTCTGCGCGAACAAAAGCCGTTTCGAGTTCGGCGAAAATTCCGCTCCGCCGAGATTTTTTTCACGCGCTTTCGTGAAATCGTCGTGGACGATCAAGCCGTAATTTAATTTGCTTTCCGGCGCGGGCGTTCGCATTTCGTAATTTTTTTCCGCGTCAACAATTATTCGCGGTTGTCCGCCGCCGGTTGAAACGAGATAAAGATTGCGCGGCTCTTTGCCTTCGGCGTTCCACGAAAACGCGACAAGCTTGCCGTCGGGCGAAAGTTTTTCCGAATCGGGACGCATTCCGGCAATCGAAGGCTCGCGCATAATGTCGCGCACCGTCAGCGTTTGGGCTGAAATGAAAAAAGCCGGCGAAAGAACAAACAAAAAAGCGGCGAAATTTTTAAGAAGCATATTTTTAAATATTGAGCAAAAACGGCAACGCGGAAATATTTTATGGATTTATCGGCAAAAAATTTATAATATAAAAAACGTCTGAAATCAAAGATTCGCTGACAAAACCGATGAGTACTCTAAATTTATCGCCCGAACCCGAACCGGAAAAAACGATCAACGACCATTATGAATTGCAGAATCGCGTCAAAAACGGCGCGAATTGGTTTTACTGGATCGCGGGGCTTTCACTCGTCAACTCGCTGATTTTTCTGTTCGGCGGGAATTGGAGTTTTTTCGCCGGACTCGGAGTTACGCAAATACTCGACGCGATTGTTGATCAGCTCACCGTTCCGGGACAATTTTCCGCCGTCAAAATTATTTTCTTTACGATTGACGTGCTGATCGCCGCCGTCTTTTTGCTGTGCGGATTATGGGCAAACAAATTTCACGTTTGGGCGTTCGTTCTCGGAATGGTTTTATACATTCTCGACGCGATTCTTCTGCTGATTCTCGGCGCGTATTTGCCCGCCGGTTTTCACGTTTTTGTTCTCTTTATGATTTTCAGAGGTTTCTCGGCTTCCCGACAAATAAAAACCGCGCAAAATTTACCTGTTTGATAAAAAACTTTATTCTTCTTCGTCCTGCAAAGCCTCGCGCAGAGCTTCGAGTTCGGGCAAAACGAGCAAATCCTTTGTCCGTCCGGCGGCGCGTTTGGCTGAAATTAATGCGTCTATCGAAAGCACACGAACATTGCGTTCATACAATTCAAAGATTTCGGATGATTTTTCGACTTCACGGTAAGTTCCGACACCGGCAACTTCACCGAGCAAATCAATGTCGCCGATATTCGTTTCAAAAGTAAAATTAGTCGCATTCTGAAGTAATCGTTCATCAAAAAAATATGGAAGATTCGCAGGGAAATCACGCGGTCGCGGCTCGAATCGGGAAAGCGCGGCAACAATTTTAGTAAGATTTTCTTTCGCTCTAA
Organism: uncultured Pyrinomonadaceae bacterium; assembly: GCA_964245305.1. GTDB lineage: Bacteria > Acidobacteriota > Blastocatellia > Pyrinomonadales > Pyrinomonadaceae. The sequence goes on from CAXTMQ010000060.1 coordinate 17,237, forward strand.
AATAACAAAAATCCAAATCGAGCGTAACGTATGCCGATGAATGAATTCTGACAGCTACGCCGCCGATGATGACAAAATCAACATTATTATCTGCCAGCGATTGAATCGCGGGTTCGAGTTAAATCATTAGATTTTACCGCGTCACGGTTTTTTTCGAGCTTTTGAAAGTTCTTCAACAATTTTCATCCCCGCCTGCAATTCATCAAGTCGCTCTTGCGGAGTCAGGCGAAGCTGGCGAACTAGAAGCGTCAAATCAATACCGAATTCCTTGGCGGCGGCGATTTTGCTGCCGGGTTTCGGGTTGAGAAGTTTTTCTTCGGGCGTTCTTTTCATACGATTATTTTACGGCAATTCGAGCGCGGCGGCGCGTTTTTCGACTTTTTGCGATTCGGTTAAACGTCCGTATTCGTAAATCGCGTTTTCCCAAGTTCCATACATCGCGTTCGGCAAAACGATGAATTTTTTACCGAATAAATCACGCGCTTTATCGGTTTCGGCGAAGCGGTCATTGACGGGTTTTTCTTCAAAATCTTTTGATAAATCGTCAAGATTATCGCCGGCGAAAAGCACGATTCGGTAATTTTGACGACGGATAGTTTCGCGGCGCGGCTCTTTGGTTGAAATATTTTTACCGTTCGCGTCTTTTTGTCTCAAAAGAACGGTTTCGGGCGTAACATCAGGAAATCCGACGGCTTTCAGATTGTCCATCGTTTCCTGTTTCTGCGCCTCGTCGCGGTTGGAAACGTAGAAAACTTTGACTTTTTTTGAAGCGGCATAATTGAGAAAATCAATCGCGCCCGGAATCGCTTTCGCTTTTCGCATTCTGCCCCACGCATACCAATCGTCCAGATTAAAAGGTCGGCGATTTTTGATGCTGAGTGCCTGCGACGGAGAATTATCCAAAACCGTTTCGTCAATATCAACCATCACGGCGCGCGTTTTTTTTCGCTCTTCCTTGGGCAGTTTCTTTGAATTATTTTTATCAAAATCCGCATCGAGCGACATTCGCGCCCAATTAAAAGCCTGATAACACAGAGCGCGATATTCCGCCGCTTTTTGCATATACAAAACTCCGCCGACTTGATATTCGTTATCGGCGACGATTTGCGCCTGCGGTTTTGCCTGTTGCGC
>CAXTMQ010000061.1:0-13554 GCA_964245305.1 uncultured Pyrinomonadaceae bacterium
CTAATTGGTTATTAAAAGGAGTTAGAGAAATCGAAGGTCCTCATGAAAAGGAAGGAATGCATCATCAGCATCCCTGGTGGAAAGTGATGTGTCTGACCGGCGTTGATTATTTTTCGACGCTCGGTTACCAGCCCGGCATCGCTTTTTTGGCGGCGGGCGCGTTGTCTCCGTTGGCTACGCTAGTGCTTGTTCTGCTGACGTTGTTCGGCGCGTTGCCGATGTATAAGCGCGTCGCCGAAGAAAGCCCGCACGGCGACGGTTCGATTTCGATGCTCGAAAATTTGCTTTCGCGTTGGAAGGGCAAGATGTTCGTGCTGGCTTTGCTCGGATTCGTGGCGACGAGTTTTGTCATTACAATTACGCTTTCGGCGGCGGACGCGACCGCGCATATTATCGAAAACCCGTTCGTCGAGCATAATTTGCAGTTTCTCAATCACCGCATTATCGTTACGCTTATTTTAATCGGTTTGCTCGGGGCGGTTTTTTTGAAAGGCTTTAATGAAGCCATCGGCATTGCAGTCGGCATCGTTGTTGTTTATCTTCTGCTCAATATCGGTGTAATCGGCTTTGGCTTATATTACGTTTTCGTAATTCAGCCGGAAACTTTATCGAATTGGAACGCTCTTATTTGGTCGCATCCCGATGTTAACGGGAGCGCGATTGCGATAGTTTTCGCCGCGCTTTTTTACTTTCCGAAACTCGCGCTCGGACTTTCCGGCTTTGAAACCGGCGTGGTCGTGATGCCGCTTGTCGAAAGTGATGAAACTCTTACGAAAGAAGAACAAGCTAATCTGCATCAATCGAGACTGCCCGATGTCGAGCCGACTTCGAGCCAGCAAAGACATCTCGAAGGACGTATTCGCAACGGCAAAAAACTTTTGAGCGGCGCGGCTTTGATTATGAGCGTAATGCTCATCGGCAGCAGTTTCATAACGACTTTGCTGATTCCGCGCGAAGAATTTCAGGAAGGCGGCGAAGCCAACGGACGCGCGCTTTCGTATTTGGCGCACGAATTTTGGGGCGACGGTTTCGGGACGGTTTATGACATCAGCACGATTATGATTTTGTGGTTTGCCGGCGCGAGCGCGATGGCTGGACTCCTAAATATTGTTCCGCGCTATCTGCCGCGTTACGGAATGGCTCCCGATTGGGCGCGCGCGACTCGTCCGCTCGTACTGGTTTTTACGGGCATCGCTTTTCTCGTAACGATTCTCTTCAGCGCGGATGTCGTCGCGCAGGGCGGCGCGTATGCGACGGGCGTTTTGGTTTTGATGACTTCGGCGGCGGTCGCCGTGACGATTTCCGCGTGGCGCAAATCCGAGAAAATGTGGATTGCTTTTGCGGTTATCACTTTGGTTTTCATTTACACGACCGTTCTCAATATGTTTGAGCAGCCGAACGGAATCAAAATCGCTTCGCTGTTTATTTTGGCAATCGTCGTTACGTCGTTCATTTCGAGAGCGATGCGAACGACCGAAGTACGAATTGATAAAATCGAGTTCGACGAAAAAGCCAGAGAATTTATCAACGAAATGCTCGAAGGCGAAATCAGCATTGTTACCAACCGGCGCGAAGTCGGCGACGTGGCGGAATATCGTTTCAAAGAACACGAAAAACGGGTTGACAATCATATTCCGTCGAGCGATCCGATTTTATTTTATGAGATCGAAACCGGCGACGCTTCGGACTTTACGGGCAAACTGAATATTCGCGGCGTTGATGTCGAAGGCTATAAAATTCTGCGAACCGAAGCACCGGCTGTTCCGAACGCGATTGCCGCTTTGCTTCTGCATTTACGCGATGTTTCTGGAAAAATTCCGCACGTTTATTTCGGCTGGAGCGAAGGCAATCCGATTATGTATCTGATTCGTTATATTCTTTTCGGCGAAGGCGACACCGCGCCGGTGACGCGCGAGATTTTGCGGCAAGCCGAAGAAGACCCGGAACGCCGTCCGAGCGTTCACGTCGGCGGCTAAACGAGATTTAACTCACGCTTGCAAATTCGGATTGACAAGCGTATATTTCATTTTTTGACAATTTAAGATGCCGAAGTCGTTTCGATTCAAACGGCGCGGGGGAACCAAACTTTTGGGGCTAATCAATTTCACGAATTGAGGAAAACTTCCGATTTTCCAGCCCGACAGCTAACTTCGCAGGCTGATTGGAAGACAAGCCGTTTTAAATTGTGTGATTTGTAGGAAAAACCACAGATGCATTGACTTGCGTTTGTGGTTTTTTATGTGAAATTTTATGGGTAAGACCGACAGGGCTTCAAATAATCGCTTTCAACGCTGGCTTTTTAAAGGCATTCAAGAAATCGAAGCTCCTTACGAAAAGAGCGACGCGCATCATCAGCATCCCTGGTGGAAAGTAATGTGTCTGACCGGCGTTGACTATTTTTCGACGCTCGGTTATCAACCCGGCATCGCTTTCATCGCCGCCGGAGTTTTGTCGCCGATTGCGACTTTGATTTTGGTTCTGCTGACGCTGTTCGGCGCGCTGCCGATTTACAATCGCGTCGCGGCGGAAAGTCCGAAGGGCGAAGGCTCAATTGCGATGCTCGAAAATCTGCTTTCGCGTTGGAAGGGAAAACTTTTCGTGCTGGTTCTGCTCGGCTTTGTCGCTACCGATTTCGTCATCACCATTACGCTTTCCGCTGCCGACGCTTCGGCGCACGTCATCGAAAATCCGTTTGTTAAATCGAATCTGCCATTTCTCGATCATCCCGTGCCGGTCACGCTCGGTTTGATTGTTCTACTCGGTTTGGTTTTCTTAAAGGGTTTTAAAGAAGCCATCGGCATCGCCGTTTTTCTCGTCGGTTTGTATCTTTTACTGAATATCGTCGTCGTCGCGTTCGGATTTTACGAAATCGCCACGCACCCGGAATTGTATCCGGCTTGGAAATCCGCGCTTTTTACTTATCCTCGAACCGGCGACGCGCGTGGGATTTTGGCAATTATCGGATTTGCGATGATTAGATTTCCGAAACTCGCGCTCGGTCTGTCCGGTTTTGAAACCGGAGTCGCGGTGATGCCGCTTATTAAAAGTCCGAACCGCATTGCCAATACGCGCAAACTTCTTATGACGGCGGCTTTGATTATGAGCTTTATGCTCATCGCCAGCAGCTTCGCCACGAGCGTCATTATTCCCGAAAAATCATTTTGCCCGAAAATCTCGTGCGGCGCGGCGGATTATGATGAAGGCGACGCTCCTTATTACTGCGCCTGCACCGAGCAGGAAATCGCAGGTAAAACAATCAAAGAATCCGGCGAGGCGAACGGTCGCGCACTGGCTTTTCTGGCGCACAAATTTTTCGGCGACATTTTCGGAACTTTATACGATTTAAGCACGATTTGCATTTTGTGGTTTGCGGGCGCGTCGGCTCTCGCTGGACTTCTGAACATCGTTCCGCGCTATCTGCCGCGTTACGGAATGGCTCCCGAATGGGCAAGAGCGACTCGTCCGCTGGTGCTGGTTTTTATGGCGATTTGTTTCGCCGTGACCGTCTTTTTTGAAGCAGATGTGGATGCGCAGGGCGGCGCGTATGCGACGGGCGTTTTGGTTTTAATGAGTTCGGCGGCGGTCGCCGTATCAATTTCCGCTTGGCGGAGAAACAGCCCTTGGGCGTGGGGCTTTATGCTGATTTCGCTCGTTTTTATTTACACGACTTTGACGAACATTTATGAGCGTCCCGACGGAATCAAGATTGCTTCGGTTTTTATTTTTGCGATTATCGCCACGTCGTTTATTTCAAGAGCGATGCGCTCGACCGAAGTTCGTATCAACAAAATCGTTCTCGACGATAAAGCCAAAGAATTTCTCGACGAATTAGCGGAAGGCGAGATTCGCATCGTTACCAATCGCTGTGAATCGGGCGATGTTTCCGAATATCGTTTCAACGAACACGAAAAACGGGTTGATAATCACATTCCGTCGAGCGATCCGGTTATCTTTTTCGAGGTCGAAACCGGCGACGCTTCGGAATTCAAGGGAAAATTAAAAGTGCGCGGCATCGAAATTGACGGTTACAAAATTCTGCGAACCGAATCGTCGGCGGTGCCGAACGCGATTGCCGCTTTGCTGCTTCATCTGCGCGATAAAACCGGCAAAATTCCGCACGTTTACTTCGGTTGGAGCGAAGGTAATCCGCTCAAATATCTGGTCAGATTTATTCTTTTCGGCGAAGGCGACACCGCGCCGGTCACCCGCGAAATTCTGCGGCAAGCCGAACCCGATCCCGAACTCAGACCGAATGTTCACGTCGGCGGTTAAAGAAAATTATATTTTGATTGATTAGAAATTGGCGGAACCGGAAAAAATAGTCACTGCTTACCGTTCGTTTGACTTCCGTCTTTGGGCAGAGGATTCATTTTCAGGTAGCAGGAACGGCAATAAACCGGACGACCTTGCGACGGGTAAAAAGGAACGGTCGTATAATTATTGCAACTGGCACAGTAAACCGCGACTTCGATTTTTTGACGAACGCCGGTTTCCGCCGTCGCCAAAATTGAGTTAAGTCGTTCATTTTTCGCCTGCTTGCAATCCTTACAGCGTTTCGGCGGATTTTGCAGACCTTTATCGCGGAAAAATAATTGCTCGCCGATTTTCCAGATGAAATCACTGCCGCAGTCAATGCAAGTGAGATCAATATCCTCCAAATGCGGCTCGTCGGCAAAAGTTTTCTGATTAAATTCTTTGAGATTTTCTACAAGAACCTTTCCCAAAATATTGTACTTCCTTGTTAATTTCCGCTTCAGCCAATTATTTAGGGGATTTGTCTGAATTGCGGATACGGTTTTAAAATCGGTTAATCGAATCGGTGAGAAATTTACAAACCAGCCGATTTTATAAGCTGATTCTTTATTTGAATTTATAAGTTGCAAAGGCGCGTGTCAAGTTTAATTTTAAAGATGATAATTCGCCTATAATCAATTACAATTTTCCAAAACCTATGAAAGTTCTGGTCATCGGCACAGGCGGACGCGAACACGCACTTTGTTGGAAGTTCAATCAAAGTCCGAAATTGACGGAATTATTTTGCGCGGGCGGCAACGCCGGCATCGCCGAAATCGCCGAAATCGTCAATATAAAACCCGAAGAAATTGAAAGACTCGCTGATTTCGCCGTTGAAAATTCGATTGATTTAACATTCGTCGGCGGCGAAACGGTTTTAGCTTTGGGCGTTGTTGACGAGTTTGAAAAGCGCGGTTTAAAAATCATCGGCGCGAGCCAAAAAGCCGCGCGATTAGAGTCGAGCAAATCTTTCGCTAAGAATTTTATGCGGCGGCACGATATTCCGACCGCCGAATACGCGACGGCAAATTCGCCGCGCGAAGCCTTGGAAATTCTCCGAAGCGGAAAATTCGGCGATGAAAACGCGCCGGTTGTCGTCAAAGCCGACGGACTCGCCGCCGGCAAAGGCGTAATCGTCGCCGAAAATCGAAGCATCGCCGAGCAGTCAATCGGCGAACTCGGACAAATCGCGGGCAAAAAAGCGTCGGAAAAAATCGTTTTGGAAGAATGCTTATTCGGCAGAGAAGTTTCGCTTTTAATGTTCGTTGACGGCGAAAATTTCGCTTTAATGCCGCCGGTGCGCGACCATAAACGGATTTTTGAAAACGACGAAGGCGCGAACACCGGCGGAATGGGAACGATCACCGACGCAAGCCTTTTGAGCGAAACGCAAACCAATCAAATCGTCGAAAAAATTGTCAAACCGACGCTCGAGAGCTGTCGAAAAGAAGAATTTCCGTTTCGCGGCATTTTATTTTTAGGTTTGATGATGACCGAAAACGGCGCGAAAGTTCTCGAATACAACGTCCGCTTCGGCGACCCGGAAACGCAGGCGATTTTAGTCCGCCTCGAAACCGATCTGATCAAAATCTGTGAAGCGATGACGAGTCAAACGCTCGGTAAATTAAACATCGAATGGAAAAAGGGAAGTTCAACGTGCGTCGTTTTAGCCGCCAAAAATTACCCGCAAAAACCCGCGATTGGCGATGTTATCAAAGGCTTAAACGAAAATTTCGGCGACGTTGAAATTTTCCACGCGGGAACGGCGAAAGACGCGGACGGAAATTTTATTGCTAACGGCGGACGAGTTTTAGCTGTTACCGCCGTCGGCGGAAATCTAACTTCGGCGATTGAAAAAGTCTATCAATCGGTTGAAAAAATTAGTTGGAACGGAATGCAATTTCGGCGCGATATTGGAAAAACGTGACCTAATATTTTTCCAATTTCTTTTGATAATTCTCAAAATTCGTCTTCATTTCAGCCATTGAATCGCCGCCGAATTTTTCGCGCATCGAATTTGCCAGAACAATCGCCAGCATCGCTTCGCCGATTACGCCCGCCGCAGGAACCGCGGTTACGTCGGAGCGTTCAAAAGCGGCTAAATCTTCCTGTTTTGTATTTATATCAACCGAGCGCAGCGGTTTTTTAAGCGTCGAGATCGGTTTCAGATAGCCGCGAACGCGCAGTTCTTCGCCGTTCGTAATTCCGCCTTCAAGTCCGCCGGCGCGGTTTGTCAGCCGCTTGAAATTTTCGTTTTCAAAAGCGATTTCGTCGTGAACCTTTGAGCCGAAAAGAGCGGCGTTTTCCACGCCTTCGCCGATTTCGACGGCTTTGACGGCTTGGATTGACATAAACGCCTGCGCGATTCGCCCGTCGAGTTTTTCGTTCCACGAAACGTGTGAACCCAAACCGACGACCACGTTTTTGGCGACGACTTCAAAAATTCCGCCGAGCGTATCACCGTCAATTTTCGCGCGGTCAATTAATTCGATCATTCGCCGTTCAATTTCCGCATCGGCACAGCGCAGCGGCGCGGAATCTTCGATTTTGCCGATTTCTTCCCAAGTTAAATTCAAAGGCATTTCGGGAGTTGCGCCGAGCTTGACGACGTGGCTTTTGATTTCAACGCCGAAATTTTCGAGCAGTTGGCGGGCGAATGCGCCGCAGGCGACGCGCGAAGCGGTTTCACGCGCCGAAGCGCGTTCGAGAATATCGCGCAAATCTCTCGAATCATATTTTTGTCCGCCCGCGAGATCGGCGTGTCCGGGACGCGGGCGCGTAACGATGCGCGGATTTTTCGGCTGAGTTTCGATTCGTTCGCTCGCCATTATTTCCTGCCAGTGGACGAAATCGCGGTTTTCGATTTTGACGGCGATGGGCGAGCCGAGCGTTTTACCGTGCCGCACACCCGACAAAATCTCTATTTTATCGCTCTCGATTTTCATTCGCCCGCCGCGCCCGTAGCCTTGCTGTCTGCGCCAGAGTTCGTGGTTGACGCGCTCGACATCAATTTCCAAACCGGCGGGCAAACCTTCGATAATCGAAACGAGAGCTTTGCCGTGCGATTCTCCGGCGGTTGTAAATTTAAAAAACATATTTTGTTATTCGGCAATTGGCTGCGTCGCCGGATTTTCCTGCAAAATTTCGATTGTCGGCGCGTTTCGCTTTTTTCTGAAAACGATTAAACCGATGCTCGCCAAAATTAAAATACCGCCGAAAAATGTCTGCAACGGAAGTTTTTCGTCTAAAAAAAATCCGCCGATGACGACGGCGATCAAAGGCGTGACGAGCGAAATGACCATCGCTTTGGTAGATTCGATTTTACTCAAGAGCCAGTAATAAAGCCAAAACGCGGCGATTGTGCCGAACGTCGTTAAATAAAAAACGCAAAAAATCGCCCGCCGAGTCCAATTCAAAGCGAGCGGATTTCCTTCGACCGTCAAACTGTAAATGATAATCGGCAAAATTCCGCAGAGCATTTGTCCGAATACGAGCGTCGCCGGATGCATTTTCCCGCCGTAAGATTTAGTTAAAATAGATGCGTGTGCCGCCGCGTATGCGCCGATGACGATGGCAACGCAACCGGCAAATGCCGTCGTATCTTTGATTTGCAGTTGTTCGATGAAGATTGTCGCCACGCCGCCGATGCCCAAAAAAATCGCTAAAATCTTCAACCAAGTGATGCGTTCGTTCGGAAGATGAATCCAAGCCAGAACGAGTCCGAAAACCGGAATCATCGCCTGCAAAACCGCCGCCAAACCCGAAGAAATGTATTTTTCGCTCCAAAAAACGAGGCTGTAATTTATCGAAAACTGCAAAACGCCGGTCAACGCCAAAAGTTTCCATTCGCGCTTCGTCGCGGGCATCGGAATTTTTTGTTGCCGGATAATACAAGCCAAAACGATAAGCGCGAGAATAAAGCGGGCGGCGGCAAAAGTTACGGGCGGCAAATCTTCCAGCCCGATTTTGATAAAAAACCAGGTCGTTCCCCAAATCAAACATAAGATTAGCCAAGCGATAATTATTATTGATTTTTGGTTTTTGGTCTTTGGTTTTTGGTTTTTGGTTTTTGATTTCATAAGGCTAAATTTAGTTTAGAATCTAAAAACTAAAAACCAAAAACTAAAAACTCTTTCTGTAAAAGCTAAGTTGCGATTCGCCTTGCTTGAGAATGCGACGTTTGATTATTTTGCCGATTGTTTCTGGCAGAACGGTTTTAGAATGATGTTCGACGATCAAAACGCCGTCGGCGTTCAGCAGATTTTCGACGTTAGCGGCAAAATCGAAAAGAAAGACTTTATAATTTTCCTGATACGGCGGATCGTAAAAAACTATGTCCCAAGCCGTCACGTATTTTTGAAAGATGAATTTTTCGGCGGAGTTGCGAAAGATTTCGGTTTGGTTTTCGGGAATTTCCAAAATGTCGAGATTTTCTTCGATCAGAGCGCAGGCTTTTTGGGATTTATCCACGAAGGTCGCAAATTTCGCGCCGCGTGAAATCGCTTCGATGCCGACTGCGCCCGTTCCGGCGCACAAATCTAAAAAGCGCGTTTCGTCGCCGATTCGCGGACTGAGAATGTTGAAAAGCGTTTCGCGCAGGCGGTCGGAAGTCGGGCGCGTTCGCAAATCAGCGGGACTTTTTAAAACGCGCCCGCGAAATTCGCCGGCAATAATACGCATCGGTAAATAAAAAATCGCCAATCAGTTTGGAAATTCCGATTGGCGATTCGTTTTGTTAACTGGCTTTTTTCTCGTAGAGACTCAAGGATGTTTCGCCCTGCGTGACGACGCGCCAGCGCGCCATTACGCCGAATTTCTCGGGGAAAAACATCTCTGTCGGATGCTCGACGACCAGAAGCCCGCCGGGTCTAATCGCCACGCCGCGACTGAAAAAGGCAAGAACTTCCTCGTAATTCGAGTCATACGGCGGATCGAAATAAACTACGTCCCAAAAGCGTCGGCGTTTTGCCATCTTTTTCAAAAACGGGACGACTTCGATTTGATGAACTTCGCCGTGTCCTTCTTTGATGCCGCAGGCTTCCATATTTTTCTTGATGAAGCCGCACATCTGCGCCGAACGCTCAACGAACGTGCAAAGCAGTGCGCCGCGCGAAATCGCTTCGATGCCGACCGTTCCCGCGCCCGCGCATAAATCGAGAAATCTGCCCGCGCGAATTTTACGATACAAAATTCGGAACATTGATTCACGAATGCGCCGCGCCGTCGGACGAACTTTAGCCGAAGCCGTGCTTTGCAGGTATTTGCCGCGATGTTTTCCGTCTGTTACTTGCATTTCCGATACGATTCGCGGACGGTGCTCTTGTTCCCAAGGCTTTGCGCCCTTGCCTTTCGGAACGAAACGCCCGCGTGGTTGAAATTTAGTGTTTCTCGGCTGAAATCTATCGCTGCGCGGTTGACTGCGATCATTTCTGCCTTGAAACCGGTTATCCCGATTGTCCCGAAAATCCCGATTATCTCGTGTGTCTCGTGTGTCTCGATTATCTCGATTATCTCGATTATCGCGGCTTTGATAGCGGTCGTCGCGGTTTGGCGGACGGTCGTCGCGGCTTTGATAACGGTCGTTATTTCGGGGTTGAAAGCGGTTATCACGATTATCGCGCGTGTCTCGCGTGTCTCGTGGATCGCGTGAATCGCGTGTATCTCTGGGATCACGTGAATCGCGCGGTTGGTAGCGGTTCGCTCCAAACGGTCTATCTGCTTCCTTTCTGTAATTATTAGTTTGGTTTAGCGGTCTTGGAGCATTATTCGTCGGTCGTCGGTTATCCATATTATTTTTTTATTCCTCATCCTTTATTGATGTGTAAATCAATCACCGACACTAGCAACTATGCCGGTGATTTCGTCGTTTATAGCTTTTGGGCAAATTCCTATTTGGTCAAACAATTTTGGATGAAAATCTGAAGAGAAAATCGTTTGTTTTTAAAATTTGCAGAGTTTCACTCAAAAAGCACTTGAGAGACTAGAAACTATAGAAAGCACTATAACCGAATCTTTTAGCAAAATTCAATAACTAAATCGTTTATTTATGGATTTTTTACAAAACTCTACCCGATTCCCGCCAGATGGAAGCGCGAATCGGCTTTCGTAACCTCGATCAGGCGCGAAGTTTCTTTAGTTAATCGTTTTTGTACAAGATAATATTCGGCTTCCTGCCGCGCCTTTTCGAGAATTTCCAGATCGCGGATGATATTGCCGATTTTGAATGTTTGGACACCCGATTGCCTTGTGCCGAGAATTTCGCCCTGCCCGCGAATTTCCAAATCCTTTTCGGCGATGCGAAAGCCGTCGGTCGTTTCTTCCATAATTCCCAAACGCTCTCTGGCGACGGCGGTTTTTTTATCGCCCGTTAAAAGAACGCAGAACGATTGTTCCGCGCCGCGCCCGACGCGCCCGCGAAGCTGGTGAAGCTGCGAAAGCCCGAAGCGTTCGGCGTGTTCGATAATCATCAAAGAAGCGTTCGGCACGTCAACGCCGACTTCGATGACGGTCGTCGAAATCAAAATATTAGTGTCGCCGCTGACAAAACGCTGCATTATTTCTTCTTTTTCCGCGCCCTTCATTTTGCCGTGCAGAAGCCCGACTTTGAAATGCGGAAAAATTTTATCGCGCAGCTCTTCAAACATTTTCGTCGCCGCCTTCAAGTCCATTTTTTCCGATTCGTCAATCAAAGGATAAACGACGTAAACCTGCCGACCGAGTTTGATTTCGCGCTCGATGCCTTTATAAACGCCGCCGCGCTGATCTTCGCCGACGACGACGGTTTTAATCGGCGTTCTGCCCGGCGGCAGCTCGTCAATCACCGAAACGTCCAAATCGCCATAGACCGTCATCGCCAGACTGCGCGGAATCGGCGTGGCGGTCATCACCAGAATATCGGGATTGAAACCGCGTTCGCGCAACTGCGCTCTTTGCAAAACACCGAAGCGATGCTGTTCGTCAACGACCGCCAAACCCAAACGCTCAAATTCAACCGCGTCCTGAATAACGGCGTGCGTGCCGACGACGGCTTGGATTTCGCCGCTCGCAATATCTTTGTGAACTTTACGCTTCTCGGCGGCGCGGAGACTGCCGCTCAAGAGCTCGATGCGATACGGCGAATCGGCGAAAATCTTCTTTGCATTGCGGGCGTGCTGCTCGGCTAAAATTTCGGTCGGAGCCATCAGAGCGGTTTGATAGCCGTTTTCCATCGCGGCGAACATCGCTAAAAAGGCAACGATGGTTTTGCCGCTGCCGACATCGCCCTGCACGAGCCGGTTCATCGGCGCGTCCGACTGCATATCGTCGAAGATTCTTTTGATGACCCGTTCCTGCGCGCCGGTTAAAGTGAACGGCAGAAGTCGTTTGACGCGCTCTGAAATCGTGTCGCTGATTTCGATCAAAGTTCCTTTCGGTTCTTTGGCGCGGTCGCCGCGTTTGAGTTGGAGCGCGAACGAAACCCAGAAGAATTCTTCAAAAATTAGACGAAGATGCGCCCGGCTGCGCGCCGATTCATATTCGGAAATCGTCGAATCCTCGGGCGGAAAATGAATCTGTTCAATCGCCTCGGCGCGTGTAATCAAATTCTGCCTTTTGCACAAATCTTCGGGCAGAGTTTCTCTGACCGTTGATTTATCAAGATTTTGCAAAATGCTGTAAACGATTTCGCGCAGGCGTTTGGTTTGAAACGTTCCGAGTTTTCGGTAAACGGGAACGCGCCGCCCGACGTGAATCGGCGCGTAGGCGGCATCGAGCGAATCGTCGAAAATATCGTCTTCGATTAATTCGTCAGCGGTTCGCTGCTCGTTGTTCGTCGTGTCTTTATCGCCGAGATTTTTCAGCAAGCCGAATTCGTTGTAATCAATTTCGGACGGCAGAATTTCGAGTTCGTCGGGTTTGTTGATGCGAAGCGCGTAGGTGTTTTTTCGAGCGTCCCATTCCCATTTGCCAAAGGCGACAAAGCGCGTTCCGCGTTCAAATTTATTTGTCCAGTAATTGACGATATTATACGCGCCTCTGCCGGAGATGAACCACCAGACGACGACGGGTTTTCTTGTGCGTTCGGCATCGCCGCCGGTGATTTCAAAGATAAACAGCGGCGGAGCTTTCGGACCGCAATTTTTGCCGACCTGAAAACCGCCCGCGACTCTGGCGTAAAGCTCGACCGAGGCTTCCATACCGTCGCTCAATTCGTCAATCTGAATTAAATTCGAGCGGTCTTCGTAACGCATCGGAAAATAGTTCAGAAGGTCTTCGACGGTCGCTTCGGAAACATCGCTTTTATAAGAGAAAACGGCAACCGCCATCGCCAGTTTGCGCGCCATCGCCTGCGACAATTTGGCGATTTCAAATTTGTAGAGGTCGAGCAGCGGCGTTTGCAAATCGAGTTTCATCTCGGAAAATTTTAGCACAGAATTAACATTGAAAAATGTTTTCGGTTATAATTTCGGAAACGACAAGTTAAAATTTTTACGGCGCGATCCGGCGACAATTTTTCGCCGAATCGCGCCCGGAAAATCGGCGAAAATAATTTTTAAGCGAAATGACCGAAACCGGAAGACAGCGCGGCGACAAAAATCACGAAATTCTTTCTGCATTCGGCAGATCGTTCGACTTTGACCGCCGCCTTTTTTTCGCCGCCGTGCAGATCAATCTCGCTTACTGCGACGCGCTTTTTCACGCCGGAATAATTACGCGCATCGAGTCCGAACGCATTAAAAACGGTTTGCAGACGCTCGTCAAACGCGCCGAATTCAACAAAAATTTTTTTGAAGATGCGACCGCGCGCGACGTTCACGATTTTATCGAAACGCGGCTCGTGCAGTTAATCGGCGACGCGGGCGAAAAACTGAGCATCGGCAGAAGCCGCATTGATCGAAGCCAGACGGCGTTCCGGCTCTGGCTGCGCGTGGAAATCGAAGAATTGTCGCAAACTTTGCGCGATCTGCAATTAATTTTGCTGACGAGCGGCGAGAAAAACAAACAAACGATTTTGCCGGTTCGCGGCGCGGCGAACGGTTGGCAAATCATTTTGTGGGCGCATTGGTGTCTCGCCTATTTTGAACGATTCGAGCGCGACCGCGAACGGCTTGACGAAACGTGGCGGCGCGTTAATATTCTACCGCTCGGCGCGGCGAATTTCACGGGAACGTCAATCGAAATTGACCGCGAAGAAGTCGCCGCCGAATTGAATTTTGAAGGGGTCGCGTCGAACAGTTTCGACGCGACCTTCGACGCTGATTTCGCCCTCGAATTTCTCGCTGC
>CAXTMQ010000061.1:13564-18282 GCA_964245305.1 uncultured Pyrinomonadaceae bacterium
GCATCTTTCCAGATGGATTGACGATTTTACGATTTAAAATTCCGGCTAATTCGGCTTTGTCGAATTCGCCGAAACGAGTTCCGAAAATGCTTTTCAAACGCCGGAAATTACGGACGTTTTGGAAATCGTTCGCGTCAAGACGAATCAAATTTACGGCAATCAATTCGCGTTGCTTTCAATCGTGAAAAACGCCGCGCTTGATGCGGAAAAAACTTTAAATGAAACGCAGAAAATAATTTTTGAAACGATTGATATTTTGAAAAGTTTTCTGCCGGTTGTCCGAATCGTCTTGGGAAAGGTCCGTCTGAACGAAACAGCGACTGAAAAAGCGGCGCGAAATTATTCTTTTCAAAACGAATTGCTCGATTATTTGATTTTTCAAGGAATTTCTTTGCGGACGGCGCGGAACATTGCCGCAAAAATCTTTTCGTTTGCCGGCGCGCAAAATAAAAAAATATATGAATTGAGTTTGGATGAAATGCGGCAATTTTCTGAAAATATTAACGAAGATATTTTTGAAGCGTTAAGTCTCGAACAAACGCTGGCAGGCAAAAATCAAATCGGCGGAACCGCGCCGGAAAGAGTTTTTGAAGCCTTGGAAACAGCGCGGGAAAATTTGCGCCGGGAAGAAAGTTGAAATTTTCTTTTTGATTTTTGAATGGAAAATTTTACGCGAAAATTAATTACCGAATGGCGCAGATTAAATTTGCCGACTGACGATGGAACTTTCGTCGTCGCGGTTTCGGGCGGCGCGGATTCGGTTGCTTTGACGCTCGCGCTCGCCGATTTAAGAAAGCGGGGAAAATTGAATCCGCGCTTTGTGGTCGCGCATTTTAATCACGATTTGCGCGGCGCGGAAAGTTTTGCCGACTGTGATTTCGTCAGGAATCTCACGACCGCTTTGAATATCGAATTCGTCTGTAAAACGCAGCGAGCGGAAGAAAAAATCGAATCTGAAAAAGGCAATCTCGAACAAAACGCAAGGCAGGCGAGATACGAATTTTTGTTTGAAACCGCTGAAAACTTGAACGCGAAAGGCGTTTTAACCGCGCATACGCTCAACGACCAAGCCGAAACTTTTTTGATAAATTTGATGCGCGGCAGCGGCTTGGACGGCTTGAGCGGGATGCGACCGATCAGAGAATTCGCTCTGCAAGCCGAAGATGAAAATACCGACGAACAATCGTCAATCGCCTTGATTCGTCCTTTGCTGAATTGGGCAAAGCGCGAAGATACGGAAAATTTTTGTCATTTCAAAAACATTGAATTCAGGTTCGATGCGATGAACGAGGATTTAAAATTCAACCGCGTCCGCGTCAGGAAAATTTTGCTGCCTTTGCTGACGGATTTCAATCCGAAAATCATCGAAACCTTAGCTCAAACCGCTGATTTATTGCGCGAATCTGCGGAACAGATCAATTCAAAATTACCCTATTCAACAAGAAATTCGGACGAAAACCGAAAACCGAAAACCGAAAGCCGAAAAACCATCTTAAATCTAAAAGAATTGACAGACATTTTTCCGGCGATGCGGCGGACGATTTTGAGAGATTGGCTGAAAACGAATCGCGGAAGTCTGCGGCGATTGGAACTGAAACATATCGAAGCGATTGAAAATCTGATTGCGAGCCGCAAAAGCGGCAGAATTGTTGAATTGCCGAACGGCGAAAAGATTGTAAAAAGCGGGGGAAATCTGTATTTCGAGAAAACAAAGGTTGAAAAATGACGGGCGGCAATCTACAATCAGAGGTTGAGTTTGTGCGCGGGCGTTGCGACTCATTGAGAAAACAACGGTTGACGGTGAACTTTCATCAAAGGGAAGTATTAATATTTGGAAGAAACTTTCAATCACGAATTGATGAAAGTTAATTTTGGAGGCTATAAAAGTTGAGTTCTAAAGCAAAACAAATTCTGTTGTGGCTGATGATTATTTCCAGCTCTTTGCTGTTCGTGTATTTTCTGCAAAGCAAGCAGGGAAAAAGCCCGCAGGAATTATCTTTCGACAAAGCCCTGACGCAAATTAGAAATAAAGATATTTCCGAATTGACCTTGAAGCAGGATGTTCTGGAATTAACCAATAAAAACGGCGAAAAATTTACCGCTAAACTCGATGCGAGCGACGCGCCGCGCGAATCAATTTTAAAAGCGGCGGACGAATCGGGAACGAAGGTCAGTCTCGAACCCGCAAGCAGCGGTTGGGGCTGGATCGTTTTGATTAACGCCTTGCCTTTTTTGCTGCTGATCGGATTTCTCGCGTTTACTCTGCGGCAGATGCAGGCGGGCGGCAACAAAGCCCTGAGTTTCGGAAAGTCAAAAGCGAAATTGCTGAACAATCAGCAAAAGCGTATCACTTTCAAAGATGTCGCGGGCGTTGAGGAAGCCAAAGACGAATTGCAGGAAATCATCGAATTTTTGAAAGATCCGCAAAAATTTCAAAAGCTCGGCGGACGCATTCCGAAAGGCGTTTTGATGGTCGGACCTCCGGGAACCGGAAAAACTCTTTTGGCGAAAGCCGTCGCGGGCGAAGCCAATGTGCCTTTCTTTTCGATTTCCGGTTCGGATTTCGTCGAGATGTTCGTCGGTGTCGGCGCGTCGCGCGTCAGAGATTTATTTGAACAAGGCAAGAAAAACGCGCCGTGCATTATTTTCATTGACGAAATCGATGCCGTCGGTCGTCATCGCGGCGCGGGTCTCGGCGGCGGACACGACGAGCGTGAGCAGACTCTAAATCAACTGCTCGTTGAAATGGACGGATTTGAATCGAACGACGGCGTGATTTTGATGGCTTCGACCAACCGCCCCGACGTTCTCGATCCGGCACTTTTACGTCCCGGACGTTTCGACCGTCAAGTCGTCGTTTCGTATCCCGACGTGCGCGGGCGCGAAGGCATTTTGAAAGTTCATACCAGAAAAATTCCGCTCGACGAAAGCATTAACGTCAATGTCATCGCGCGCGGAACGCCCGGATTTACCGGCGCGGATTTAGCGAATTTGGTCAACGAAGCGGCTTTGAGCGCGGCGCGGCGCAATCAGAAAGTCGTGACGATGCACGACCTCGAATTTGCCAAAGACAAAGTGATGATGGGACCCGAACGCCGCTCGATGGTGGTTTCGGAAAAAGAACGCCGCTTGACGGCGATTCACGAAGCCGGACACACGATTGTCGGGTTGAATATTCCCGAAAGCGATCCGGTTCACAAAGTAACCATCGTTCCGCGCGGTCGCGCTCTCGGCGTAACTTATTATTTGCCGGAACAGGACGTTTTGGGACGCACGAAAGAAGAGCTTTTAGCGATGATCGCCAACGCGATGGGCGGACGCATCGCCGAAGAAATTTATATCGGTCGAATCACGACGGGAGCGTCGAACGACATCGAACGCGCGACCGAATTAGCCAGACAGATGGTCTGCACTTACGGGATGTCCGAACTCGGACCGCTCGCTTTCGGCAAAAAGGAAGAGCAGATTTTCTTGGGGCGCGAAATCGCCCAGCATCGAGATTTCAGCGAAGACACGGCGATCAAAATTGATCAGGAAGTAAAAAGAATTATTTCCGAACAATACGAACGCGCGAAAATTATCTTGATGGATAATAAACAGGTAATGGAAAATATGACGCAGGCTCTGCTCGAACGCGAAACGCTCGATAGTGTGCAGATTCGCCGCATCGCCGCCGGTTTGCCGCTCGATGACGATGGCGAAGAAGTTAATAATGATAACAACGGAACGCCGGAAAAAGCCGAAGACGAAACAACGAAAGGCGCGTTCAAAAAACCGATTCTGACACCGATCACGCCAAACAATCCGGCGACGGCATAGGACGAGGGGCAAAGGATGAAGGATAAGGGATAAAGGTTATGAATCTTTATCCCTTTTTTCTTTTGAACGATTTTTCAATTTATTTTTATGTTTTGGCAAACTTCGCGGCGCGAAATTCCGCTGAATGAAAAAACTCTGGTGATGGCGATTTTGAACGCCACGCCGGACAGCTTTTCCGACGGCGGAAAATTTGTTGAGATTGACGCGGCTTTGCGGCAGGCTGAAAAATTGATCGCCGAAGGCGCGGATATTCTCGACATCGGCGGCGAATCAACACGCCCGAATGCTCATCGTGTTTCAGTCGAAGAAGAAACGAATCGAATTGTTCCCGTCATCGAAAATATCGCCGAGCGTTTCGACGTTCCGATTTCCGTTGACACGAGCAAATCCGAAGTCGCCGACAGAGCAATCGCGGCGGGCGCGGAAATCGTCAACGATGTTTCCGGTCTGCGTTTCGACGAACGAATCGCCAATATTGCCGCAAGCGCGAACGCCGGATTGATTTTGATGCATCTGCGTGGAGATTTTGAAACAATGCACAGACAAAAACCAATCGAAAATATTTTGACTGAAGTTTCAAAAGGATTTCGGCAAAGCCTCGAAACGGCGGAAAAATACGGTGTCAACGAAAAAACAATCGCGCTCGATGTCGGTCTCGGTTTCAGCAAAACTTTTGAACAAAATCTGGAGTTGATTGCGAAATTAAATCTTTTGCGCGCGGAGTTTTCCGAATTTCCGATTTTGATCGGCACGTCGCGCAAATCGTTTCTCGGAAAAATTCTCGACGACGCTCCAACTGAAAACAGACTTTACGGCAGTTTGGCGAGCGCGGCGGTTGCTGTCTGGAACGGCGCGAAAATCGTCCGCGTTCACGATGTTCGCGCGACGGTTGAAACTCT
>CAXTMQ010000062.1:0-15724 GCA_964245305.1 uncultured Pyrinomonadaceae bacterium
ACGCTGACCGCCTTCGTCAATTTCAACGGCGAAGTCGCCGAACCGATTTTGTCTGCTTCTAAAATCATCATTTTTACCTCACAAAATTTAGCCACGAACAAACACGAAAGTTCACGAAATAAGAACAAATCTAGTTGATCTGTTGATGAAAGCGAAGAATTTTTCTGTTATTTTAATTTTCTGTTTTTTTTCGTGTCTTTTTCGTGTTTGTTCGTGGCTAATCTCCTAATCTATCTTTCGCAACCGCAGCCGCAAAGATTGCAGTCGAATAAATCCTTCCGCATCGAGTTGGTTATACGCGCCCGCGTCGTCTTCAAAAGTGACGACGCGCTCTTTGTAAAGCGAGTTCGGCGATTTGCGACCGAGAATCGTGACATTTCCCTTATAAAGTTTCAGCCGCACGTCGCCCGAAACGGTTTCCTGCGTTTGCTCGATCATCGAGCGTAAAATCTCAAATTCCGGCGCGAACCAAAAACCGTAATAAATTGATTCGGCAAACTTCACGCCTAAGCTGTCGCGCAGGCGCATCACTTCTCGATCCATCGTGATTGATTCGAGGGCGCGGTGCGCCTGTTGCAAAATCGTTACGCCCGGAGTTTCATAAACGCCGCGCGATTTCATTCCGACGAAACGGTTTTCGACCAGATCAACACGCCCGATGCCGTGTTCGCTGCCGAGGAAATTTAATTTTGAAAGCATATCAACCGCGCCGTATCGCTCGCCGTCAATCGCCGCGGGTTCACCTTTTTCAAACGTCAGAACTATTTCTTCAGCTTTATCCGAAGCATTTTCCGGCGATTTCGTCAGCAGAAAAATATCTTCCGGCGGCGCAGCCCAAGGGTCTTCCAAAATGCCGCCTTCGTAGGAAATGTGCATCAGATTCCGATCCGTCGAATACGGCTTTTCGGCGGTCGCCGTCACATTAATTCCGTGTTCGGCGCAATACGCGATTAAATCCGCACGACCTTTAAATTCCCAATGTCGCCAGGGCGCGACGACTTTTATATCCGGCTGAAGCGCGTAATAAGTCAGCTCAAACCGCACCTGATCGTTGCCTTTGCCCGTCGCGCCGTGCGCCACCGCGTCCGCGCCTTCTTTTTGCGCGATTTCGATTTGCTTTTTCGCAATTACCGGACGCGCCAGCGAAGTTCCCAAAAGATAAACGCCTTCGTAAAGCGCATTCGCTTTGACGGCTGTCCAGACGAAATCTTTGACAAACTCCTCGCGCAAATCTTCGACGTAAAGTTTCGACGCGCCCGTTTTCAAAGCCTTTGCTTCCAACCCGTCAAGCTCTTCGCCCTGCCCGACATCGGCGCAAAAACAGACGACTTCCGCGCTGTATTTTTCTTTGATCCAAAGCAACATCGCCGAAGTGTCGAGTCCGCCCGAATATGCTAAAACCACTTTATTAATTTTCTTTTCCATTTAGTTTTTGGTTTTTAGTTTTTGGTTTTTGTCTTAAGTCTTGCTAAAAACTAAAACCAAAAGCTAAAAACTATCTTTCAAATAATTCCCAAATTTTCTTCATCACCGCTTTCTGTGATTTAGCATTTTTGACCGCGATAAAAATTGTGTCTTCACCGGCGATTGTACCGACAATTTCCGCCATCTTCGTGTTGTCAATTCTTACGCACATTGCCGATGCCAAGCCCGCTTCGCATTTGGCGACGATGAGATTTTCGCCAGCCGTTTCTAAGCTCGAAAGACCGAAATTTTGCAGTCCTCGATCTGCTTTCGGCAACGCATAAAATCCGTGCGACTTGATTACTCCAATTTCGTCCAAATCGCGCGACACGCTCGATTGATTAACCGTGAAACCGGCTTTCGATAAAAGCGCGGTTAAATCACTTTGACTACTAATATTACCGGATTCGACTAATTCGCGAATTTTTCGCTGTCTTCTTTCTTTAAGCATTTTTATCTTTGAAAGCTATAAAATAACTTAATTTGCTTCCGGCAATAGTTATGCATTAAGCTTGCATAACTGTTGCATAGATGCATAGATTAGAAATGCGGTTGGAAAAAGTCAAATGAATCAATCAAAAAATTTGTGGGGCGGAAGATTTACCGGCAAAGCCGATGAAAATTTCGTTAAATTTAATCGCTCGTTCGGTTTCGATTATCAATTGTTGGCAGCGGACGTTCGCGGCTCGTCGGCGCACTGCGAAGGCTTGCGCCGCGCTAAAGTTTTAACCGATGAAGAAGCATCAAATATCCAAAACGGGTTGCGAAGCGTTTTGGAAAAAGGTTTGGAAGACGCTGATTTTATCAATGATTTAAATATCGAAGACGTGCATTCTTTTATCGAATCGCGCCTCGTCGAAATCATCGGTGACACGGGCAGAAAACTGCACACGGGCAGAAGCCGCAACGATCAAGTGGCGACGGCTTTGCGGATTTGGCTGCGCGAAAAAATTGATGAATTAGCGGTTGGTTTAGAAAACGCGCAAAAATCGCTGATTGATTTGGCTGAAAATTATCAGTCGGCGATTTTGCCCGGTTACACGCATCTGCAAAGAGCGCAGCCGATTTTGTTCGCGCATTGGTGTCTTGCGTATTTTGAAATGCTCAAGCGCGATGCGGAAAGGCTGTGCGAAGTCAGAAAGCGCGTGAACATTTTGCCGCTCGGTTCAGCCGCGCTCGCCGGAACTGCTTATCCGATTGACCGCGAAGCGGTGGCGCGTGAGTTGGAATTCGATTCAGTTTCGCAGAACAGTCTGGACGCGGTGAGTGACCGCGATTTTGCCGTCGAATTCGCGTCTGCCGCGTCTTTGATTATGACGCATCTTTCGCGGCTCGCCGAAGATACGATTCTTTACGCGTCGACCGAGTTCGGTTTTTTTGAATTGAGCGACCAGATTTCGACCGGATCGAGCTTGATGCCGCAGAAAAAAAATCCCGATTCGATGGAATTAGTGCGCGGAAAATCGGGCAGAGTTTTCGGACATTTGCTCGGTTTGCTCACCGTTCTGAAAGGTTTGCCGATGGCGTATAACAAAGATATGCAGGAAGATAAGGAAGCAATTTTCGATGCTTTCACGACGACGCGCGATTGTTTGCAGATTGCCGCGACGGTTCTGCAAAACCTGCGCGTCCGCGAAGACGAAACCGAAAAAGCGGCTTCGATTGGCTATCTGAATGCGACCGAGCTTGCCGATTATTTATCAAAGAAAAATATTCCGTTTCGTGAAGCGCACGACATTGCGGGAAAAATAGTTTTACGGGCGATTGAGTTAAAGGTCGAATTAAACGATTTGGATATGGGCGAGATGCAGAAGTTTTCACCGAAAATCGAAGCCGATGTTTACGATGCTTTGTCTTTAGAAAAAACTTTGCGGACGAAAAACGCCGTCGGCGGAACTGCGCCGGAACAAATCGAGAAAGCCCTGAAAAAAGCGCGTTTAAATCTTGAAACTTGAAACACTCTCGCTCACGCGCCGGTTTCTGCGTTTTGATCGAGCCACTCGTTTTGAAGTTTGGCAATCGCAATTTCCTTGTGTTTAGCTTCGACTTCGATCCACGGCGCGAACCGGAAAACCGACGGCATCGTCACGATTAAATCGTGATGAGCGCGGTCTTGAAATTTATCGCGTCCGTTGGAAATATGAACGAGCTGATTCGCCGGATTCGCCCACGTTTCACGCGCCGCCCAAAACATTTCCGCGACGGATTCGTCTTCGTAACTGTCGAGTTTTTCGCGGCAGACGTGATGATGCGCGTCGAAAACCATTCGGACTTTCGCGCGTCGGCAGACTTCTAAAATCTGCGCCGACGAATAAGAATATTCGTCGTTTTCAAACGAGAGGCGCGAGCGGATTTCATCAGGCAGCTTTTCAATCGAAGCGACGAGTTTATCAATTCTATCGGCTTTGCCGCCGTGAATATTCATCGTCGCCCATTCCGAGCGCGGCTGATTTAATAAATCTAAAGTTTGCGCGTGCATTTTCAAAATCTTGACGCTGTTTTCGACCACACTTTCCGAATCGGAACTCAAAACGACGAACTGATCCGGGTGCATCACGATTCGTAAATTATTGGTGATTGCTTTGTTTCCCGTAATGCTCAAATCTTCGCCGAATTCGTGCAAAATTTCCGCGCCGATTTGTTCGTCGGAAAACGGAAAAAGCCCCGAAGTCAGGCGATAAAGATTGATTTGGTTCGCCGCGCAGAAATCAATCGCATTGTTGATGCGGTTGATATTTTCCCGGTAAAGCGAGCGCAGCATTTCTTTCTGAATCTGTTCATCAAACGACAGAAGCCGTTTGCGCGTGACGGTTTTATAGCGCACCGCGTCGGTCGTCGTGATGCAGACTAAACCGAGATTGCTTTTAACGCATTGTGTTTCCGCTTTCATAAAATTATTTTCCCACGAATAACACGAATGACACGAATTAAAAATCAAAAAGTTATTCGTGTTATCCGCGGCTAATTCAGTATCTATTTTTCCAACGCATTAAAGATAAACGGGAATGTTCCGAAGGTCTGTCCGCGATGTTGCGGGCGAAAGGCGAAAAGGATAATTTTGCCTTTGCCGTAAGCGGTTTCGGCGAGCGCGGTTTTGCCGTTCAAATATTTTTCGCCCAAAAGCCAGCCGGATAAAAGCGCGTCTTTTTTCGCATAAGTTGCGACGGATTTAACGCGGCTCACGTCGGTGATTTCAAACGCCGAACTGTTGATAAAATACGCGGCGGCTTTGTCGCCGAATGATTTCGCCAGCGGATTTGTCCGATCAACGTCGAGCGATAAAATCGAACCCGGACAATAAAAATCGGCGCGTTTCAAATTGTCTAAAACATTTTTCACCGGCAGGTTGAATCGTTTAATAATCATTTCACAGCTTTCGTCAAAGCAAATTAATTTGCCGCCGTTTTCGACGAATTTTTTCAAGTTCTCAATGCCCGCTTCGCCGATTCCGCCGGTAAATTCCTTTGGATACGTTTCTTCCTTCAAGCCTTTGACGATTTCGTTTTCGCTGTCCGAAGGCAAAACAAGAGCGTCGTAATTTAAATTGTTCGCGCGAAACTCAGCGTCTGAAACGGATTTATACGGAATCTGAAAAGTGTCGAAAACAAAGCGCGTCCAACCTTCGTCCGACGAGGCGGTAAAGCCCTTGTAAAGCCCGATTTTCGGGTTCGATTTCAAAGGATTCGGCAGTTTTGCAAATGCTTCCTTGTTCGGTTCGAGATTTAAGGTTTTGCGAACTTCGTCAATATCGTTCATCAGTTCAAGCCCGCGCGCGTTGTTCGGATATTCGACGATTTGCGAAACCGTGTAAGTTTCCACGCCCATCTGCAAAGGCAAAGTCCAGCCCGCGACATCATACGGCACGTCAACATTGCCTGCCGCGTCAACGCGGTTCGGATACGTTTGTTTGCCGAACAGAGCCTCGACGTTGTTGCGCTGCGGCTGATTGAGAAATATTAAAAAACTGTTGAGCGGAACTTCGGTGTGAATCGCCTGCGTGAACGGAATCGAAGTTTTCAGTTCGCGCGTCATTCGATGAACTTCGATGCCTTGCGCGAGCAGAATTTCGACGAAGCGCGAAACGATTTCTTCGCGTCCCTGACCGGCGAAGATTACATACGCGAGCGGCTGATTCGGATTGGAATTCGCTTGCGCGGCGGTTTTGTTCAGCTCGTAAAAATTTTGCAGATAATTGCGCCTGAATTTTGCCGCCATCTGCAAAACCGAGCGCGAAGCGGTCATTTCCATCGCGGCGATGTCGCCCGCGCTCCAATATTTCGGCTTCCAGATTTGCGGGTAATTCGTCGCCGCCTCGAGCGGCGAATTCAAACCGCGCGAAGGTCTGGTTTGCCGCATTTTTTCGTCGGTGATATAAACCGGCGACATCAAATTCGCGCTCGCGGCTTCCGATAAAATGCCGATTGAATTGTGAAAATAAGGCGCGGAACGAAAGCCGCCGTGCCACCAGGTATCAAAGGTCGTATTCGTCGCCACGCCCGCGAAATTTTCCGCCTGCAAATCGGCGGCGATTTTGTAACCCATCAGACCGACTTCGCGCAGAACGAGCGGCGGAATATTCGGATTCGGCGGATCGAAAAACGGCGGAATTACAAACCTCGCGCCGTTCTGTCCCATCTGATGAACGTCGTAAACGATTTGCGGAAACCATTCTTTCCAAAAAAGGCGCGTGACGGCTTGCGTTTCCTTTAAATTCAGCATAAACCAGTCGCGGTTGTTATCGTGTCCGGCGTAATGATGATAAATTTCGGGCGGTGAAGTTCCTTCCGACGCGGTTCCCAGAGTTTTCCGATACCAATTCGCCACGATGTCCACGCCGTCGGGATTTGATGAGGGAATCAGAAGCAAAATCGTGTTCTGTAAAATTTCCCTCGTTTCTTCATCGGTCGCTGTCGCCAATTCAAAAGCGAGATTCATAGACATCTGCGAAGCGACGATTTCGGTCGAATGAATCGAGCAGGAAATCGAAACAATCGTTTTGCCTTCGGCGATCAATTGCTCGCGTTCTTTTTCGTCTTTGATTTTTCGCGGATCGGCGAGCTTTTGGCTGATTTGTTTATATTTTTCGAGATTTTTGATGTTCTCGATTGATGAAATAAACGCGACGACGAGCGGTTTGCCGAGCGTCGTTTTGCCGATTTCCTGAACTTTGACTTTATCGCTCGCCGCGTCTAATTTTTGAAAATAATTAACGATTTGCGACCAATCGGCGATGGTTTTATCGTCGGTCGGCTGAAAACCGAGAATTGTTTTCGGACTCGGAATCGTCTGCGCGTGTGATATATTGACAAAAAAACAGAGCGTCAGAGTTAAACCGAAAATTAAACGGAACGCCGGATAAAAACCGGAAAGAGGAACGGAAAAAAAAATAGAAAAACGATGTCGAATCATTTAGACAAGCCTCTGCGAAATTTGTTGGCGAATAACGGAAAAATTGTTTTTTCAGAAGAAAATTTTAACACAAACCGCGCGTCGAAGCTGTCGGGACGACTGCGCTATTATTTTTCGCTTGCGATTCTCGGATTCTTCTTTTTGTTCCTGATGCCGCCGATTATGCTTTTGGCGCGTATTAAAGGCAACAAAGAATATGCTTATCCGTTCGCGGCTTGGGGCGCAAGGGCTTGGCTGCGTTGGTCGGGAATGAAAATCAAAGTGCGCGGATTGGAAAATCTCGCTCCGCGCCAATCTTACGTCTTCATTTCAAATCATCGTTCGTATCTCGACACGGCGATGATGTTCGCCTACACGGGCAAAAAAATGGGCGTGATTGCGAAAAAAGAAATGCTCGACTGGCTCGTCGCCGGAAAATTTATGCAGTATGTCAACGTGATTGCCATTGACCGCACGAACACCGAATCGGCGATTCAAACAATGAAAAACGCCGCCGACAAAATGCGCGAAGGCATCTCGTTCGGCGTGTTCGCCGAAGGCACGCGCGCAATGCCGCGCGAGCTTCTGCCGTTCAAAAAAGGCGCGTTTCATCTGGCAATCGGAACGGGTTTTCCGATTATTCCGGTCGTAATGAAAAACACCGATTACGCGATGGGTAAAAAGCAAAATACCGCGAACGCGGCAATCTGCGAAATGGTTTTACTGCCGCCGATTGAAACTAAGAATCTTTCGGCGGAAACGGATTTGACGGATTTATCAATAAAAGTGCGAACGCAAATCGCGGAAGAACTTTTACAGTCAGCAGTCAACAGTTAGCAGTTTTCATAAAATCAAAACGATAACTGCTAACTGTTGATTGATAATTGTTAAGGTTTTTTCGGTGTCGGCGAAGGTGTCGGCGCGGGTTGGCTCGTGTTTTCGTCTTCGTCCAAAATTCGCACGTCGCTCTTGCCCTGCGTGTAGTTTTTGTAAGTAATTCTTATTTTAAGCCTCAAAACCTCGCCGCTGTCGAAAACGAGTTCGTCGTCCGACGAAGAATACGACGGAAACCAGTATTTTCCGCCGATATTTTCGCGCCACGTTTCAACGACGGGAAATTTGTTTTCCTTAGTTTCGGGGATGCCTTTACCTTTGGTTTTGACGATTTGCAAATCCTGTTGGTCAACCCAAACTCTGCCGCTGAAAAAGCGGTCTTTAGTTTTCTTGGCGTTCGGGGCGACTTTTGGCGAAACGTCGAAAACGTATAAATCGAGTTCGTCAATTTTCTCCACGCCGACATATGTGAAAGTATAAAGCGGCGCGGTATACGGATCTAAAGCGAACGGATTAACGCCGCTCAAATCTTCGATGTCTTCGGGCGTAACAAAACCGGGCGGCGTAGTAGCGACCGGCGCGAACAAAACTTTCTCAAAACGCGCTCCTTCGGGACTTAAAGTCAGAAACGAATCGCGCCGGAAAACGCCGCTGACCTGTCCGCCCAAACCGAGCGTCTGGATGTTTACGTTGCGATAAAATACATAAGTTCGCAACGCTTCGCGCGATTCTTTCTCGTGCTGCGTAAAGGTTTTAACGATGCGGTCAATGTCCGCCGGACTCAAATCTTTCCTGACGACGGTTGACGTTTGCGCCCACGCGCCGTTTGCCGCAGCACACAAAACAAATAAACCGGATAAAATAATTTTCGCTTTTTTCATTTTCGGAAAATCCTTGATTTTTCTCAAAATTCAGATAGATAGATGCGCGAAAATATCGAAAAGTTTGAAGCGAATCGAACGACGAACGAAATATTTTCCAAACGATTCGCCGCCGTTTTCCGATAAGTTCGGTTTGCGATAAAATTTAAGCATAGTGAAAAAATTTTCCGAACTGCCCGAAGAAGTCGAGCAAATCCGCGACAAAAAATGGCGGCGCGAGGAATTTTCAAAAATCGAAACAGCCGCGCAAGTCGAGGCGATGGTCGAAGATTTAGGATTTTCTCTGGCTTTGACCGATTCGCGGACGAATCTGCCTTCGGTTTACATCGCCGTCTGCGGCAGGCGCGACGTTCATTCGCCGCGCAACGTGCAGAAGGATTTCGAGATGAGTCTCGCGTGGACGCTCAAAGACGAAGTGATGCAGCGCGGGAAAATTTATTATTCAAAACTCTGCAAAAGCCGCGCGATGTTCGTCGCGCCGCGCCTTATTCCTTATTTCAACGCGATTTGGGGCGTTTCAAAAGCGCAGGAAAAGTCCGCTTTGAGCGAAGGCGCGAATCGAATTCTAAAAATTTTGCGAAAAGAATGGGAAATGGGAACATCCGATTTGCGACGCGCAGCGAAAATTGAAACACGCCGGAAATTGACGAAAGCTCTCGACGATTTGCAAAAAGCGATGAAAGTCGTGCCGCAGGAATGTCTTTATCACCCGACATTTACGTATATTTGGACTTTAACGGAAGCCAGATTTCCCAAAGAAGCGGCAAAAAAAGTTTCGCGTGAAGAAGCTGTCAAAGAGCTTGCACGCGCTTTTTTAGAAATGAATGAAATGACTTTGCCCGGAGATTTTGCCAGAGCCGTCGGTTTGACGCGCAGAGAAGCGGGCAAAGCGAATCACGCGCTCGTCGCCGAAAATTTCGCCGAGCGTTTAGCCGTCGGCGTGTATCGAATAAAGCGAAAAAAAGCGAGATAATTTACCCGCGAAAACACGGCTTTTCCTTCAGAAACATTTTCTTCAACCTCAAAAACGAATGGCGCGTTCGTTTGAAATTATTTATAATTTAGAAAATTCGATGCGTTCAAAAGCTGAAAAATTAACATCCAACAACTTAAATCGAAAAGTTATGAAAATCATTTTCGCCGCGTTTTCTTTGATGATTTTGTTTCTGCCAAGCGGCTTACGCGCTCAAATTAAAGATGCGGACAAAACCGACAAAAACGATAAAACGCTCGTCAGCGTACCGGTCGCCGTCAGCGACCGCGACGGGCGATATATTTCCGATCTCAAGAAAAAAGACTTTACCGTTTTTGAAGACGGCGTTGAACAGAAAATCGCTTTTTTTTCGACGTTTGAAGAACCTTTGAATATCGCTCTTTTGCTCGACACGAGCGGCAGCACCGAGTTTTCGCTCGACGATATAAAATCAGCCGCGCGCGATTTTATTGATTTACTGAACGCGGACGACAAATGTTTGATTGCGACATTCGATTCGGAAGTGAAAGTTCTCAATCCGTTTACCAATGACCGCAAAGTTTTAAAGGATTCGCTCTACAAAGCGCGAACCGCCGCCGAGGACGGAACGGTGATGTTTCGCGCCGTCGAGCAAGTCGCGCAAAATTCATTCAACGACGTTTCCGGTCGCAAAGTCATCGTTCTTTTGTCGGACGGCAAAGATTCGGGAAATTTTACGGGCAAGGATATTCTGCTCGGAAAACTCGAAGAATCCGACGTTTTGATTTATACGATTTTTTACAAGACCGGCGCGGGCTTTAACAAAATCGTTATTGATCCGACCGGCGAAGTGAAGGAAGGCAAGGAAGACAGAAAAGCTGAAAAAGAAGCGGAGAAAAAAGCGGAAAAAACGGAAAAGCCGAAGTCTGCGAAAAAGAAGAAAAACTACACGATATTTATTCCCGCGCCCGCCGGAGCGACGACCGACGCGGACATCGAAGCGTTAGAAAAAAACGCCGACCGGGACGCCGTTGACGCGCTGAAAGCGATGTCGGACGCGACCGCCGGAAGATTTTATCTGAGCGACACGCCGAAGCTGAACAGCGTTTTTAAGCAAGTCGCCGCCGAACTCAGACAGCAATACCGGCTCGGTTATAAATCGAGCAAACCGGCGGTAAACGATTCGGAAGTTCGCAGTATCAGCGTCAGCGTCAGCCGTCCCGATGTCGTCGTCCGCGCGCGCGGAAAATTTCGCGCCAAGCAGTTATAAATCTCTCGCTTGAAAAATTTTATGTCGAAAAATCAGCTTTTCAAAGTTTTACAAATTTGCGCTTTTCTGCTCGCTTCAACTTTTGTCGTTGAGGCGCAAAACGCGAAAACGTGGCAGAATTTCAGCCCGCAGAACGGCGCGTGGAGCATTTTCGCGCCCGGCGTTTTAGTTCCCGACGAAGAAGCGTCGGAAGAGCAAAGTCAGACGGGAAGTTATTCATATAACGACGCGAAGGGGTTTTATTCGGTTATTTACCGCGACACGCCGAAGGGAAAAGTTTTGTGGAAGCCTCTTAAAACATCGCATTTCAAAAAAGTCCGCAAAGATTTTATCAAGAGCAACAACGGCGAATTGCTCAAGGAAGAAAAAATTACCGTCGCCGGAAACGAAGGTCGGGAAGTTTATATCAAAGTGCCGGAAAGTCGTTTTATGACGCGCGAAAGTCAGATAAAACCGAAATATCGCGTTCAGCGTCTCAGAATGTTTTTCGATGACCGGCGTTTTTATCTGATTCTCGCCGTTCTGCCAGAAGCGGAAATTGACAGCGCGGAAACGAATAAATTTTTCGATTCGTTCTCGCTAAAATAATTTCGATTTTTTATATGAAATTTGTAAAATTTTTAATTGCCAATATTTTTTCGCTTTTTCTCGTTTCAACCGTTTTCGCGCAGACGCAGGCGGAAGTCGCGGTTACATCAACATTTCTGCGAAAATCCCCCGACGCGAATTCGGAAAAAATCCAAACCGTGCAAAGCGGCGAGAAGATAGTTTTAGAGAAAAAACAAGACACGAACGGCTTTTATTTCGTGGCGGTCGAAAGCACGCAAAACAAGGGCTGGATTCGCAAAGACACGGTGCGGATTTTAGGCAAAATAGAAAAACCGCCGACAAAAATTGAAACGAAAAAAAGCGAAGCGGCAAATCAAACAACTCCAAAAAACGAGACGGTCGCGGAAGTCAAAACAAAGCCGAAAAAAGAGGAAATTCAAAAACCGAAAGAAGCTCCGAAAACAATCGAAACCCAAAAAAACGAGCCGCCGAAAAATCAAAAACTTCCGAAAATTAAAGAAACTCCGAAGCGCGAAGAAGTCGTAAAAATTGAAACAATCGCGCCTTCTGATAAAGCTGTCGTCGCGCCGGTTGCCGCGAAAAAAACATCGGGCGTTGATTCAAATCCTCCGACAACAAACGCGCCGCCGGCGCAGGCGCAAACGCCGGTTGAAGACGATGAAGTTTTGCGCGTTGACACGGCGGAAGTCAGTTTGAACGTGCGCGTCGTCAACGACAAAAATCGTCCGGTCGGTAATTTGAATCAAGCGCAGTTTGAAGTTTACGAAGACAATATTTTACAGCCGATTACCGCTTTTACGACCGAAGAAGTGCCGGTCGTTGACGCGCTCGTGATTGATAATTCGCGCTCGCTGCGTTCGCAGTTGACGAAAATTATCGAAGCCGGAAAAATCATTGTCGGCGCGAACCGCCCGAAAGACGAAACGATGATCGTCCGTTTTGTCAGCAAAGACAAAATCGAGATTGTGCAGAATTTTACGCCGAATAAAAACGCGCTCGGCAGCGCGCTTGATAATTTGTTCGTCGAAGGCGGGCAGACGGCGATTATTGACGCGATTTATCAAACGGCGAAACAAGTCGAAGCGTATCAAAACACGCAAAAAAAAGACGACGTAAAACTCAGAACTTTGATTTTGGTCTCCGACGGCGACGACCGCGCCAGTTCCCATACCGAGCAGGAACTTTTCAAACTTTTGCGCGAATCGAACGTGCAGATTTACGCCATCGGTTTTATTGATAATTTGAGCAAAGAGACGGAAGCAAACGGCGCGAGCCGTCAGCAGAAAGCCGAAGATTTTTTAAAACGTCTCGCGCAGGAAACCGGCGGAAAAATTTATTTCCCCGAATCAATCGAGCAGTTGTCGCAAATTGCTCAAGAAATTTCCGGCGAGCTCAGAACGCAGTATTCGATTTCCTACGCGCCGACCAATTCGGACGCTGACGGAAGTTTTCGCCAAATCAAAGTCGTCGTCGCCGACGGCGCGGACAAAGAAAAACGCACAGCCATTACTCGCACGGGCAGAAATTCCGCGCCGAAATAAAAATCCTTCGGCTGTAAATTTCTATGTTTTTTCCACGCGCATAATCTTCAAATCTTCGCGCCAGTTTTCGTTCAGATCGAAGCGATAAATTTCGATCTCCGACGCAATCGTTTTACTTAAAAATTCAAAATCACGGTGAAAGGCGAGCGTCGGCGCGACGAGATAAACGATTGCGGGTTTGTCGGTGATTTCTAAATCACCAAAGATTTGCGCGTTTCGCAGATTGCCGCCGCGTCTTTGAACTTCGATTTTGCGCCAATAATCAACCGCCTGAAAAATCATTTCGCGGTCGGCTTCGACTTTTAATTCGATGACGATTAAACGCCCGTCGCGGCGCAAAGCGAGCAAATCAATTTTCTCATTGCCCGCGCGAAATTGATTGTAAAGCGGCGACAAAATCAAATTGCCGTCGAGCCGACGGATGTCGCGTCTTAAAATCGCTTCGAGCCACGCTTCGGGCGCGAGCCGGAAAAATTCGTGGCGTTTATTCGGCGCATCGAAGCGTCGGTGATTTTTTAGATTTTCCAACAAATCGAAAAATTCTTCGCGCGTGTTTTCGTTTAAAATCCGGCGAGTGCGATTGATGCCGAACCAGCATTTTTCCGCGTCGCCGATTCTGCGAACGCGGGCGAACGGCAAACCGCGAAAACGCAGAGTTTCACCGTGTTTCGTAAAAATCGAATCAATCGCATCGGGCTTGAGCTTGATAATTTCCGTCGCTGTACGGCTGATTTGCGCTTCGCTCGGCAAAGCGATTTTCGCGGGTTTATCGCGCCAAAGTTGCGAAACGCAAAGCGCGTCGTGATGAACGATTTTCGACTCCGCATCTTTGGCGGCGGAAAATTTTATTTCCTTGACGGAGATTTTTTCTTTCCATTTTTTTGTCAAAAGAGCGTACAGACGACGCAGATTTTTGGCGGATTTTTTTTCGGCTAAAATCCAAATTTCGCCGATTGTTCGGCGGCGTTGATTTTCAAATCCGGCGAGGCGCAGGATGGCGAATGTCAGAAGCGTTTCCGGCGAAACCGTTTCAGAAACATCGGCGAGCGCGAAGATTTTTTTCTTTCTTTCATTATCGAAAACGATTTCGGCGAATCGTCCGTTTTCTTCGTTGAGCGCGGCGCGATTGATTTTCGAGCGCGGCGAATCGGCAATCAAAATGTTTGCGAGACGATTGACTCGTTCGAGTCGCGCGAGTTCGACCGATTGGCTTAATTTTATCGCCGCGACGCGCGGCACGAATTTTATTTTTGTCTTTTCGCGCTCGAAATTGCGCGTTAAATCGAGCGTCAATTTATCGTTTTCGATGCGGTGATTGACGACGCGCCACAATTGAAAACCTTTAGCGTCAAGAAATCCGAGAAGAATTTTTCCGCGCGTGTTTTCGAGTTCGATTTCTTCGAGTTTGAGCGAAAAACTCGCGCCTGTCGCATCAATCAAAAGCCATTCGTTTGAGGCGGCGAACGCGTCAAAAATTTCTCTGAAAGCGTCTTCGAGATTCATCGCATTTTTCGCATTAAAAATTTAATCATCGCTTCCGCCCAGAGCGCGTAGCCGTGCGCCGAAGGGTGAATGCCGTCGCTGAAAAATCCTTCGCCGACCGCGCTCGCTTCGTCGTAATAAAAGACATTTTCAAACTCCAAAGCGATTTGTTTGGCGTTTTCGTGGTGCAGTTTCGAGACGCGCCAGAGAACGAATTTCAAGGTCGCGGGCAACGCCGTAAAATCAACAACGCGCGGCGTATTGGCGAGCAGAATCGTCGCGTTCGGATATTTTTCGCGCAAGATTTGCACGAGTTTCGTCATTCCGTCGCGCCAGCGGTTCGGACTGCTGACTTTAAATGTGTCGTTGCCGCCGAGCGCGACGACGACGAAATCCATCGGCGCGGCGGGAAGCGCAGGAACGAGTTTTTGCAAAGTTTCGCCGACCGTGATGCCGCTTTCGCCGACGACGTGCCAGCGGACGGATTTTCCGATTTCCAAACTTAAATACTTGGCAATCTGTCCGCCAAGCGCGTTTTGGTGATTTTCCGCGCCGACACCGGCGACCGTTGATTCGCCGACGGCGAGCAGATTGACGATTTCAGTTTGTTCGCCGAACTTTCCGACGGTTTCGCCCGCCGCGTCGGGCAAGCGTCCGACGCGCTTTCTGACGCGCTGACCTTGCCAGTAAAGAAACGGCACGATTGGCAAAATAACGATGCCGCCCGCGACGTAGAAAAATTGTAAAAGTTTGCGGTTCATCTGAAATAAATAACGTCGTCGAATGTGTTAAAATCTCACTTCGCCGATGCGCTCGTCAAATTTGCTAAAATATATTATCGCTTTTATCGCGCTTTTTGCCGCGTCGTGCGGCGCGTGTCGAACGGCGACAAATACCGAATCAAACGCTTCGCCCGTCGGCAGCGAAACGAAAAGCGAAATTCCGTTTGCGGTGAAAGAACCGGACGCTTTTCAAACCGAAATCGTTGTGGCGGCGAACGGCGTTGAAGATAAATTTTTCGCGGCGAAAAGCGGCGCGAAGCGTTTGACAGTTTTCGATTTTCAAACTACGTTTGAGCGCAGCGTTTTGCAAAACGACGCTAATCAAAATTTCCTGATTGATTCGCGCCGCAAAATTTATGTCGAAGGCACGAATTCGACAAATGCTTTTGCCGACGCGAAAATTTCGCCGGTGGATTTTTTGACCGCCGAATGGACGAATCAAAAAGCCGACGCGCGTTTTGAAACGCTCGGCGCGGAAAACGGTTTGAAGAAATTTCGCGTCCGTTTGAACGATTCAAAAAATTCGGAAATTATTGTTTGGTTTGACGAACGAATCAATT
>CAXTMQ010000062.1:15734-18224 GCA_964245305.1 uncultured Pyrinomonadaceae bacterium
TCAAACGAGCGGCGAGCAGAAAAATTTAACTTTGTCGGTCGAACTGAAAAATTTCACGCTGCAGCCGGACGCGAAACTTTTTGAGTTGCCGCCAAATTTTCAAAAAGTTTCGATAAAAGAATTTCAGAAATAAATATGATTAGGAGTTAAGCAGTTGAACGAAAAATCAGTAGCTTAAAAGGCTTTTAGATGATATCAAATTGCCATAAGTCTTTTATTTTCAATAAGTCCGCGTTTAACAATGTTTCAACCGCGTAACTCCTATAATCAAAAACAATTAAAAATTGATTTCGGAAAAACTTTTTAGCCCTAAGGAATTATTGCCTGCACTACGTTTAAACGAAAAAAAACCGGCGATAGTTAAATCTGTAAGAATCTATATTGCAATTGACAGCCATAAGCTCTCAATAGATTTCCTTTACTTTTAGCACTTTCCCCAAATGCCAAAGTTGATTTCAGCGGTCATCGGTTTGCAGCAACCCAAACTGTCGAACTTTTTCAAATGAATTTAGACGAGTTCTCGGTTAGTGTCAAGAAATTCTCGTGCGGTAAGATAAAAATTAAATCAGCGAGTCATTAAAATAATGAAGCCGGATTTCACATTAAAATTCGTCAAAGATTCCGCCGATCTGCGACGCTTCACCGACGCGCTTGTTAATCTTTCCGTCTTTGCTCTCGACATCGAAACCGTTGACTGGTGGAATCGTCATCAGGAACGCATCGCTCTGATGCAGTTCGCTTATCGCTCGGCGGAAAAGATTCGCGTCGTCATCGTTGACGCGCTCGCCGAGATTGATTTGGAAGTTTTGCGCGCGCCGTTTGAGAATTTATCCGTTCTCAAAATCATTCACAATGCTGCGTTCGATGCCGCGAGACTTGAGAAACATTACAAATTCAAAGCCGCGCCCGTTTTCGACACGATGCTCGCCGCGCGGCGTTCGGGCGAGCGAAAGTATTCTCTGAAAGCGCAGGCGGAAACGCATCTGGATTTGCATCTGAATAAATCGACACGGACGAGCGATTGGAGTCGCCGACCGCTCGACGTGCGGCAGCTGCATTACGCCGCGCTCGATCCGTTTGCGACATTGCTGATTTACGAGAATCAGAAGACTCGAAATTTACGCGGCGATTATTTCTCGAAATCTCAGATTAATTCTGTTCAAAGTTCGCTGCCGCTCGAAAAAACTTTGCCTGTTGAAACGCCGGTTAGCGGCGCGCCGCTTGTAGAACGATTAACCGCGTCAACCGATTTATCGGCGGAAGCGGCGGCGATTCTCGGCATCGTCGCCGAGTTGCCGAGCCGCTATCACCCGGACGGACTCGCCGCTTCAATCGGAGCGGAACGCATCGGTTTGGCGGGTTGGATTATTGATAATCGTTTGGGTAAAAATGCCGAGCCTGATGAAGAAACGGTTCGCTCGGCGATTGCCGATTTATGCGAACGGAAATTAATCGAAATTACCGCATCGCGTCGAATGCAAGTGACGGATGCGGGCGGCGAACTGTGGCAAAACTTAAAGTCCGCGCCGTTGAATAATCATTGACGGAAAAACACGAACCGATTAACGTATATTTCTATCAATCGAAAATAATGATCTGTTTTTATGAATAATGAATTGGAAAAATGTTTCGCTTTTATTCTCGAACTTGAAAAACTGAAAGCCGTCGAAAGAAAAGTCAAACCAATCGGACTCGAAAGATATGAGAATTCGGCTGAACACAGCTGGCAGCTGGCGGTGGCGGCTCTGGTTTTGGCGAAATTTTCCAACGAGCCGGTCAATGCGGAAAAAACGATCAAAATGCTGATCGTCCACGACATCTGCGAAATCGATGCGAATGATGCATTTTTCTTTGATGAAGCGGCGAGAAGCGATGCCAAGGCAAAAGAATTGCCGGCGGCAGAAAGAATCTTCGGTATGCTGCCGGAGGAAAACGGTAAGGAGCTATTTGAGCTTTGGAATGAATTTGAAAACGGGCGAACGGCTGAGGCGAAATTCGCCCGCGCGATTGATCGCGTGATGCCGGTTCTGCAAAATCTTTATAACAATAAACAAAGCTGGATTGAGAACAACGTCACGAAAAAGCAAATCTTGGATAAAACCGCTTACATCGGCGAAGGCAGTGAACAGATTTGGGAGGCGGTCGCGGAGAAAATAAATTGCGCCTTTGAATAAAATCTGAAACGGTAAATAGCTGTAACCGATTAAAAGGAGGCAAGCAAAATCATTTGTCGCCTCTTATGTTCCAAATTACTTAATCTTGCGTTTCAGCCACTGCCGCAGGGCGAAGCCCGTCCAATATAAAAAGTGTTTCATTTTGATTTGCGTAAAAAACTTTACAAAAAGCCTCTCTTGATAACTTTGATTTTGATGTTTGAGGCGGGAGCAAGGTTCGTCGTTTCTCATTAAACGCTGTTGATAAATTAGCATTGTTTTTGCCGTCGAATCAAGAATTTTCTTTTGTTGATTCAACAATAAAAATCAAATCACA
>CAXTMQ010000063.1:0-17934 GCA_964245305.1 uncultured Pyrinomonadaceae bacterium
AAATAAACTGTAAAATTTCCATCATAAATTATTCTTCAACTCCCAAATCTTCTTCTTTCGTTCCGTAAATCTCTGCAATAATCGGCGACTCTTTCGCCAGCTTCGCCATAATTACACCAACTTTCAAACTATCCATATTTTCAAAATAACCGCTTGTCAAATCGGCTAAAATTTGAATTTGAATTTCAAGCGGTAATTTGCCGTCGGACTTATTGAGGACATCTAAAACCTTGTCTAGGGTTGTTAGCCGATACATCTTGCCCGCTTCAATTTTACTAATCTCGACATCGGTATCTTCCGTTCCGTTCCGCGCCAAAAGCGTTTCTAACGATAACGCGCCCTTTTCCCATTCCGATATATTCTGCGCTCTTTCCGCCGCGTCGGGCGTTCCGGCATCAATGATTGAGTTAAAATCGCAGCGCAAATCAATAAACTCTTTCGAGCGTCCGCATAAATCGGCGGCGAATCGCAAGGCGACTTCAAGCAACCATCTGCCGAGCGCGTCAATCACGGTCTTGGTTTTCATTAACGATTTTTCAAATTCGGCGCGGGCTTCCTGGCGCGATTTGCCGCTTGCGGTCGCATCGCCGGAAATGGCGACGTGAAGCTGATAAACTTCCGTCAGCATCGCTTCGTAAAAAGTTTCGAGAGATTCGACGAAAGTGTTGACGGCGACCGGATCGGCAATGTTGATGTTCGGATTGGTGTAGCCGACGATGATTTGGTTTTTGTCGGCATCGCGCCCGTAAATCGGAAGTCCGTTCAGAAAAGGCACTGACAGCAAACCGGAGCGCAGCGGCATTTCCTGTTTCGTTTCCACTTGGTTGCCGCCGCCGTCCGTCGTCTTGACTGTCGCGGTCGGCTTCGTCGCGTTCGTAATCGTTTTCTGGCGAAATCCGGCTAAGTTAATATTCCGCATCATCATCGTCAAATCGAGATTAAGGCACTTTTGCAAACTCCGGACCTGCTCGCTGATTAACGCTTCGCGCTTGAACTCGTATAAAAATAATCGTCCGCCCAAATCGCCGATAGAATAAATTTGGCTTCCGAATCTTTCGTCGCCGCCGATATATTTCGCAAGCGTCGGCATTTGATTCGCAATGGCGGTTATATCGCGCTCATCAACGGTCTTAAGATAAGTAATACCGTTCTCGACGTAAGTAACTTCGGCTCGTTTAATTTTCGTCTTCGCGTCCTCAAACGCATACACTCCGAAATCTTCAAAAGTTTCCTCGTCTTCAAAAACTCCGGCTTTATCCGAAGCGAGAACTTCAAAACGAAGCATCTTCAAAGCGTCGGACAAAGATTTTTGTTTAACCAGCTTGCCGTTCGCGTCTCTTGATTTCGGCAGGATGAACGGGCGAATCGCGCATTTTTCTTCTAACAGCGCGGTCGTGACCGCCGTTTGCAGAAGCATCAGCCATTCTTTATCGTTCCAAGCTTCCGTTAGCGCGTCTTCGCACTCCTTGATAAGGTTCGTTTGCCCTTCGGTCAAATTCTCCTTCTGGACATTTTTATGAACAAATCTCCAAATCGGCTCACGCCCCAGGCAGCCGTTATTATGCCGCTCGACGAACTCTTTAATCGCGTTGCGCGAAACGAACGCCGATTTCACCCGCGCCATAAAATCCGCATAATTATCGCCCGTCGCCGGACGCTCGCCGATATAGCCGCGATAGTCTTTATCAGCCTGCAAATGGTCGCCGTCGAAAAACATCCGGTTCTCAATCGCTTCGACGCTTCGCCGGTCATTAAATAATCCTTTCGCTTGTTTGTAATCTAAGTTTAAAGTCGCCATATTATTTACCAGCCCGCGTATTCTTCGCTTGAGCCGACGGGTTCTTCTACTTCAAAAACAGGCTGATTCGCCGCCTGCAACGCCAAAGCCAAAGCCCAAAACTTGTCGGCGTGATGTTTTTCATTCTTTTCAGTGTCAAACACGAGATTGTTGGAAGGTGTGACTCGTTTTTTGATCGAATGAATCTGGTAAGCCAAATCCTTATTATTTGGAATCATCGTTTTATGCTGCTGAAAAACTTTTTTAATGTCGGTCGCCCAAAGCTCCTTTGACTGATTCGTAAAATTCACGCCTTCGACTTTCGACGGAAAATCTTTTTCCATTTTCTCGGCTAATTGATTTCCGAGACCTGTCTTATCAATCAAAACTTTCGTGATCGGCAACGACAAAACTTTTTCTAAAACCGCAAGCTGGCTGTCGTAATCGCACTTATTGAGCGTTACCATCAGACGCAACGGATAAGTATCAACCGTAGATTTTCCGACCAAAAAGATTTCCGTCGCGTCTTTTGTTCTACCGATGTCTACCCCGCCCGAAAAGACGGATTCAATTTCGCCGCGCTGAATCTTTCCTTGAAAAGCAGAAATGGCGAGCAAAGCATTGTCAATCGTTTTCGTGTCTTCGGAAATCGTGCAATTTAATTCTTCAATGGTGTTCGCCTGAATTTCCACCCAAGTAATCCACGCCGTTGTTTCGTCAACGTATTCGGCTTCGTATTCCTGCTGAAAATCTTCGATCACCATATTGGCGAAAATGATTTTCAAACGAGAAGATGCGTATTTTTCAACACGCTGTTTAGTGGTCATTCCCGGCGCGAGTTTTTTTGCCTCGCTCACGTTTTCGCAAAACGCCTCGACTTCCCACCACTTTGTTGACGTGCGGACAAAGCCCGGATACGGCTGAATCTTTTGCTCGTCAATTTCCCAAAAAACGCCGCCCGCGCCGTTGGTTGACGAACCGATGCGGAAAGTTCCGCCTTTTGAGATAACAGGGACAGCGGCGGTATAAATTTCCCGCGCATTCTGCTTCCACGCAAACTCGTCGCCGAAAAAGTTCGAGTTCGGTTTGCCGCGAGCGTTCGCCGTCGAAACAAGACGTGCGCCGTTTTCAAACTCAATCTCGTTTTTGTTGTCGGTGATAATTCTCGGCAGACGATACGGCGATTCGAGATTGTGATAAATCGCTCTGGCATATTTAATTTTGTCCTGCGCCTCAAACTGATTGATCGAATTATAAACTGACGAGCGAGCGTCTAAAATCGCGTCGAGCGTTCCGCGCAGAGCAATCAAAAAACTCCAGCCGACTTGCCTGCATTTTCTTTCAATCGCAAACATCGAATCGTTGTTGAGTTCGTTGATTTGAAAATCTTCCCACACGGCATCGGGAATTTGCGACGCTTCGGGCAATTTCAATTAGAGCTGCGCGAAATCGCACCGGCGCGTTCTGATTAGCGGTTGAAAATTATTACTCACGATTCTTAACTTGCTCTTCGACGGCATTTATTCTGGCTTCACTTTCTTTGTTGAATTCGTCAACAGATTTCAAATTCACGTTCGCTTCGACTTCCGTTCTGTCCGTGAACAACTTGTGATATTTACCCAGATCCCTCAACGCTTCGTGCGCCGAATAAAGTTCAAACTCGAATTCTTCATAAATGATTTCCGTCTCGGTTTCGAGGTCTTCGATTTCGTCTTCGGCTAAATACGGCCCGAATGCGAAGGGGAGAGCGCGTTCGGGCTTTTTTATTTTTTATGAATATTTCATTTTAATTTAACTCGATAATTGTTATGTGTTATTTCTCTATCAGACGGATTTGTGATAAAAATTAAGCTATCAAAAAATTCCCGTCCTAATTGTCGAGCGATCAGAAGGCTTCTTGGCGATTTTTACTAAATAATAATGAAACGACTTTTTTGTATTTTGACAGGCATCGCCGCGCTCTGCGTTTTGCTCGGCTTAAATTTTCAATCTTCCGCGCAAAGCCTGAAAGGGCAAATTAATCAAGCGACGCAAGTTTCGCCGAATATCGTTATCAGCCAATTTCAGACGGCGGGCGGAACGGACGGCGACGAGTTTATCGAACTGCACAATACGAGTTCGAGCAGTTTCGACTTAAACGGATTTCGACTCGTTTATCGTTCCACCGGCGGAACGAACGATGTCTCGTTCGCCGCGTGGACGACCAGCACCGTTATCGCGCCCGGAGCATATTATCTAATCACTTCGACTACCTATGACGGCTCGGCTGCGGCGGACAGAACTTATAATTCGGGAACTTGTCAGTGCGCTTTAGGAGCGGGCGGCGGCGGTCTTGCCATTCGTAATAGTAACGGCATAGTTTTCGATTCGGTCGGTTACGGAACTGCGACCAATGCTTTTGTTGAAACAACGCGAACCGCCGCGCCCGCCGCCAATGCGAGCGCGGCGCGAATTAACAACGGCTGTCAGGACACCGACAATAATTTAAACGATTTTGCGATTAATAATCCTTCCGCACCGCGCAACGCTTCGACTGCTCCGAATATTTGCGGCGGCGGCGGAACGACTATTTTAATCGGCGGCGGCGCGAGTCCAAGCACAATCGCTCCGGGCGCGACGACTTTGCTGACCGTTTCGGTTCAACCCGCGACTACTCCGCCAAGCACGGGAATTACGGTTACGGGAAATTTATCGAACATCGGATTGTCGGCAAATCAGCAGTTTTTCGACAACGGCACGAACGGCGATGTAACCGCGGGCGACAATGTTTTTTCATACACGGCGACGATTCCGGCGAATGCGAGCGGCGGAACATTTACCGTCACCGGCACGGCAGCCGACGCGCAATCGCGGTCGGCGAGCGTCAATATTAACGTAACGATCAACGCTCCGGCAGCCGGTGAAGATTATCTCTTGCTCGGCAATCCGAGCAACGCGACGAGCGACGTTAATTTCCCGTCTAACTATCTGCTTTCCAAACCGCAGTATGCGATGAGCTATGATCGCGACCGCGCCATTCCGAATTGGGTGGCGTGGCGGCTTGATTCGACGTGGATCGGCAGCGCGCCGCGTCAGGACGATTTTCGTCCCGACTCGATGCTTCCCGCCGGTTGGTATCAGGCAACCGACAACGATTATTCGGGTTCGGGTTTTGATCGCGGGCATCACACGCCTTCGGGCGACCGAACGCGCACGGTCGCCGATAATTCGGCGACATTTTTGATGACCAACATTATGCCGCAAGCGGGCGGCAATAATCAGGGACCGTGGAACGATTTGGAAAATTACTGCCGCACTTTGGCGCAAGCCGGAAACGAACTTTATATTTTCGCAGGCGGATTTGGACAAGGCGGAACAGGAAGTAACGGCTTTGCCAATACGATTGCCGGCGGACATATTACCGTGCCGTCGCAAACGTGGAAAGTGATCGTCGTTTTGCCGAACGGCAACAACGATTTACAGCGCGTTACCACTTCGACGCGCACGATTGCGGTCATTATGCCGAACGCCGATTCAATCAGGAATCAAACCTGGCAGAGTTTTGAAACGTCAATCGATCAGGTCGAAACATTGACCGGCTTGGATTTTCTCTCGAATGTTCCGATGAATATTCAAAATGTCATCGAAGCGCGTGTCGGTTCGCCGACGGCGGCAGCCGTGACGATCAGCGGTCGCGTTAGTTTTCCTCAAACATTCGGAACGAACTGCGCATTCGTTACCTTGACCGATTCACAGGGAAACTCGCGGACGACTGTCACGGGAAAATTCGGCGGTTTCGGTTTTGATGATGTCGCCGTCGGCGAAACTTATATTTTGAGAGCCTTTGCTCGACATCAAAGTTTCGCGCCGCAGGTTATTACGCCGACCGAAGATTTGACCGATTTATCTTTCGCGCCGTAAATCCGAGCCAAAAAATTCGGCGGTGAAAACATATAAAAATCCCTTTTCAAAACTAATTTTGAAAAGGGATTTTCTTCGCCTCATTGGTAATGCGCTTTGAGCTGTGATACAAAATAACTTTTATCAAATACAGTTATTTTTACACTAAAGAGAGGAATATAAAATGATTAGACGCAATAAAGTTACGGTCGTCGGCGCGGGCAATGTCGGCGCGACTGCCGCGCATTGGATTGCCGCGAAGGAATTGGCGGACGTGGTTTTGGTTGATATTGTCGAAGGCACTCCGCAGGGCAAATCGCTCGATTTGGCGCAAGCAGCGCCGATTGATGGTTTCGATGTCAAACTCGTCGGCGCGAACGCTTACGAAGAAACGAAGGATTCGGACATCGTGATTATCACCGCCGGTTTGCCCCGAAAGCCCGGAATGAGCCGCGACGATCTTTTGAAAACCAACGCCGATATCGTCGGCAAAGTTACCGACGAAGTCGCCAAATATTCGCCGAACGCTTTTGTTATCGTCGTTTCCAATCCGCTCGATGCGATGACGCAGGTCGCGTTCAAGCGTTCGGGTTTTCCGAAAAATCGCGTGATGGGAATGGCTGGCGTTCTGGATTCAGCCAGAATGCGCTGTTTTTTAGCCGAAGCGTTGGACGTTTCGGTCGAAGACGTAACGGCGTTCGTCCTTGGCGGACACGGTGATACGATGGTGCCTCTGCCGCGTTATTCGACCTGCGCGGGAATTCCCGTCACCGAACTTTTGCCGAAAGATCAGCTTGACGAAATCATCAAGCGCACGGCGAATGGCGGCGCGGAAATCGTCGGGCTTTTGAAAACCGGTTCGGCATTTTACGCTCCGAGTCTCGGCGCGGTCGAGATGGCGGCTTCGATTTTGAAAGATAAAAAACGCATTCTGCCGTGCGCGGTTTATCTTGAAGGCGAATACGGAATCAATAACCTGTTCGTCGGCGTTCCGGTCAAACTCGGCAAAAACGGTGTCGAGCAAATCATCGAAATCTCGCTGACCAACGAAGAACGCGCCGCTCTGCAAAAATCCGCCGGTTCGGTACAGGAACTCATTGACGTTCTCGGCATTTAATTTACAAAATCCAGTTCAATTTATAAAAGGAAAGTCTTCGGCTTTCCTTTTTTTGCTTCAATCTGACCGAATCGTTCATTCAATCTGACTGACTAAGACTCCGCCAAACAACCTCTGTAAATCAATAAGCTCAATTATTTCTCTATTTAGCTATTTGGCACAACCGTTGCTAAATCAATCGCGGCGAAATTTGTATCGCACGCCATTATTTTTCTTTCGAGTGTGGAGTCACAACTAAATGATTTGCAGAAAACCCCAATTCAAACTTTTAACGAAAACATTCGCTTTCGTTTTAATGAATTCGTTTTTGTTGACGAATGTTCTGCTGACGCAGGCATTTGCAGGCACGACGAAAAAAGACGCAGTAAAAATCTCCGTGATGAAGAAATTCACGACGGATTTAACCGCG
Source organism: uncultured Pyrinomonadaceae bacterium (assembly GCA_964245305.1). Classification (GTDB taxonomy): domain Bacteria; phylum Acidobacteriota; class Blastocatellia; order Pyrinomonadales; family Pyrinomonadaceae. Next base: position 7,183 of record CAXTMQ010000063.1, read on the forward strand.
CTTGCCCGCGCAGGCAGATTGAGCGGCAACGCTAATTACGAGCGCGAAGTCAATCAACTTATTAAATCTTTGGCGAGCGGAACGATTCGCCAGCCGGTTTTGGTGGACGAAAAAGGCGACAGCCAGACTTTGATCGTCGAATCGCTCGCCGCGCGCATCGCTTCGGGCAATGTTCCGGCGAATTTGAAAAACAAGCGCGTTTTAGAGCTTGAACTCAATTCGCTTTTTACGAATTCGACGACCGACGCGGAAATCGCGCAAATCACGGCGAACATCGTTGCCGAACTTGCCGACGCGAAAGGCGACGCGATTTTGTTTGTCAACGAATTAACGAATTTTGTCGGCGCGGCGCAAATCAATAATGCGCTGACCGACGCTCTTTTGCAGAATCGCATCAGCATCATCGGCGGCAGTTCAAAAATCGCTTACAACGAAAAAGTCGAAAACAACCCGGAACTGGCGGCGGTTTTCCAGACGATTGCGGTCGGCGATGTGAAGGGCATCTCGAACGGCGACGAAACGAAAGCGTCGAACGAAAATCAAGACGGTTTTCGCGGCGATAACGTCGCGTCCGACTTGCGCGAAATGATGCAGAACGATGCGTCGGGCAAAAATCGCGTTGACGTTATCATTCAATCGAAAGATGTCGACAATCCGGCTTTTCGACAAATTATGGCGGCGAACAATGTTCGTATGGAAAATCGCATCGGCGACACGAACACGATAATCGTCAATCTGCCTTTGAGCGCGGTCGAAGCGTTGGCGCAGAGCGGATTAATCAATTATATGTCGCCGGATCGCCCGACTGTTCAAACGGGTCATATCGAAAACGCAATCGGCGCGAACGTCGTTCGCTCGCAAGTACCGAGCGGAAGCCGCGTTTCCGCGCTCGACGGCACGGGCATCGGCATCGCTATTCTCGATTCGGGTGTTATGTCAGCGCAGAAAGCGTTTACTGCCAGCAGCGGCAACACAAGCCGTATCGTTTTCAGCAAAAATTTCGTGACGACTTCGACGACGACCGATGACGATTACGGTCACGGAACGCACGTTGCCGGAATCGCTGCCGGAAGCTCGTCCAGCAACGGCGGAGCTTATCGCGGCATCGCGCCGAACGCGAACATTATCAATCTGAAAGTTTTGGACGGACAAGGCAGAGGTCAAACTTCGTGGCTTTTGAACGCTTTGGATTGGCTGAAAGCTAATTACCAAATTTATAACATCCGCGTCGCCAATTTGAGTCTCGGCGGCGTAGCGATTGATTCTTACACGAACGATCCGGTTTGCCGTAAAGTTCAGGAATTGAACGCGCTCGGCATTTTGGTTGTCGCCGCCGCCGGTAACGAAGGCAAAAACGCGCTCGGTCAGAAACTTTACGGTCACATTCATTCGCCGGGCAACGATCCTTCGGTTTTGACGGTCGGCGCGGTCAATACTAAAGACACTGACGTGAGAACCGACGACATTATGGCGACGTTCAGCTCGAACGGTCCGACGCGCTCGTTCTTTACGAATGCGAAAGGCGAAAAAATTTATGACAACGCCATCAAGCCCGATCTGGTCGCGCCGGGTAATAAAATCACTTCGTCGAGGGCGAAATCGAACTGTTATCTGGTAACGAATTTTCCGAGTATGATCAGCGGTTTGGTTAATTTGCTCGATCCGAACGATACGCAGTTGACGATGAGCGGAACTTCGATGTCCACGCCGGTTGTTTCGGGCGCGGCGGCTTTGATGTTCCAGCTCAACCCGAATCTGACACCGCAGATGGTGAAGATGATTTTTGAATACACGGCGCAGCCTTTGAACGGCTTCAATATGCTCGAACAAGGCGCGGGCGAATTAAATCTCGAAGGCGCGATTCGTCTGGCTAAAGCGTATCGCACCGATATAGATTTCAGAGCGTCAACGACCGCTGCCGGAACTTCGCTTTTAGCAAGCGGCGTTTCTTTTCCGACCGCTACTTCGACCATTAACGGTTCAACCGTCAGATGGTCGCAGGGAATTTTAACCGCCCACGCATTTTTGAAAGGCGTAACTTTGGCGAATACTTTCCACAATACTTATAAAAACGGTATGTGGTTTGAAAAAGGCGTTACGCACAACGCTTCTTACAACTACGTTCTCGACAGCGAATTCTCCAAAGCCGAAGCGATTACGCTGACACCGAAAGCGATGACGAGCAACGGTTTAACGCTCGGCGACGGTTCGGTTTACAGAGCTTTCGGCGTTTTAGTCAGCGACGGTGTCTTGGTTAGCGACGGCGTTTTAGTCAGCGACGGCGTTCTGGTCAGCGACGGCGTTTTAATTAGCGACGGTGTTTTATTTGGCGATGGCGTTCTGGTCAGCGACGGCGTTTTAATCAGCGACGGCGTTCTGGTCAGCGACAGCACTTTAGCCAACAGCGTAATGAATGGTGACGAAAACTAATACAGGAAAAATTAGAAGAGGAAATCACCATGAAATTGCAACTAACGTCGCAAACGAAATATAACCGAATCGAAATTTCCGCTGAGAACGCCTTCATCGCGGCGAATGTCGGATCGGCGGAAATTTTAACCGAAGCGAATCGCGCCGAAGTTCTCGAATTCTTAAAGCTGCGCCCCGTGCATACGGTCGTGATGACGAGCTTTATTCAGGATAACGGCTTGGAAAACGAAACCAATCGCGGTAAATTTTACGGCTATCGCAACGCCGCCGGAACGCTCGAAGGAGTCGCGCTGATCGGACACGCGACTTTGGTCGAAGTCCGTTCGCAAAATTCCCTGCGCGCGTTCGCCAAAGCGGCGCGTCAGTCGGAAACGCCGATTCATTTAATGATGTCGGACGGCAAAACGATTGAAACTTTCTGGAAGCATTTCACCGGCGACAATCGCCCGGCGCGGAAAGTCTGCACCGAACTGCTTTTTGAACTGAGTTTCCCGTTCTTCGTGCAAAACTGCGAATTGGAAGTTCGCGCCGCCAGCGCGGACGAACTCGAACAAATCGCCGTCGCGCACGATGAAGTCGCCTTTATGGAAAGCGGTGTCAGCCCGATGCTGCAAGATCGTGAAGGATTTTTGAAACGCTGTCTGCGAAGAATCGAACAGGGACGTACCTTCGTCGTGTTCGATAACGGCAAGCTCGTTTTCAAAGCCGACATCGTTGCCGAAACCGAAAGCGTCATTTATCTTGAAGGCATCTATGTCGCGCCTGAATATCGCGGCAAAGGAATCGGCTCAAAATGCCTTTCAAATTTAAGCCTGCAATTGATGGAGCGCGTTGAAAACGTCTTCTTGTTGAGTAACGTCGAATTTAAAGACGCGCATCAAAGCTATTTCAAAGCCGGTTTTAAGAATACCGGCAACTGTCAAACAATTTTTGTTTAATGAAATAAGCGTAGACAAAAACTTGTTAAAACTTTATAATCAAGGGAGGCTTGTTTTTAGCCTTCCTTTATTATTAAGTGCCGTCAAATGTTTTCCCAGCCGTTTGATAAGACTTGTTTTTCCAATATCAAAACCAATTAAATTCAGCCTTTGCTGACCGGACAAACGACCATAGAAAAAATATCGTCTCATCTCAATCCATCTATGAATACACAGTCGAGAACCAAAATTTATATGCTGTTTATTCTCACCGTCGGTTTCGGCTGTCTGGCGGTCGCTCTTTATAATTTGCCTTTTCATAAATTCGATTTTTACTTTCTGATTCTCGCCGCCTTTACCATCGGAATCGGTTCACGCATCACGCTTCAGATTCCGCGCTTCAAATCGCACATTTCCGTTTCCGACACCTTCATATTTTTCGCGCTGCTTTTATACGGCGGCGAAATCGCTATCGCTCTCGCGGCGGTCGAAGCGTTCTGCTCGTCGTGGCGATTCTGCAACAAGAAAATAACCGTTTTTTTCAACGCGGCGGCGATGGCACTTTCGACCACTGTTTTGGTCTTGACGCTGCAATCGCTCAATTTATACACCGAAGACCAACTTCACGGGAACGATGAAAATCTCGGCAGTTTCTTTGTTATTCTGACGATAATGGCTTTGACGCAGTTTATCGTCAATACGGGTATCGCCTCGGTTTACGGCGCGTTGAAAAGCGGAACGCCGCTCTGGGAATCGTGGAAAACTAAGTATCTCTGGACTTTTGTTACTTATTTCGTCGGCGCGGTGGCGGCGGGCGGATTGTTAAAAGCCAGCGATTTCGCCGGTTTCAGCGTCGTGATAGCGACCTTTCCGATTATTTATTTCGTTTACGTCAGCTATCGGATGTATCTGAAAAACGTCGAGATGGCGAATTCGCAAGCCGAGCAAGCCGAAAGCCACGCGCAGGTTTTGGAAGAACAATCAATCGCTCTGCGCGAGTCCGAAGAACGTTTTCGCAGCGCGTTTAATCACGCGCCAATCGGCATCGCGCTCGTTTCGCCCGACGGCTGCTGGCTCAAAGTCAATCACGCGCTTTGCGAAATTTTGGGTTATTCCGAAGAAGAATTTCTCGAAAACGATTTTCAATCAATGCTTTTCGCCGAAGATTTGGGCAATACGCTGATTAAAATCCACGAACTTTTGACGGGCAAAATTCCCGCCTGCCAGCTCGAACAGCGTTATAAACACAAATCGGGCAGAACGGTTTGGGCGGCGTGGAGCGTTTCGACCGCGAGCCATACGAACGCAAAACGTCCGAATTTAATTTTCCAGATTCAAGACGTAACCGACAAAAAATTTGCCGCTGAACGCCTCGAATATAAAGCGACGCACGACGCTCTGACGAATCTGCCGAACCGCGCCTTTTTTATGTCGAAGCTCGAACAGGCTTTAGACAAAGCGCAGAAAAATCTTGATCACAAAATCAGCGTTTTATTTATTGACCTCGACCGCTTTAAGGTTATCAACGACAGTCTCGGGCATTTGATCGGCGATCAACTGCTCGTCGGAATTTCCGAACGCCTGCGCGAATGTCTGCGCCCGAAAGATACGGTCGCGCGGCTCGGCGGCGATGAATTTACGATTTTGGTCGAAGGACATCACGACGTTTCGGAAGTCGTCCGCATCGCCGAACGCTTGCAGGAAAAGTTCGTTCAGCCGTTCGATTTGAGCGGACACGAAATTTACAGTTCGGCGAGCATCGGCATTCTGCATCGTTCGGAACAGCATCTCACGCCCGAAGATATGATGCGCGACGCGGACACGGCAATGTATCAGGCGAAACGCGCCGGCAAAGCCTGCCACGAAGTTTTCAACGAAAATATGCACATCGCCGTCAAAGCGACTTTGCAGCTCGAAACCGATTTGCGGCGCGCGGTAGAACGCGACGAATTTTCGGTTTTTTACCAGCCGATTTATTCTTTGACGAACGGCGCGATTCAAGGTTTTGAAGCACTCGCGCGCTGGAAACACGACATTCACGGTTATATTTCGCCCGATCAGTTTATTCCTTTGGCGGAAGAAATCGGTTTGATTGATACGCTCGGCGAGCAAATTTTGCGTAAAGCGTGCGCCCAGGGCTCGCGCCTGCGCGAAAAATTCGCGCCCGACGCGCCGTTTATGATCAGCGTCAATCTTTCGTGCAAGCAGTTTGCCCAGCCGGATTTGACCAGGCGCATCCGTCAAATTTTATCGGAAACGCGCTTCGAGCCGGAAAATTTGAAGATCGAAATCACCGAATCGGTCTTTATCGAACACCGCGAAAAAGCGGTCGAGATTCTCAATCAACTGCGCGAAATCGGCATTGAAATTAACATTGACGATTTCGGTACGGGCTATTCGAATCTGAGCTATCTGATGCAGCTGCCGATTTCGACTTTGAAGATTGACCGCTCGTTTATTGACCCGCTCGAACTGCAGGGACGCAACACGGAAATCGTGCAGACAATTTTAACCTTAGCCCGCAATCTCGGAATGAAAGTGATTGCCGAAGGCGTGGAAAACGAAGCCCAACTCGAACAATTAAAGGCTTTGGATTGCGGAAGCGGACAAGGATTTTATTTTGCGAAGCCGATGAATTTTGAAGATATGAACAGTTTCCTCGATAAAAAACCGGCGCGAAAAGTCCCGACGGGCGAGTTTGAAGACGTATCCGTTGTTTCGACCATTCAATAAAAAATCAATAAAAAAGCGCGAAATTCTTTAAAACGAAAAGCCGGAAATTGTCGTGAAAACAATTTCCGGCTTTCTAAATTTATTTTAGCTGACCGCCTGCGCTCTGGCTTCGGACTTCCCGAATCTGACCTGCGTATAAATTTCCGCTAAAGAGATTTTGCAGTTGATTGATTCGAGAGAAACGACGTCGTCGCGTTCGTTATAAATACGGTAAATCCATTGCTTGGCGTTTTGCTTGGCGTATTGCTCGACGCGCATTTCGTCTTCTTTGATCAAAATATATTCGCGGATACTGCCCATCGCCAAGTAACATTCGAGCTTTTCGGTTTTATCCTGAAAGCTCGTATTTTTTGAAAAAATGTCGAACGCGATAGTCGGATTCGTCAGCATATCGCTGTTTTGGTCAACGAACGCCGGCTCGCCGCTGACGACGACGACATCGGGATAGCAAATATGCCGCGCGTCGAGTTTGACCGGCATATCGTTGACATACATTTCACATTTCTGTCCCTGTACGCGACTGCCGACGGCGATGGCGATGTTGGTCGCAATCAAATTGTTCATTCGATTCGAGATGGAATTCGCCAAAAGTTTGGCACCTGAAAATTCCTTCTTTCCTATCGGCTGACGTTCTGATTTCAATTTTTCCTCGACGCTTTGATTCGGCTCGTTTTGGGGTAAATCTTTTTCGCTCATAATGCTTCCTCTTTTGAATTTTGATAATTTAAGTTAGGTCGGGGTTTTTGGAAAAGGACGAAAATTCCGGCTGTTCGGTTTTGAATGTCAATCCGAAATTTTCAACCTTAAATTAACTTTAAAATATGTTTATTAAACTATCAACTTTGGCGGAAAAAACTTTCGCGCGAATCGAACAAGGCGATGCCGATTCGGATTTGAGCGGCGCGGCGGGACTCGACATCGCCCGGCGCGGCGAAGTTACATTTTTGGCAAATCCGAAATACACTCCGCAAATCAAGGCAACCGAAGCGAGCGCGATTTTTTTAAATGAAACCGAACAAATCGAACGCGCCGACATCGCTGTTCTGCGCTCGAAAGACCCGTATTTGGCTTACACACGCGCCTTGCGAATTTTCAATCCCGAATCCGAAGTCGAATCATTTCTCAGCCCGTTGTCTTCGATTGACGAAACCGCCAAAATCGCTGATGGCGTTTCGATTGCCGCGTTCGTTTCCGTCGGCAAAAACTGCGTCATCGAATCGGGCGTAAAAATTTTTCCCAACGCGACCGTTTACGACAACGTAAAAATCGGCGCGAACACCATCGTTCACGCGGGCGTTTCGATTCGTGAAAACAGCGAAATCGGCGCGGATTGTATTATTCACAACAACGCGACCATCGGCTCGGACGGTTTCGGCTACGCGAAAGACGAAAACAAACGCTGGCTGAAAATTCCGCAGACGGGCAATGTCGTTTTAGAAGACGACGTGGAGATCGGCGCGAACACGGCGATTGACTGTGCTTCGGTCGGCGAAACCCGAATAAAACGCGGCGCGAAAATTGATAATCAAGTTCAAATCGGACATTCCTGCACCGTCGAGGAAGACGCGCTCATCTGCGCCCAAACCGGACTTGCCGGAAGTTCCGTCATCGGAAAAAGGGTAATTCTCGCCGGACAGGTCGGTATCGCCGGACATTTACGAGTCGGCGACGATGTTGTAATTACCGCTAAATCCGCGACGAGCCACGATGTCGAAAACGGCAAAATTTTATCGGGCATTCCCGCCTTCGACAACCGCGAATGGCTGCGCTCGATTTCCGCCTTCAGACGTTTGGGCGAAATTGCGAAAACGGTTCGTAATTTAGAGAAAAAATTACTCGAAACAAAAAAAAGAGCAGATTGAAAAAATCTGCCCGAAAATTATTTTCTGAGTTATCCGAACTTTAGCTTAAAGCGGTCAGCCATTATTTGAATTTATTGAACGGATTATTTCGCGCCCGCCGGACAGCCGACCATTTCGTCTTCGATAAAACGCGCGTAGCTCGCGCCGTAAGTTCCGCCGCCGGCGTAATCCTGTTTGACGTTGACGTAGGTCGCGTAGCAATACGGATGGTCGCTTTTCGTGTCGCGCAGATAAATCACGCCATGTTTGTAACGCGCCGTCGGAATGCCGAGATCGTTTTTGTCAATTAGCCAGTTCGTTTCTTTCAAGCCGACGGAAAAAATTTTATAATCGGCGATTTTCGTTAAAACGCCGCGCATCAAGCGTTCTTCAGCCGCGTTTCGCACGGCGTATTGTTTAAGCGAAGATTTATAATCGGGCAGTTTTTTGGCGGCGGAAGCGTTGAGCGCGTCGAGCGAATCGTCAAATCTTTTGCGCGTCGCCGGATTCATCAAAACTTTCCATTTTTCGATAAATTCGCTTCTTTCCTTCGGCGAAACCGCCCGCCAGAGCCAATCGGTCGAAGTCGCGCTGACCAGATAAAGTTTGTCGAGCGGCGTATAACTGTCAACTTCCTTCTGCGCTTTGGCAATTTCATCAATAAACAAACTCAAACGCGCGTCCATCGGTTCGTCATCCTGCGAAGCGTTTTTTGTCGAAGCCGCCGACGTTCCCGAAGCGTCGTTTTGCTCATTTCGATTCGTTTCGTCGGTTGTGTTGGCGGTTTCCGTCGGCGTTTGCGTCTGTGCGATTTTCGGTTTTTTGATTTTCGGCAGTTTCGGCAAATTTATCGTAATTTGCGCGGCGGCGGTTTGATAACTGAAAATTGCCGCGACTATCAACGCCGCGAATTTTAAATTGATGCTGTTCATAATAATCTCCTTTGTCTTTTCTTAAATTTCGATTTACACGACATCGCTTCGCATTTTTTAATAAACGCCGCGACTACGCCGCTGCTCCGGCGGCATCTTTGACTAAATAACCCGTCACTTGAAAATTTTTATCGAAACGCTCGCTGACAGAATTAACCGGCGCATCGTTCGGCGAATTGACGAAGATATTCAGTCTTCCGTTCGCTCCGACGATTTTGCTGATATTCGCGCCGAAGCAAAAGATTGGCAGTTGAAAATATCCGCGCGAATTCGTTTTTACAACCGGCTGGCGCGATACGTTTATGCCGAACTCTTCCGCTTCATTAACCGCATTTGTTTCGTTCGACGCGCCGAACCAAATTTCCGCGTCGCTGATCGGGTTTCCGTTTGGCTGTGTAACGTATCCGACGATAAATCCTGCGTTCATAATTTTTTCTCCTCTGATAAGTTTCAAGTTTGCCGTTTTTCGGCTTCGATTTTGTTTTTCATATTGATAAGACAATCGGAGAAAAATATTTCGCACTTATTTGCAAATAAAAAAAAGCGGCTCAAATTTTCAGAACTCCGCGCAACTGTTCGATCAATCCTTTTATATCTTGAACGGTCGCGTTTTCGGACAGTTGTCTGGCGCGTTCGCGGTCGGCGTGAAAATCGGCGAGCGGATTGAACGGCGCGCTCGACAAGTCAACCGCTAAACTGTGCGCGAAAAAAGGATGATCGGTGAAAAATTTATCTACTAATGCGAAGACCTGTCTGCTGCCGGAAAAAAACTCAAAACCGCCTTGAAATTCACTTGACAGAGGATCAAAGCCTTGATGATTTGCCCGCAAGCTCGATTTGATTTTGTTTGATCTGTCCGAAATATAAATGTTGGTTATCAAAACCGCATAAAATTCTTCTGTGTCCGTGTAACGGTGAAGTCCGCCGGCTAATTTGGTTTGTTTCCATTTGCCTGAGACTGCTCTGAAAACGTGAATAAGTTCGTGAAAAAGTATTTCATCCCAAAGCAGTCCGCTGTTTTTCGCGGAGGTCGTTCCCGAACAAGCCCCGTGCAAAGAAAAAGTATCCGGCGAATAACTTAAAATTCCGTCTCCTCCGACCGCCGTTCCGCCGCCGACCGCGTTGCAATCGCCTTTCGTGTAAGGAGTGATTGTTACCGGACGCTTGTAAAATTTAATCGAGTTAAGCAGAAGTTTTCCCGATTGCGTGCGATAAATCCATTTCAAATACTCATGCACTTTACTTACATAAGTTCTCGCCGCGCTTCCGTTTAATCCCGTTGGATTGATCGTAATTTTATATGTTGCCAAGTCCATAATTTCTTCCTCTTTTCGTTAAATAAAAATAATTTTCGCCTGCTCTAAATTTGAAAATATAAAATCTTCTTCGATTAGGTAAGAAATTTTTGGAAAAACATTTCACGGTAAAGTGATATTTTTTTGTAATTTTTTAAAGCGTCGAAAAATCGAAACGCGCCGTTTATTCGAACCGGCGCGTTTCGATTTTGACAATGTTTGTTTATTTAATTCGCTTCGAGAACGACGCAGTGATCAAGCGTCGGCGAAACTTCCGGCACAATAAAGCTGTCTTTGAAGCCCTGCACTTTGACGTTTTTATCCATTTTCAGACGCTTCATTTGTTTGACATTATCGTCGTCGAAGTAACAATTCACACCGCCCAAAACACCCGGCGCGTAAAGCGTTACCCAAGGCTGAACCGTTCCCTTTTTTTCCGTTACAAGCATCGAAACTCTGCCCGTGACGGCGATATTTTTGCTGGCGTATTTTTGTAAATCCGCTTCCTTCACGCCTTTTTTAGTAAATTCCTTGTCGAACTCTTCGGACGTTACCGTAAAATCGGCTTTCTCGAGTTTCGGCTGATCGGGTGTTTTGCCGGTTT
>CAXTMQ010000064.1:0-17920 GCA_964245305.1 uncultured Pyrinomonadaceae bacterium
TTCGCACCGTTCATCCGCTTCTGACTTTGATCGAGCCGACGCGCCAGCGCGATATAATCAATTCATTAATAGAGGTTTATCAACAAACCGGCTGGATGCCCGACGCGCGAATCGCGGGCGCGAACGGAATGATTCAAGGCGGCTCGAACGCCGACGTTTTAATCGCCGATGCCTTTGTCAAAAATTTAAAGGGAGTTGACTATCAAACCGCTTATCAAGCGATGATAAAAAACGCCGAAACGGATTCGCCGCGCGCGGCTTACGAAGGGCGCGAAATCGGCGATTACAACGCTCGCGGCTTTCTTTCGATGAAATACGAACGCTCGGCTTCGCGCACCGTCGAATACGCTTACAACGATTTTTGCATCGCGCAAGTCGCCAAAGGTCTGGGCAAAAATTCCGATTATCGAAAATATCTCGAACGCGCCGCGAACTGGAAAAATCTGTGGGACGCGGAAACCAAATCCATTCGTCCGAAAGACGACAACGGCGAATGGATGAAGCCGTTCGACCGAACGAAGTTATATATGCTCGATGCGCCGCGATTTACTTGGATGAGTGCGCCGTATTATGAAGGTTCGAGTTATCAGTATTCGACTTTCGTACCGCAGGATATGAACGGTTTAATCGAAAAAATCGGCGGCGACGCGGCATTTGTCAAATGGCTCGACGATTTTTTCGGCGAAGGCGACGCGACGCTGAAAAAAGAAGGGCTTTACACGCACGTCAATGAACCCGATTTGATGGCGGCGTTTCTTTACATTCACGCCGGACGCGCCGACCAAACGCAGGAAAAATCGCGCGAGATTATGCAGAAAGAATATCGCACGGGACGCGGCGGACTGCCGGGCAACGACGATGCCGGAACGATGTCGGCGTGGTTTGTTTGGAATGCAATCGGCTTATATCCGAATGCCGGACAAGACTTTTATTACATCGGCAGTCCGCTTTTTTCGCGCTCGACGATTGATGTCGGCGGCGGCAAAAAATTTATCGTCGAGGCAGCCGAAACTTCAAACGAGAATAAATATATTCAATCGGCGACGCTCGACGGAAAGGCGTTGGAACGGGCGTGGCTGAAGCATTCCGAAATTGTCGGCGGTGGCAAGCTCGTTTTGAAAATGAGCGATAAACCTTCGCAATGGGGAAACGCCGCGCGACCGTTTTCGATGTCTTTGAAATCGAAATAAAGCGGGAATAAAATCTGCTGCTGATTGCGGCGGGCAAGAAACGATTCGCCGATTTATAAATCAAAACGGAAAAAGTATGACGAAGATATTTCAACTTTTAATTTTATGTTTCGCTCTGTCGAATTTTGCCTTCGCGCAAGCGGCGGATAATTGGGCGAATTACGTCGGCAATGAATACGAAACCGTTCCGAATATCACATATCAAACGGCGAATAATGCCGATTTGAAACTCGATTTATACGTGCCGCGCAATCGTCAGCAGGCGAAACCAATCGTCGTTTTTATTCACGGTGGCGGCTGGATTGAAGGCAAAAAGGAACAGGATTCTTTATTGCTTTTGCCTTACTTGGCGATGGGCTGGTCAGCCGTCAATGTCGAGTATCGTTTGGCGCGAACGTCGCCCGCGCCGGCGGCGGTCAAAGATACGCGTTGCGCTCTGCGCTGGGTTTACACACACGCGAAGGAATATAATTTCGATTTGTCGAAAATCGTTCTGACCGGCTTTTCGGCGGGCGGACATCTCGCATTAATGACGGGAATGCTGCCCGGAAATTCCGAATTTGATCGCGGCTGTCCGACCGACAATTCGATGCGCTGGACAAGCGGAAACGAGTCGCCAATGAAAGTTGCGGCGATTGTCAATTGGTTCGGCATCACCGACATCAACGATATTTTGGCGGGGGCGAACGCCAAACATTACGCGATTGAATGGTTCGGCAGTTTGCCGAACCGCGACGCGCTTGCCGCGCAGCTTTCGCCCTTGAAAAACGTCCGCGCCGACGTTCCGCCGATCATTACGATTCACGGCGACAACGACGATTTAGTGCCGTATTCGCAAGCCGTCAATTTAAAAAACGCGCTCGATAAAGCGAATGTAACAAACCGATTAATCACCATCAAAAGCGGCAGACACGGCGGTTTTAACAGACAGGATACGATTAACGCTTATCAATCAATTCGAGAATTTTTGCGCGGCGCGAAAGTTTTGAATTAAGGGAACACCGTCATCTTGACGGCAGCGGCAAGCGAACGCGATGCCGCTTGATTTGGCAAAGTTACTTTGGCGTTAGCGGTTCGCGCTATCGCGCTCAATGCCGTCAAGATGACGGCGATCCGTAAAAAATGCTTTTAAGATTTACAAAAACCGCATTTCTGATTTTCGCGCTCGCCGCGTTCGCCGTCGCGCAGCAGACTTCGCCGACTCCGGTGGCGACGGGAAAATCTTATTCGTCGCTCGAACTCGAACGTCCCGCCATGACCGCGCCGCAGTTTCCTTCGCAGTTTACTTTTACCGACATTACGGCGCAGAGCGGAATTAATTTTCGGCATTACGCTTCGCCGACTTCGATCAAATATCTGCCGGAAACAATGGGCGCGGGCGTGGCTTTGATTGATTTTGACAACGACGGACGGCTCGATATTTATTTCACGAACGGCGCGGAAATTTTAGATCCGATGCCGAAGGGAAAAGCGTTGGAGAAAACGAGCCAGAAGTTTTGGAATCGGCTGTATCATCAAAAAACCGATGGGACATTTGAAGACGTTACCGAAAAAGCCGGCGTGCAGGGAACGGGATTTTCCTTCGGCGCGGCGGTCGGCGATTTTGACCGCGACGGCTTTGCCGATTTGTTCGTGACGCGCTACGGCGGCGCGACTTTGTATCGCAACAACGGCAACGGAACTTTTTCGGATGTGACGAAAAAACTCGGTGCGGAAATCAACGGCTGGGTGACGAGCGCGGGATTTTTCGATTTTGACCGCGACGGGCGGCTCGATATTTTTGTTGATCGTTATGTCGAATGGGATTTTGAAAAAGGCAATATTTTCTGCGGCGATTCGCGTCCCGGTTATCGCGCTTATTGTCATCCAGACAATTTCAAACCTTCGACGAATATTCTTCTGCATCAAAAAGCCGACGGCACGTTTGAGGATGATTCAGTCAAGTCAAAAATCGCCGACGCGAAAGGCAAAGGATTGGGCGCGGCGTTCGCCGATTTTGACGGCGACGGCTGGACGGATATTTTCGTCGCCAACGACAGCATCGAGCAGCAGCTTTTTCACAATCTCGGCGACGGAATTTTTGAAGAAACGGCGTTGCCCGCCGGTGTTGCGCTTGATGAAAAAGGCAGGCGTTTTGCCGGAATGGGCATTGATGCCGCCGATTTCGACGGCGACGGCAAGCCCGATGTTATCGTGACCGCGCTCTCGAACGAGACTTATCCGATTTATCGCAATATGGGCGAGATGATTTTCGATTACGTCACGCAATCTTCGGGCGTGGCGCAAATCTCGATTCTCGGTACGGGTTGGGGCATCAAATTTTTCGATGCCGACAACGACGGGCGGCGCGATGTGATCGTCGCGCAAAGCCACGTTCTCGACACTATCATTAAAACTTCCTCGTTTCTGAAATACAAACAAGCCCCGCTGCTGATGCGAAATACGGAAAAAGGTTTTCAGAATGTTTCATTCGCGGCAGGCGACGTTTTCAAAACGGATTTGTCGGCGCGCGGCTTAGCAGTCGGCGATTTGAATAACGACGGCGCGGTTGATGTCGTCATCGCGCAAACCGACGGCAGCGCGGTCGTTTTGAAAAACAACGGCACGAAAAATAATTGGATCGGATTCGATCTGCGCGGCGGCGCGAAAAGCGCGCCGCGCGGCGAAAATTCAAAAATCATCGTCACCGACGCAAACGGCAAAAAACAATGGTTTGAAGCGAGCGGCGCGGGCAGTTATTTGTCGGCAAACGATTGCCGTGTGGTCGCCGGATTGGGCGAAGCGAATCGCGTCGCGTCAGTCGAAATTAAATGGACGAGCGGCAAAATTCAAAAACTGGAAAACCCGGAAATCAATCGTTATTACTTGATCGAGGAGAAATAAAAAAATCGTTTAGTTAAGCGCGAACTTTAAAGGTTATGTCAATCAATACTAAAAATGCCGCGTCCTCGGAGCGCAGACGGCTCATCCGCCTCTCGAGCGTGAATGCGCGAGACACATCGTTGCAGTCGAGTCGCGCAGAGGCAATCGAACAACATCGCTCGCGCTCGTTGGCGGACGAGCCGTCCGCGCTCCATTTTTGGAAACAGAGTTTCGCGGCGCGAAGTTTTCCGGTGAAGTAATTATTATGCGTTTATCTTGTGAAAGCGGTTACACTGCGTTAAGATAGGCGAATCTTTTAGAAAATTTCTATAGCTTTATCAAATTTCAATTCACGGGAATTATTTACGGGAATTTTCAATTCAACGTCTAAAGACAACGGAAAAGTTGAATTGAAAATTTAACGTCGAGCAACGCCGATGCTAAAAACGATTTTTCGGAAATCAACAATCATTTTGTCCTTCTCGGTTATGTTTTCGGCTTGCGAAAAACAAACCGCGCCGAATGTCGGCAATTCCACGAATGTCAATATGAACGCGAACCGCGAACCGCCGACGGCGAGCCGCGTCAAACAAGAATCGTTCGGCAAAACCGCCGACGGCAAAGAAGCGAAAATTTTCACGCTTCTCAATCAAAAAGGCGGTGAAGTCCGTTTGACCGAATACGGCGCGACGCTCGTTTCCTTGAAAATGCCCGACCGCAGCGGTAAATCCGACGACATTGTTTTGGGAATGAATTCGCTCGATGAATACACGAACGCCGCTTATCTGAAGGCGAATCCGTATTTCGGCGCGATTGCCGGACGTTATGCGAACCGCATTGCGAAGGGAAAATTTTCGCTCGAAGGAAAACAATATCAATTAACAACGAACAACGGCGCGAATCATCTGCACGGCGGCAAAATCGGCTTCGACAAAGTTTTTTGGACGGGGCGCGAAATTCCCGTATCAAACGGTTCGGCAATCGAATTTACATATCAAAGCAAAGACGGCGAAGAAGGTTATCCGGGCAACCTAACGGCGAAGGTAATTTACACTTTGACCGACGATAACGAATTGAAAATCGAATATACGGCGACGACTGACCGGGAAACGCTCGTCAATTTAACGCATCATTCGTATTTCAATTTAGCGGGCGCGAACAGCGGCGATATTTTAAAACATAAACTGCAAATCAACGCCGATAAATTTACGCCGATTGACAGCGAATCAATTCCAAAAGGCGAACTGAAGTCAGTTGAAAACACGCCGTTCGATTTTCGGCAAGCCAAAGAAATCGGCAAAGATATCGAATCCGCCGACGAGCAGATCAAAAACGGCAAAGGCTACGACCATAATTTCGTTGTGAACGGCGAAATGGGAATGATGCGGCAAGCCGCCGTTGTTACCGAAGAGCGAAGCGGTCGCGTAATGGAAGTTTTGACGACCGAACCGGGAATTCAGCTTTACACGGGAAATTTTCTGGACGGAAGTCTGAAGGGAAAAAACGGCGCGGTTTATAATTTTCGCAACGGTTTTTGTTTGGAAACACAGCATTTTCCCGATTCGCCGAATCGCGCGGATTTTCCGCCGACCGTTTTGAAACCGGGCGCGACTTATCAAACTTCGACCGTTTATAAATTTTCGGCGAAGTGATTTCGGCAGAAAAATTCAGGCACTAAAACTTTATATGAAACCACAGATGTTCACAGATAAACACGGATTATTTATTTGATTTTTATCTGTGTTTATCTGTGAACATCTGTGGTTTCAAAAAAGTGTTTTGATTTAATAAAGTAAAATTTCAGGGAGACGAATAAATGATTTTGAAAAAGAAATTATCGGCAATCGGTTTGTTTGCCGCGATGCTTCTGGCAGGCTGTCAGCCAGCCAATCAAACGAATACCGCCGCGAACAATCCGACTAACGCGGCGAATTCCGGCGCGACTTCGACGAGCAGCGGAAAAAGCAAAAAGCTCGCGTTTGTCACTAACAACGCTTCTGATTTTTGGACGATTGCGCGCAAGGGAACGGAAAAAGCCGATGCCGAACTTGACGATGTCACGGTTGAATTTAAAATTCCGTCGGAAGGAACCGCCGCCGATCAAAAAAGGGTTTTGGACGATCTGGTTTCGACCGGTGTTGACGGCATCGCGGTCAGCCCGGTTGATCCGGCGAATCAAACCGGACAGATTAACGATTTAGCGAAAAAGACGCTCGTCGTGACGCAGGATTCGGACGCGCCGAATTCCGACCGCGCCGTTTATGTCGGCACGAACAATGTTGATGCCGGTAAAGAAGCCGGAAAATTAATCAAGGAAGCGTTGCCGAACGGCGGCAAAATTATTTTGTTCGTCGGCAAAATTGACGCGCAAAATGCTAAGGAACGCGCCGACGGCATCAAACAGGAACTGCAAGGCTCGAACGTCGAAATCATAGATACGCGCACCGACGATACCGATCATACCCGCGCTAAATCGAACGCGGCGGACGCACTCGTCAAATATGCGGATGTCGCCGCGCTCGTCGGGCTTTGGAGCTACAACGGTCCGGCAATTTACGGCGCGGTCAAAGAAGCCGGCAAAGGCGGACAAGTGAAAATAATCTGTTTCGACGAGGAAGACGACACGCTCGCCGGCATCAAAGACGGCACGATTTACGGCACGGTCGTCCAACAACCGTTTGAATTCGGCTATCAAGCAATCAAGATGATGCGCGCGATTTTAAACGGCGATAAATCGGTCATTCCCGCGTCGAAACAAATTTTCGTTCCGACCCAGTCAATCAAAAAAGATAACGTCGAAGAGTTCCAAAAGAAAATTAACGAACTGCGCGGAAGGAAATAGGCAATTACGAATTACAAATTACGAATTACGAATATTTGCTCTTCAATTCGTAATTTAGAATTCGTAATTCGTAATTTGTAATTGAAATATATGATTCTCGAAATGCGAAAAATCAGCAAGCATTTTCCGGGCGTGATCGCGCTCGACGCGGTTGATTTTTCGATTGGCGCGGGCGAAGTCGTCGCGCTCGCGGGCGAAAACGGCGCGGGAAAATCTACTTTGATGAAGATTTTGGGCGGTGTTTATCAGCCCGACGAAGGCGCGATTTTTATTGACGGCAAACAAGTTTCGATTCGCGGCGTGGCGGACGCGACCGCCAATCAGATCGGCTTCGTTCATCAGGAATTAAATGTTTTAGACAATCTGACCGTCGCCGAAAATGTGTATTTGGGGCGCGAGCCGCGCACGCTCGGTTTTCTGGTTGACCGCGACAAACTAAACCGCGACACGGAAGTTTTTCTCAAAAGACTAGGTTTAAGTTTTGCGCCGAACACGCCGCTCGAACAGCTTTCGATTGCCGAACAGCAAATGGTCGAAATCGCCAAAGCCCTATCGGTCAACGCTCGCATCGTCATTATGGACGAACCGACTTCGAGTTTGACGTTGACCGAAACCGAAACGCTTTTGTCGGTCATCAAAGAACTGCGGCGGCAAAACGTCAGCATCATTTACATCTCGCATCGCTTGGGCGAAATCAAGGAAATCGCCGACCGCGTGGTCGTTCTGCGCGACGGCAAAAACGCCAGCGAGCTTGCCCGTGAACAAATCAATCACGACGCGATTGTAAAATTGATGGTCGGACGCGATCTCGCGCGGCGTGAAAAACCGCCGGTCAACGTCGAGACGACCGATTTGATCGAAGTGCGCGATTTGAAAACGCGCCGTTATCCAAATCAAACGATTTCTTTCAACGTCCGCAAAGGCGAGATTTTAGGTTTCGCCGGTCTTGTCGGCGCAGGTCGGTCGGATGCGGCGCAGGCGATTTTCGGCGTAGATGCGCCCGTCGGCGGCGCGATTAAAATTGACGGCGGCGAGGTGAAAATCTCGTCGGCGCGTGACGCGATTCGCAACGGAATTTACTTGATTCCCGAAGACCGCCGCCACGCCGGTTTGATTTTAGATGTGCCGATTCGTGAAAATATCACGCTGCCCGCGCTGCCGCGCTATTCGTCCGCCGGTCTCGTCAACAAATCGGCGGAAACGAAAGTTTCCAAAGAATATTGCGAAAAACTGCGCGTCAAAGCTCCGTCAATCGAATCGAACGCCGGAAATTTATCGGGCGGCAATCAGCAAAAAGTCGTGCTGGCGAAATGGCTTTCCTTGAATCCGAAACTGCTGATTTTTGACGAGCCGACGCGCGGCATCGATGTCGGCGCGAAGGCGGAAATTTATCAACTGATGCGCGGTTTAGCCGACAGCGGCGTAGCAATCGTGATGATTTCATCGGATATGGAAGAAGTTCTGGGCGAAAGCGACCGCATCGCCGTGATGCACGAAGGCAGAATTACCGGCATTCTCGACCGCAGCGAAGCGAGCGAAGAATCGGTGATGAAACTCGCCGTCGGACAGCATTAGTTCAAAGTTCAAGGTTCAAAGTTATTTTGATGAACCGACTTTGAACTTTGAACCTTGAACTTTGAACTCGAAGACTATGAGAAAAGAACTTGGCACATTTATTTTGCTCGTCGTTTTGTGCGTCGTTTTGGCGGTGTTGAATCCGAGTTTTCTCGCGCCGATCAATCTGCAAAATCTGGCGCGGCTGATCGGCATTTACGGCATTTTCAGCATCGGACTCGGACTCGTGATTATCACGGGCGGCATTGATTTGTCGGTCGGTTCAGTGTTCGCTCTGCTCGGCGTTTTGCTTTCGATTTTTCTCGTCGAATGGCATCTTCCGGCAATCGCCGCCGTGCCTTTGGTGATTTTGATAACGACTTTGATCGGCGCGTTGAACGGATTTCTCATCACGAAAATCAAAATCCAATCGTTTATCGTGACTTTGTGCGGGCTGCTATTTTATCGCGGCTTGGCGCGGTTTGTCGCAGGCGATGAGACAAAAGGTTTCGGCACGGGCGAAGGTTTTGAAACGCTGAAAAATTTGGCGACGGGCAGCGTTTTCGGCATTCCGACACCGTTTATAATTTTGATTTTAATCAGCGTCGTCGCCTACGTCGTGCTGCATCGCTCGATTTTCGGGCGTTATCTTTACGCCGTCGGACGCAACGAAACGGCGGCGCGTTATTCGGGCATCAATTCGGATCTGATCGTTTCGGGCGCGTATATTTTGTGCGGATTGCTCGCCGGAATTTCGGGAATTCTGCTCGCTTTTTACACCAATTCGATTTCGCCTTCGTCGCACGGTAGCTCCTATGAACTTTATGGAATCGCGGCGGCGGTTTTGGGCGGTTGTTCTCTGCGCGGCGGTTCGGGTTCGATCATCGGCATTTTAATCGGCACGGCTCTTTTGCAGGTTTTGCAAAATCTCGTCAATCTTTTGGGAATTCCGTCGAGTCTGAATTTCGCCGTGATGGGCGTGGTCATTTTGCTCGGCGTGATCGCCGATCAACTTTTGCAGAAAAGACAAGCGGCGCGGGTGATGAAATAATAAAATTAAACCGCAGATGGACGCGGATAAACGCAAATATTATTTGATAAAAATATTTGCGTTTATCCGCGTCCATCTGCGGTTAATTTTTAAGCGTTCAAATAATGAATCTCCGACATTTCGCGCAATCGTTCGGCGGCTGATTCGGGTGTGATGTCGCGCTGCGGACTACCTAGAATTTCAAAGCCGACGAGAAATTTTCTGACGGTCGCCGAACGCAGAAGCGGCGGATAAAAATGCGCGTGAAGATGGAAAAGCGAATCGTCGCGCCCATTGGTCGGTCGCTGATGAAAGCCCATACTGTATGGAAAAGCCGTCTCGAAAACATTGTCGTAACGCACGGTGACGCGGCGCAGCGCGTCGGCTAAATCAGCTTGTTCGGCGGCGGTTAATTCATCCATTCCGCTCGAATGTCGTTTCGGCAAAAGCAAAGTTTCAAACGGATAAATCGCCCAAAACGGCACGAGAACGACGAAATTTTCGTTTTCAAAAACGACGCGCTCACGAATTTCCAATTCGATTTTCAAATAATCGCACAGCAAACATTTTTCTTTTTCGGCGCGGTATTTTTCAAACGCATTCGTTTCCTTTGCCATTTCGTTCGGAATGCTTTCGCTCGCCCAAATCTGCCCGTGCGGATGCGGATTGCTCGCGCCCATCATCGCGCCGCGATTCTCGAAAATCAAAACAGATTTAATAAAATCAACCGCG
Organism: uncultured Pyrinomonadaceae bacterium; assembly: GCA_964245305.1. Taxonomy (GTDB): domain Bacteria; phylum Acidobacteriota; class Blastocatellia; order Pyrinomonadales; family Pyrinomonadaceae. Next base: position 10,211 of record CAXTMQ010000064.1, read on the forward strand.
CCGAATTCCGTAAATTGTCGCGCCCAAAGTTCGACGATTGGTACGATTTCCTCGTTCGACATTTTCGCTAGCGTCAAATTATGCTTCGGCGAAAAACAAATCACGCGGCAGATTCCGCGTTCTCCTTCGGCGATTAAAAGATTGTCGCGGTTAAAATTTTCCGGCGTAAAATTCGGATACAGCGCGGCGAAATCGTTGTCGAAATAAAACGTCGAAGCGTATTCGGGATTCGTCTCGTCGCCCGCGCGTTTGTTGCCCGGACACAGATAACATTGCGGATCGTAGGCAGGTTCGTCCTGCGCCGCGATTTTTTCGACTTGTCCCTGCCAAGGGCGTTTCGTGCGGTGCGGCGACACCAAAATCCATTCTCCGGTCAAAATATTCAAACGCCGATGCGGATGATCTGAAAGCATAAATTTTCGATTCGTTTATTACGGTAAAATTCTTTGCGCGTAATAAACATCATAAGCGAAACCGCCTTAAAACGCTTTAATAAAAGTGCAAAAATGAATTAAATGATTTTAGGATTTTGCCGTCGCCAATTTTCACGCAATCATTTGAATGATAATGTCTTGTAAATCAAGTCGAGTTTGAAGCGCGGGACTTTTCATCGCAAAAGACAATCGCCGCTTGTATGCGGTAAAATGTTCAGTCAGTTCCGCTTTTAGAAATTTTTTACTTCGATTTCAACCGCGAATTGATCCGAAGCCGATGAGAAACAATGATACAAGCAATTTCGCTCCGCATTCCAACGAAATACTTCAGGAACTTTTGCGGAATGGGGAAGTCAAGGTTAATAATCTCGCCGCGCTTTTAGAAATTTCTCCGTCAACCGTTCGACGGTCTTTAAGCGTTCTGGAACAGCAAGGTTTGCTACGCCGCACACACGGCGGCGCGGTTCCCGTCGAACCGGCTTTATACGAACCGTTTCGACACGTTTCATCTTTTCAGGAACAAGAGCAGCAAAGAGCGATTGAAAAACGCCGCATCGGATTAGCCGCCGCCAATCTGATCGCCGACGGTGAAGTTATTGCCATCGGCGCGGGAACGACGACGACGCAGGTCGCCCGCAGTATTCGCCACCGGAAAAATATCACGGTCGTGACGAACGCCGTTAATATCGCAATGGAACTGAGTCATCGCAGTGATTTGAAAATCATCGTGACGGGCGGTTCTCTGAGCGGCGATTGGTTCGCTCTGGTCGGTCCGACGGCGATTGCCAACATCGGCGAGATTTTCGTTGACAAAATGTTTGTTGGCGTTGACGGCATCAATGCCGAACACGGATTGACAACGAATTATCCCGATCAGGCAGCCGTTCACCGGATGATGCTCAAACAATCGCGGCAGAAAATCGTCGTCGCCGATCACCAAAAAATCAGCGCGACCGGAACCGCATTGATTTGCCCGATTTCAGAGATAGATATTTTTATCACCAACAAAGGCGCGACCGAAAAATCTATCGCGCCGATTCTCAAAAAGGGAATTAAAATTCTTAAAGTATAAAATCGAAAACATTCAAAACCAAACTGCTTGAAAATTTGTCTTTTAACTCATAAATAATCGAATTTATTTCGCCGAGAAAAAATTATTTAAATAATGCTCTTTACCGAACATATTAAGGCTTGACTTTTTGCTCATATTAGGCTTAAATGAGCAAATTAATGACCGTAACTTAAAACTTCGCTCAGAATCGTCGGCTTTGCAATAGTTTTTGAAAAAAGAATTTAACTGTTAAGCCGATGTTTGGGCAGTCGCGTTTTGATTTAAAAGGAAGTTATATTTCCGTATCTATAACGCCTTGAAAAGGCGGCGTTTCTTTTCAATTTTTTGAAAGTCCGTTCTGAAAAATCGAATCAAAGTCAGGAGAGTTTTATGATGAATCGTAATTGCTTGAAATTCGCAATGTTTGTCTTTTTCGTCGGCGCGATGTTTTGCTGTGCCGGTAAGTTATTTGCCCAAGCCACGTCCGGCACAATTCTCGGACAAGTAACCGACGCGCAATCGGCGGGCGTGCCGCAGGCGACCGTGACCGCTAAAAGCGAAAGTACGGGATTGACGCGCACAGTCCAAACCGATGAGAACGGCGATTTCGCGCTGGTCAATCTGCCGCCGGAAGTTTATACGATCACCGTAACGAAAGATGGATTTTCAACGCAGGTCGGCAGCAGTAATAAATTGGAGATTGACCAGAAGCTGCGATTTAATGTTCAATTAGCCGTCGGCGCGGTTTCCGAAACCGTCAATGTCGCCGCCGAAGCTCCGTTGCTGCAAACGCAAACGACGGAAACCTCGCAGGTTGTCGAAACAAAACGAATCGCCGATTTGCCGCTTTTGGGACGCAACTTTTTAGATCTGACGAAGCTCTCTCCGGGTGTCGTCAACGGACAAGGCGGCAACACGCTGAACATCTCGGTCAACGGTCAGCGCGAATTCGGCAATTCGGTGAGCATTGACGGCATCGAAGTGACGGCGAACCGCAATAATGATACGGGTGTCAGTCCGAGCGTTGATTCGGTGCAGGAATTCAAAATTCAAACTTCAGCATACGCGCCCGAGTTCGGCAAAGCCGCCGGAGCGGTCGTTTCGATTCAGACAAAATCGGGCAGCAATGCTTTTCACGGCAGTCTGTATGAATTTTATCGCCCGACCGAAACCGCTGCCCGACAGTTTTTCGCCACCCAGCGCGGAAACTTAAAGCAGAATAATTTCGGCGGCACAGTCGGCGGTCCGATTATTAAAGATAAATTGTTTTTCTTTTTTTCGTATGAAGGCACGCGCAGCAACGATTCGTTTAACTATTTGGGCGATGTTCCGCCCGTCGGTCAGATCAGATTTTTGCCGAACGGCGATGTTGATCTATCCGGTTTGAAAGACCCGTATACCGGCAATCCGGTCGCCATTTTCGATCCGGTGTATTATTTGAACAATAATTACACTACACGGAGATTCGCAAATAGCATTATTCCGGCAAATCGCGTTAGTGCTGCCGGACGCGCAGTTCTGCAAAAACTGTTTCCCATCCCGACGCTTGGCGGAACTCCTGGAACATTTGGCTATTACGGCAATTTCCCCGTTTCGCAACCGTATCGCTATAATCAAAACCGCGTCGAAACCAAGATAAATTACAATATCTCGGAAAAGGACAGTCTGGCGGCGACTTATCACTACACACCGTTCGATTATCTGCAAGGCGACCGGTTCGAGAATTTGATTCCGATTGCAGGCGGCGGCGACGGCGGTTTTGCCGATCAGGGCGATGCCGTTAATCAATCGTTTTCGATTGCCGAAACGCATATTTTTTCCACCAGTTTAATCAACGAATTCCGTTTCGGATATACGCGCTTCCGTCTCGCGCAAGATCAGCTTAACAGCGACCCGACCGCGGCGGCTTCGCTCGGATTCGGCAACATCAATTTATCCAATTTCGCGCAAACCAGCGGGCTGCCGCAAATTCAACTCGGCACGGGTTATACGACGGGCGGTTCTACTTTCAAACCGCTCGCTTTTCTGGACAGCAATTTTCAGTTTATTGATAACGTCACCAAACAGTTCAGTTCGCACAGTCTTAAAGCCGGCGTTGATTTCAGAAGACTGAATGCGACACCGACATTTTCGCTTTATCCGACCGGCTATTTTTATTTTAACGGTCCTTATTCAACGACTCTCACGGGAGACCAGAATTACTGTAATTACAGTTACGTTGACTGCAACGACGCGACGGGTTTTTATGATTCGAGTTTTCGTTCGGCTTTCCCGAACGGCGGCTCGGACATTGCCGATTTGCTTTTGGGTTATCCGACTTACGCTTTTGTCGGATTGCAGTTGACAGATCCGCGAACGAAGGCTTCCGAGCGAAGTTTCTACGTTCAGGACAGTTGGCAGGTCAACCGGAAACTCGTTTTCAACTACGGCGTTCGATACGAGTATCAAAGCCCGTATTCGGAAAAAAATAACAATATTTCAAACTTTGATCCGGCGACCAAACAGCTTCAGCTTGCCGGACGCGGCGGCAATTCCAAGACTTTGGTCAAACCGGATAAAAACAATTTTATGCCGCGTCTTGGAATCGCTTACAAACTCGACGACCGGACGGTTTTGCGCGCCGGTTACGGAGTTTTTTATTCGCCGGAAAACGACGCGCGCAGCGATATTCTGACGAAAAATTATCCGTTTGCGATTCAATCGGTTTATACAAATACGCCATATGACCTCAGTTACAGACTGGACACGGGAATTCCGCGCACGACATCGATTACGATTCCGAGCGGCGCGTCGAGCATCAACGCTCTAACGATTCCGGGCGCGGCGAACCAATCTTTCTTTTACGTTGATCCAAATTTCAAAACCGGCTATTCACAGCTTTACAATCTCGTTTTGCAGCGCGAGCTTTTCTCGCAGCTCACGATTGAAGCCGGATACGTCGGCTCGACCAGCCGCAAATTGCCGTATGCCGTCGGCGACCTGAACCGAAAAGTTAACAATGTCAGGCTCATCTCGAATCAGTTGGGCGCGGTGCAGGGACAATTTTCGGCGGGCGTGGCGGATTATAATTCTTTGCAGGTCAAAGCCGACAAGCGTTTTTCGCGCGGCTTGAGTTTCTTCTTCGGCTATACCTACAGCAAATGTATGGACAACGGACCCGCGCCGTTCAATCTGGGAAGAAATAATCAGTCGCCGCAAGACCCGCGCAATCTGGATGCGGAACGCGCCGTCTGCGGAAACGATGTGCGTCATAATTACGTCGGCACGGTCAATTACGAACTGCCAATCGGCAAAGGCAAAGCCTTTCTGAGCGATGCCAATGCGGTCGTTGATGCGTTTCTCGGCGGATGGCAAATTAATGCCATCTATACTGGGCGTACTGGTTTGCCCGTCAACGTCGTCGTTAATTCGGTCGCCGGAACGTCACTACGTCCGAATCTGATCGGCGATCCGAATGTCGATAATCCGACTTTGAGTAATTATTTCAATACGGCGGCTTTTACCAAGACCGGCGTGACCGATGCCAAACCGGGCAATGCCGGACGAAATATTCTGCGCGGTCCCGCTTATTCAAATCTAGATTTTTCCACGTTTAAGACTTTCAATCTGAGCCGCATCCGCGAAGGAATGAATTTCGAGGTGCGTTTTGAATTTTTTAACGTCACCAACACACCGCATTTCGCCAATCCGAACTCGGTTCTCGGCGGAGGCAACTTCGGTAAAGTTACCTCGACAATCGGCAATGCGAGAATTATCCAATTCGCCGGTAAGTTCAACTTTTAGCCTTGAAGAAGAAAGCGTCAATTTTCATAGATTGACGCTTTCCTAAAAATTCCGCATTCACGGTCGTCAAATAAAAATTTCCGAGGTGAAGAAGTGAAAGGGTCGCTTAAATTCGCGTGTATTTTGTTCGCGCTGTTGTTTTTCGGAGACGGCATCGCGCGCGGGCAAGCCGCGAATTTTTATTTGAAGAACAGCGACCACGTGGTTTTTTACGGTGACAGCATCACCGAGCAGAGTTTTTACACGAACTTTGTCGAGACTTACGCGCTGACCAGGTTTCCGAAATTAAAAATTGATTTTACGAATTCCGGCTGGAGTGGCGACCGAATTTACGGCGGCGGCGGCGGAACGGCGGACGAACGTCTGCGGCGCGACGTTCTGCCCTACAAACCGACTGTTTTAACGGTAATGTTCGGAATGAACGACGGTTGTTACGTCGAATCGAACGCCGACTGCGACAAAGGTTTTACGGAAGGTTACGAGCGGCTTTTGACGCTGCTCAAAAAAGATTTGCCAAACTTGCGCGTTACTATGCTCGCGCCGTCGCCGTTCGACGATTGGACGAACGGCAATGCGTGGCGGCTTGCTCCGCCGGTCAAAGGCGGTTACAACAACGTGCTGATTCGCTACGCGCAGTTCGTCAAAGATTTGGCGCGAAAAAATAATCTGAATCTCGCCGATATGAACGCGCCGCTCGTCGGAGCGATTCAAAAGGCGCAAAAAATTGACGAGGAACAGGCGCAGAAAATCATTCCCGACCGCATTCATCCGTCGAGCGCGGGCGGCTTGCTGATGGCAAACGAACTGCTCAAATCGTGGAACGCTCCCGCGCTTGTCACGGCAATTGAAATCAACGCGGCGAGCGCGAAAATCGCACGTCAGGAAAATGCAAAAGTTTCCGAATTAAAAAAATCCAGCAAAGAAATTTCGTGGACGCAGATTGACGAATCACTGCCTTTTCCGATTGATACGGGCGACAAAACGACGGCGTTTGTATCGAGTTTTTCAAAAATCGTCGAAAATTTAAATCGGGAAATTTTGCAAGTCACGGATTTGAGTGCGGCTCGTTACACGCTGAAAATTGACGGCGGGGAAATCGGGAAATTTTTTGAAAAAGAATTAGCGAACGGCATTAATCTGGCGAATTTTGAAACGCCGATGATGAAACAAGCGATGGCGGTTCACAAATTGACTGAACAGCATAATAAAATTCATTTCACGCGCTGGCGCGAAATTCAAGTGTCGTTTGAAAAGGAAAATCCGGCGGACGCGGCAAAGATTTTGAGTATGCTTGATGCGTTGGAAACAAAACTCGTCGAAAAACAGCGGGCGGCGGCACAGCCGAAAATTCATCATTATCAACTAATTGCGGTCGAATAAATATTTCAGATTTCAAATTTGAAGTTAAAGATTAAAGACATTACGAATGTTCAAGCGGCGCAGAAAATTTAGCGGAATTATATTTTTACTGATCTTTTGCGGCGTGTCGTCGTCCGCATCGATTTTGGCGCAAGAGCCTTTAAAATTGGCGGTCAAATGGGAAAAAATAATCTCCGTTTCCAAAACCGTGCCGACGTTGCAGGTCGTCGTCAATCCAAAACTGCGGCGCGATTCGCCGATTCACAAACAGGCGTTTGCGGCGTTGAAAAATCTGAACGCCGATTTCGTTCGCTACGCACTTTGGTATCCGTATCCGCGCTTGTCGGTTGCCGCGCTCGATGCGCCGAAAGACGGAAAAACTTCGTGGGATTTTTCGCTGATTGATCCGATGGTTTCGGATTTTCTCGACGCGACGAGCGGCAAGCGACGCGTACTTGCTTTCAGCACCGTTCCGGCGTGGATGTATCGCACGGAATTTCCGGTTTATTACAGCGCGAATCCGAACGAAGAAGTTTGGAGTTATCCGCAGGGAACTGAACTGCGCGATGTGACGGGCAAAGAACTCGGCGATTATTACGCGCGGCTGGCGAATTGGTATGTAAAAGGCGGTTTCGCGGACGAATTCGGCAAGCGGCGCGAATCGGGCTATCGGAAAAAAATCGAATTTTGGGAAGTTTTCAACGAGCCGGAATTTGAACATCAAATCACGCCCGAAGATTATACGAAGCGTTATGACGCTATTGTCGGCGCAATTAAACGAGTTGACAGGCAGGCAAAATTTGTCGGAATGTCGCTGGCTTATCCGGCGAAACAGCCGGAATTTTTCGAGTATTTTTTAAACGCGAAAAATCATCGTGTCAGAATTCCGCTCGATATGATTTCGTATCATTTTTACGCGCAACCGACGGGCGATCAGCCGATTGAATCCCATCAATTTACGATGTTCGAGCAAGCCGACAAATTCGTTGATGTCGTGCGCTACATCGAATCAATCCGCAAGCGTCTCGCGCCGAAAACCGGCACGATGATTAACGAAGTCGGCTCGATTTTGCCCGACGACAT
>CAXTMQ010000065.1:0-3534 GCA_964245305.1 uncultured Pyrinomonadaceae bacterium
ATCGCAGCGTTTGTTTTATTCGCATCAATCGAAACAAAAGCGCAGAGTTTGCAAAAGGCGATTGCCGCGCACATTAACAAAAATAAGGAAGACGCAATCGAATACAAACAGGCGCGAAAGATCGTCTACGGCGATGTTGACGGCGACGGCGTAAAAGACGTGGTCGTGCAATACACACTCGAAGGCTTCGGCGGCGGAAATTCGTGGGGACAGCAGCTTGCCGTTTTTCTCAATAAAAAAGGTGCATATCAACCGGCAGCGGACGAAACGGTCGGCGGAAAATTTCTGCGTAGTTTCACGCTTCTCAAAGTCGTCAATAAAGAAATCGTCGGCGCGACCGAAACCTGCCCGACCGACGAACCGCAGGGCTTATGCAAAAATCCGGCGAAAGGACAAATGAAATTTGCTCTGGCGGACGGAAAATTAGTCGAGAAATAGTTTCGACGGAAATTTTGAATTTTCATCAAGCTGTCAATAGTCCGCTGTCAACTATCAGCTATTATCGAAAGATTCGCTTTTTATAACTGATAGTTGACAGCGGACTATTGACAGCTTATTTTTGTGCAAAACCCTTGAAATATTTATGAGTGAAAAACAATTTGCGGGAAAATCGGCAATCGTAACGGGCGCGACGCGCGGCATCGGTCGGGCAATCGCGCTCGAATTAGCAAAGCGCGGCGCAGATGTATCGTTTAATTATGCGAAAAGCGCGGACGAAGCCGAAAAGTTAAAAGCGGAAATCGAAGCGGCGGGCGTAAAATGTTTCGCGGGGCAATGCGATGTAGCAAACACCGAAACGTCCGCCGAATTTGTTAAGCAATCAACAAGCGAATTCGGCACGATTGATTTTTTAATCAACAACGCCGGCATCACGCGCGACACTTTGATTTTGCGGATGAAGGAAACGGATTGGGACGACGTGATTGATACGAATTTGAAGGGCGCGTTTAATTTTTCAAAAGCCGTTCTGCGACCGATGATGAAAAACGACGCGGGCGGTTCGATTCTGAATATCGCTTCGATTTCCGGTGTGGTCGGGATGCTCGGACAGACGAATTATTCGGCATCGAAAGCCGGAATGATCGGTTTGACGAAGGCTCTGGCGAAGGAAGTGGCGAGCCGCAAAATCACGGTCAACGCGCTCGCGCTCGGTTTGATCGAAACCGAAATGGCGGCGGAAATGAACCGCGAATACCGCGAAAAAATCTTGGCGCAAATTCCGCTCGGCAGACTCGGCAACACGCAGGAAGTCGCCGAAATCGCCTGCTTTTTATTGTCCGACGCGGCGCGTTACATCACCGGACAAGTCATCCAACCCGACGGCGGATTGGCAATGTGAATTGGATTTTGGATTTTGGATTTGATTTTCCTGCGATCTAAATTCCGAAATCTGCAATCTAAATAAATTATGTCTTTGCAATATCAAACTGAAGCGGAACAAGTCGGAACGCCCGTCGAACAAGCTGAGAACGCGCGGCAGGCGGCATTTACTGTTCCGTATTACTCAATAATTTTGATTGCCGCGCTCGTCCTCGTGTCGCTCGCGCAATTTACTGTTGACGGCGGAAATTCGATTTTACTCGGCGGCGATTTGTCTATTTTCCGCGCCGGATTTTACAAGCCTTTGTTTGTCGAAGGTCAGTATTGGCGCATTTTGACCGGCGCGGCATTGCACGGCGGCGCGGTTCATCTTTTGCTAAATTGCTACGCGCTTTACGTTCTCGGCAAACTTATCGAAACGCTTTCCAACCGCGCGCATCTGGCAATTATTTTTCTGCTCTCGGCAATCGGCGGCGGCGTTTTGAGCCTGATATTTTTGCCGGACGGCGTTTCGGTCGGCGCGTCGGGCGGTATCGTCGGATTTCTCGGTTATCTCGCGGTTTACGGCTTTCTGCGGCGCAAACTTCTTTCCGATGCATTTCTCAAAAATATGCTTTTCAACATCGGATTTATCGCGCTCTACGGGATTTTCCTCAATCATCACTTTGATAATTACGTTAATCTCGGCTGGCTGATCGTCGGCGCGGTTTACGGATTTATACAGATTCCGAAAGATTTATACAAAGACCCGCGCGAGGTCGGCAAAGCGACGGAAATCGCCGGACTCGCCGCGCTCGGAATTTTTCTAGCCGTCTGTGTTTTCAGCGTTTTATTGATTTTCGGAGTCGTCTAATTTAGCTTTCAGATATGCCGAGAGTCAGAGTTCACCAGCACGTCAACCCGCTCGCGCCGTTTTATCGTTTCACGCCGAAACCGATTGAAATCGAGAAATTTTTCGCCGACGCGAATTTGCCGCTTCATCTCGACATCGGCTCGGCGCGCGGCAGATTTTTGCTGAAAATGGCGCAGATTTTTCCCGAAACCAATTTTCTCGGCGTGGAAATCCGCGAACCGCTCGTTATTGAAGCCAATCGCATTGCTAAAGAAAACGACTTGACGAATTTGCATTACGAATTCAACAACGCCACTTATTCGCTCGACCATTTTTTGAAGACGCTTCCCGCTGACATTTTGCAGATGGTTACAATCCAATTTCCCGACCCCTGGTATAAAAAAAAACACGCCAAGCGGCGGCTTGTTGACGAAAATTTAGTCGAAACAGTCGTCGGGCATTTAATGATTTCGGGTAAAATTTTTATTCAGACTGACGTTGATTTTCTTGCCGAAGAAATGTTTGAAATTATCAAAGCGAATATTTTTTTGCGCGAAATCGAATTGCCCGAAAACCCGTTTGCCGTAAAAACCGAACGCGAAATGGCGGTCGAAGAAAAAAATCTGCCGGTTTTCAGAAAGCTGTTCGAGAAAATCAGATAAAAACGCGCCGCAAAACTTTAAATTTCGCGGCGCGTTTTTATTTTTATCGAAACTGAAATCAGTTGCTCAAACGAATCGAATTGAGCATATTGCGGAAAGCCGCGTTATAGCTCGAAGATTCGCTTTCCGGCGTAACTGTAATCACGTAAAAAAGCTGACCGTTGCGAAGCTGAGTCGTATAGACGGTGGTTATTTCGTTGCGATTGGTAATCGGCGAACGTCCCGCCAAGACGGTTCCCAAACCGCTTCTGCCGCCGACGGTCGCGCGTGAGATTCCGCCACGCTGCTGTAAATAATCATTTCCATCCGCTTGTAAAAGCCCGTTGATATAATTGTTTGTTTCCTGCTGCAAAGTTCCGCCGCTGCCGCGCTCGATGCCGACCAACGCACCGTGCGTAATGCCGTTGTTGCCGTATGCGCCCGTCGGCGCGAACCAAATCGAACTTTGCGATTCGGAAACGGTCTGCCAATTTTCCGGTACGCTTAGACTACCGAAACCGCCGTTATAATTTCGCGTGCGCGACGACGGATATTCGACACGGCTTTCGTATCTGCCGTTCGACATCGTGCTGTTGCCGTTCCCATTGCCATTTCCGTTGCCGTTGCCTTGTCCGCTTTGCTCGATTTGCGCCGTCGTCGGAGCTTTCGGCAATCCGCGAAGTTTGCTTTGAATGCGCTCGAACTGCGCCGTATTCTGCACCGGATTCCTTACGCGGAGCA